>JASHOJ010000029.1 GCA_030041155.1 Candidatus Binataceae bacterium | reverse complement strand
TCGTGCGCGGCGAGAATCAGCGCGACGCCGAACGGCGACATCGCCTCGACGCGCAGGCTTGACGGCCTGAGCGCGGTGATATTCTCGCGCGCTTTCACATGATGGTCGGGCGCGGTGTAGTCCATCACCGCCTCGGATTGCATCGAGACGAGCGTGCGGTCGCGGGCCGCCAGCGCCGCGATCAGTGGGGCGATTTCGGAAGCGGCTTGTGTATCGATTTCGCTCGCGCCCTGGTTCGCGGATAGCTCGGTAGCCTGCGGCGCGATGCTGGCACACGCCGCAAACATCAGCGCGGCGGCTGCGAAAACGATTGCGAAGACGACTGCGACCTTCAGGTGAGCGGAGTGCCGCTCAATCAGACGAGCGGAGCGCCGCTCAGTGCCCGAGGGCATTCACCGAAGTCCCGAGACCCTGAAGCTTGTCCTTAAGCCGGGCGACCTGATCGGTTTCCTGGGATTTCTTGAGCGCGTCCTGATACTCGGCGGTTGCCGCGCGCAGCTTGCCAACCTTGCGATACGCGTCGCCAAGATGCTCGGTGATGGTGGGATCGCTGTTGGTCAGGTTGACGGCGCGCTGTAGCTGCTCGATCGCGTTGTGATAATCGCCCTTCTGATAGTAAACCCATCCGAGGCTGTCGATATAGAATCCGTCTTCGGGTTTTATGTCGAGCGCGCGCTTGATCAGATGCTCGGCTTCGTCCAGGTTGCGGCCCTCGTCGGCGTAAGTGTAGCCGAGATAATTAAGCGCCTGGGCATTCGAGGGGTTCAGCGCGATCGCCTTCTTCATTTCCACCATTCCCTCGCCGCGCTGCTTGTTCTGGTCCAGGAGCGCGCCCAGGGTGAAATGATATTTGTCATTCTTGGGATCGAGGCCGACCATCTGGCGCGCGACATCGATCGCGGCGGAATAATCCTTCTTCTCCTGGTAGACGCCGACCAGATAGCCCATCAACTCGGGATCGTTAGGCTTCTTCGCAAGCGCATTCTTGAGCGCGGCGATAGCGTGGTCGTATTCATTTTGCTTGTCGTAGATGTAGGCAAGCTGCATCTGCGATTCGACATAATGGTCGTCGCTATCGGGGATGCGATTGAATTGCTCTATCGCGCGATCATTCTCGCCGAGCTCGGTGTAAACCGTGCCCAGGTAGTAGCGGACCTTGGTGTTGTTCGGCTCCGATCCGAGCACCAGGTTAAATTCGGTCGCGGCTTCGTCGAAATCGCCGCGCTGAAAATACAAGAGTCCGATCTTGGTGCGGGTGTCGACGGGATTGGTTTCGATCGTCTCGGCCTGCTTTAGCTGGCCTATTGCCTGCGAGTATTTTTTCTGACCGACAAGAATCTCGGCCAGCCGCTTGCGCACCATCTCGTTGTTTGGATTGTTCTGCAGGATCTTCCTGTAATACGCGGCCGCCTGGTCGGGCTTGTTCTGCAAAGTCCTGAGCGTCGCCAGGTCGAGCATCACCAGCTCGGAGTCGGGGTTCAGATCGAGAGCTTTCTGATAGTAGTTGTCTGCGGCATCATATCTTTTTGCCGCCACCATCACCCGGCCCGCGTAGTAGTAGCCGAGGAAAGATTCGGGATCGAGCGTGATCAGGCGCTGGAAGGTTTTTTCGGCCTGGTCGTACTCGCCCTTCTTGGCATACAGAGTCCCGAGATAGAGATACGCTTCCTGATTGTCGGGACTTTCCTGCAGGACCTGCTTGTAATCCGATTCCGCGGCGTCGTCATTGCCGAGCGCGGAATTGATGCCCGCGCCGAGCAGCCGCGCCGGCACCGAATCCGGCTTCATGCGCAGGGCGTCGTCGGTTTGCTTGAGCGCGTCCTTAAGCCGTCCGTCGCGGACGTAAAGCGTCGCCAGCCTGACCCTGAGCGTCACGTTGGAGGGATCCGCCGCGACCGCCTGTTCGTAGCCTTTGAGCGCTTCGGCATGATCGCCCTCGTCGGATGCGTACTCGGCGATCAGGAACGCACCCATCGCTTTCGCTTCAGACGGAATCTGAACCGCGGGAACGCCGCCGAACGGGTTGAGTCCTCCGGTGCTCGCGGTTTCTCCGACCCCTTGCGTGTGCGCAAAAGCGGTACATCCCGCAAGCGATATTGTCAGGGCAACTAGCGCCGCGAGGCCCAATATAGAAGCCGACTTCATGTAACGAACTGGAGTGCGGGATTTTCTCCTCGATACAACTAACACCGCGTTTTCCCAAGCGTCAAACATTTTTCTAAACTGATGGCGCGGTTCGCGCGCCAAACGCCATCTTATATTGTAAGCGCCGTCCGATGCGACCATACAACATGGACAAACTCGAAACCGATCGGCGCTTTCCCGGCCGAGGCGGCTTAGGCTAGAGGCATTTGCCGACGTAAAATCGGTGGCAAACAACATCACAGTACGAGCATCGGCCGCGGCGGTTTCCTCGGCGCGCGAATCCGACGGGCGGCGGCCGCGCCGGATGGGCCTGGTCGCGCTTATCAGCGTGATGTTCCTGGTCGTGTCGGGCGGTGCGTACGGCTTGGAAGACGGGGTCCGGATTGGCGGGCCGAAGCTGATTATCCTGCTCTGCCTGATCGTGCCGCTGACGCTTAGCCTGCCGACCGCTCTGATGGCGGGCGAGCTTACCGCGCTGATGCCGGTGGAGGGCGGCTTTTACTTCTGGGTGAAGCGGTCGCTCGGACCGTTCGCGGGCTTCGCCGAGGCTTATCTGACGCTGCTGTACACCGCGGTGGACATGGCGATCTATCCGGTGCTGTTTGCGGCTTATCTTTCGTTTCTGGTTCCGCTCTCGGCGGCGGAGCAGGCGGCGATCGCGGTCGCGATCATCTGGATTTCGGGGCTGCTCAACGTCGCGGGAGTGCGCCCGGTCGGCGGAGTCTCGATTGCGCTCGCGATCGTGCTGATCGCGCCATTCGCGGCGCTGGTGGTGGCCGGATTCGGAAAAATCGCGCACTTCGCGATGCCGCTGGCGCCGATGTTCAGCACGGATCCGCTGGGTGCGCTGGGCGCGGCGCTGACCGTTGTGATTTGGAACTTCGGCGGATGGGAGAATCTAAGCGTAGTCTCCGCGGAGATGGAAAATCCGCGGCGCAACTATGTGCGCGCGATCGCGGTGGCGCTGCCGCTGATCGTGGCCGGCTATGTGTTGCCGCTGATGGTGTGCTTGTCGGGTGCGCCGAGCTCCGCGAACTGGCGCGAGGGATGGTTCGCGCACGAGGGCCTGAAAATTGGCGGTCCGATGCTCGGCGGCGCGCTAGCGGTGGGCGGCAGCGTGATGGCGTTCGCGGTGTTCGAGGCCGCGATGCTGTGGGTATCGAGAATGCCGTTCGTGCTCGCGCGCGAGGGTTATCTGCCGGCGGCGCTCCGCGACATCTGGACCACAACGGCGACGCCGGTGCGCGCGATCATCTGGTCATGCGTCGTGTTCACGATTCTTATTCCGCTCGGATTTGTCGCGCTGGTGGTGCTCGACGTGTTCTTCTACATGGCGGCGCTGGCGCTCGAGATGGCCGCGCTGGTGCGGCTGCGCAGGCTGGAGCCTGCGCGCCAAGGCCTGTTCACGATTGGCGGCGGAAAGGTCGCGCTGGCCCTGGTGGTCGCGCTGCCGCTTTTGACCTGGTTTGCCACCTTCGGCCTGGCGCTTTCGACCGGAGGCGGGCAGCGCGACTTTCTTATCGCAATAGCGCTCACTGGCACGATCTGGCCGGCATACCATCTGATGCGCCGGCGATGGGGCGGACCGGCCGTGATCGAAAGCTAGGCCAAAGGGCTAAATTAGGAAGAAAGCCGCGAGCGCCGATTCACGCGGCGTCCGCGGTTCTCGCGCGAATCGATGCCGCCGGCTCTATTGGCAGCTTGAGTTGCTTGAGTCGAAGCTGAAGTTGAACGTCCCGCCAGTCGTTATCTTTGAGCATCGACGAACAATATAGGTTCCGACTAGGTCGCCATCAACCGAGCTGCCGCGAAAGGTGATGCGGCAGGTGTTGTTATGATGGTTGAGAACGAACGATGCGCCGCTCACCCGTCCCGACAGCTTACCGGATGCGGTGGCTCCGTCTGAGAAGTCCAGCCCGCCGGTCGTACTGTGCAGCAGTTTCCGATTCTTCTGTACGAACAAAAGATGGCCGGTGCCCGGGCCGGTCTCGTCGTCATCGATAGTTCCGCTCCAGCATCCCGCTACATCGATCGGCTGAGCCTTATCGGGCTGCGCAGCGGTTTGCGGCTGACTGAAGGTCCAATCGTTCGAGTTCTGATCCTGCTGCGCCGCCGAGCTATCGGACTGCGCGGCGCCATCCTGCTGAGCGCGAGCAAGTCCGTTCGCAAGAACCAAAGAGAGGGCTGAAAAAAGCACAGTTGCGGAAGCCAACGCCAGAAATCGCCTGCTCTGTTTCATACTGATAATCCTCGGTGAGCTGAATCGTTAACTGTCGAAGAGCACCCGTTTCTTCTGAACACGCTAGCAGAGAAGGCGATCCCATCAATCCAAAATTCAGCGAGGGATCAGCCGATAGACGGCGACCTGCGCATTTTCAATCATCGGTTGTAGCATAAAGGCGATGCTTAAGTCGGCAACTTCATCCCTTATGGTATTGCTGTAATCGCGCGACTCGGGCGCGCAGAGCAGCAGCACCGCGCCGTCCTCTGGCGAGCGGGCCGCATCCGCGATCGATTTCTCGACGTTCTGCGAGAGAGTACCGCCGATAAACAGAGTCGGCGGAATTCTGCCGGTCCATCCCAGCCCGATTTTGTCGAACAGGCGATGCAGATGATAATCGGTGAACTGCTCGCCCGGATCGAGTGAATTAAAGCCGATAAATGTTCGGTCGCTGCCGGGAATATAAAGCTGCAGAAACTGAAGCGAGATGTTGCTGACTACGGTCGCGTGCGGAGGGATTTTCGCATTCGCCTGCATCAGCGCCGGGACCATCTCTGATTTCGGAGGCGTGATGCTCAGCCGGACTGCGGCTTCGGTGGCAAGCGCAATCACCAGAATCAAATCGAGGATCACGACCGCGATCGCGCCCGCGATCCTGCGGCCGGTTCGTGCGCGGGCACGTGTATAGACCTCGCGCAGAAAGATATTGGCGCGCACCGTTCCGTATCCGGCGGCAATGAACAGTACAAAACATCCTGGCAGGATGAAAACCACGTCGGTGAACAGGTAGAAGCAGTAAAGAAGGATCAGCGGGACCAGGAATCCGATTCCAAACCAGATCACGCGGCGCGCGGTTCGCGAATCGGCGGCGCGCATGCCCGCGACCAGCCCGATTATCGCGAAAATAGCGCCCGCGACCGGATAGAGCAGATAGCGCGTGTCACCCGGGCTCCCCAGCATCCCATCCACACCCAGAAGCGAGGTCAGGTAGATCGGGACGTTGCCGATCGGATCGCGCGGCAGCGTCGGCCCGAACAGATAGGCAGGGCTGAACGTGCCACCCATGCTGCCGTAAACCTCAGATACCCACCACGAATAGCCGCTCCTGAATGGGCCGCCGAGATAAACCGCGTTTTCGCGCAGTTGGAAGAGAATCGGAATCGCGAATCCGACCCCGAAACCACACGCCGATTTCAGGTTATCGACAGTCGCGATGCGCGCCGGCGGGACCATCACGAGGCATAGCGCGAACCCGAGCAGAATCACGACATTGGTCGGCCTGATAATCACCGCAAAGCCGGAGGTGAGGCCGACAAGCGCCCATAGGATGACCATGCGGCGAGTAGAGCCGCGCGCCTCGGCCTGGTCCACTTGGGTGAGCAGCAGCGCGGGAATTGTCACCATCAACATCGCGGGGACGTCGCTCAGAACGAGGTCGGAATAGGTCAGGAAAACCGGCGACAGCGCGAGCAGCAGTGCGGCGACGATCGCGGCGGCAGGCCCAAACAAGGTCAGGGCAAGGGCGAAGAGCAGGCCCACCTCGAGCATCCCGATCGCCACATTGACGACGTACAGACGCTCAGGCCCGTTCAGTCCCGGAGCTAGCGCGGCGAGAATCAGCGGGTAGCCAGCGGTATATCGCGACGGATATGAATATCCTCCGAAGTGGAGGACGGGTCCGCGTCCATGATCGAGATTAATCGCGGCGGCGGCGTATTCGAGGCCGTCCGGCCAGGGCATCAGATTGACGCCGCGGCGCGATCCGCCGGTTCGAATCATCACGGTCGCAAGCAGGATCAGAATCGCGGCGACTACTGTCTCGCGCAACACGGACGGCGCGGAGGTCTCGGGCGCAGGTTTTGCGCGGCGGCGCGGGTTCAATGACTTTGCCGCGTTCATCGCAAACCTCGCGGCGAAAGAATGAGGCGCGAGCGCCGTCGGAAATAGCCGCGCCGGCGACAATCGGCGCGGCGCTTGCTCTGATCCTGCTCGCGCCGCGGCTCATCAGGCTCTACTATCCGCAGGTCTGGGTTGAGGATGATTTTTATCTGGAAAGCGCATACCTGATTTCGACTGGGATGCGCCCGTACCTGGATTTTGTCCATCCTCATCTGCCCGTGCTCGAATGGATCGCCGCCGCGTACATCAGGGTGGTTGGCGCAAGCTATCTGCGCCTTGAGCTTCTGAACGAGGCGGCAATCTATATCACCAGCATCCTCGCGTTCACGCTCGGGATGCGAGTGGGCGGCCGCCCGGTCGCGGCCGCGTCGGCGATTCTATACGCTTTCAGCTCGCTCGTCTTTCGCTACCACGCATGGGAGCGCGAATGCTTCGTCGCGCCGCTGGTGCTTGGCGCGCTAATCCTGGCGCTGGACTTGGCGACACGCCGCCGCGGGTGGCGCGCAGTCGCGATCGGAGTGCTGCTCGCGTTTGCGTGCGCGATCAAACTTACCGCGGCGATACCGGCCACGGTAATCCTGCTCTATATCGCGATAGCGGAGCGGCGACTGCTCTACGCGATCGCGATAGGAATCTGCATCGCGGCGGCGCTCGCGATTCTGAGCGCGTTCTGTTACTGGCGCTACGGCTTCGATTTCATTTTCCAGGTCTTTTTTTTCCATTTCATGAAAGGCCGCGACACGACCGGCCGGATCGCGCTCTACCCCGCTGTTATTCTCGACCTGCTCGCGCCGCTGGCGATCCTAGGCGTGATTGCACTTGGGTTGCAGCGAGCGATCGATCGCACAACCGCGGTCGTGATCGCGATGGCGGCCGCGGAGTACATCTTCTTTGGTCTGCTCAGCCCAACCGCGTGGGGGCACAATTATCTGGAGGCGCTGCCGTATATTGCGATCGTGGCGGCAATCGGCGCGACGCGGATTATCGCGGCGGCGCGCGATCTTATCGCAACCGAGACGCATCGGCGCGTGGATTGGTTCTGGATCTCGGGCGGCGGCGCGCTGATTATCGTTTGCCTGGCGCTGCTCACGCCGCTGGTGAACGAAAACTGGCTGCGGGGCAGCGTGTATGGATTCGGATTCGTACCGCGCTATGAAATTTCGGAATTGGCGTCGGTTATCGACCAGGCTACGGCTCCGGGCGCGACTATCATCGCGCCGTCATTCGTGTGCTTCGAGGCAAACCGAATCGAGCTGGTCAGGTTTCCGGAGACCTACGGCGTCTATCGGGAAGCGCGTGCCGAGTACGCCAAATACGGGTTCTTAGCGGCGCGAGCGCGGATGGGCAACGAGGATTTTTTTCGCCTGATTGACGATACCGCTCACTACTGGACGAGCGAGATTCAGGACGCGGTCACACATCATAAGGTGAAAGTCGTGATCTCGGATTCTCCGATCCAGATGATGCCAATCGTGGCGGTGCCGAACAGTTTGCTTTTCAAAAGCGGCTATCGACCGGTCGGCCGCACCGCTCATTTCGTCGTCTGGATGTATGGAGGCAGTATCGAAGCCACGCCGTATGAATTGCATTAGGCGCGGGCCGCGCTAGCGCCGGCGCGGCGGATTGTAGATCTGCAGGAAAGAGAATGCCGCGATTGTAAGCGCGTGCATAATCGTGCCGGTCGCGATCATCGATTTGATCTCGGCCAGCGGCACCAGCACCACCTGGGTTTCCTCCGCGCCGAGTTCCTTCGGCTTGATACCGAGCGTTACGTTGCGCGCAAGAAACGAGTGACAGACGTTCGACTCGATGGCGGGGTTGGGATGGACCCGGCCGAGCTCGACGATAGCGTCGGAGTCGTAGCCGGTCTCTTCCACCATCTCGCGCCGCGCCGCCGCCATCGGCGACTCGTCGCTCGCGTCAACCATCCCGCCCGGCACTTCGACGGTGAAATCCACGATACCGTGGCGGAACTGCCGCACCATCACGACCTTCCGATCGCGGGTAATCGGGATGATGTTGATCCAGTCGGTGGCGCTGAGCAAGAAGAAATCGCGCTCGCCGCGAATCGGATGCGCGGCGCGTTGGCGATGCAGGTCGAAGATCGGCGTGCGATAAACCGCCTCGGTGCTAAGCGTTTTCCATTTACGCAGCTTCATGGATAGTCGCAGTGGCAGCGTTACGTTACCGATTGCGGCGCGGTTATGCGACCCAAGCGGTTCGACGAAAATCCGGCGATGCGCGATAATCGGTCATCGTATCGGGCGAGGACTAAATCGATGAGCAGACCAGCGGTAATTCCGGTTCATCTGATCGCGGGCGGATTTCCGCCCGGCTCCGCGGCCGGGCACGACATGAACTACGCGCGGCAGCGGCTACTCGGGATGCTCGGAGAGAATCCGGAGATCTACACCACGGTCAGCAATGATTACGCGGATATCGAGCGATGGCTGCCGAACTCGCGGCTGCTTATCACCTATGTTGCCGGGCCATATCCGGACGCCGAGCAGAACCAGTTCATCCGAAACTGGATCGATCGCGGAGGACGATGGATTGCGCTTCACGGCACGAGCGGCGGAAAAGCCGCACGAGTCGGAACACATCGGCGGCAGATGGTGAAAGGCGCTTATCATGACACGCTGGGAAGCTTCTTCCTGAATCATCCGCCGGTCAGAAAATTCCGGGTCGAAATTGCCGACACCGCCGATCCAATCACGAAAGGATTGCCGCCGTCGTTCGAGGTGCCGGACGAGCTTTACCTGATCGAGTTGCAGCATCCCGAGACGAGCCGGATCCTACTCACGACCTATATGCCGAGCGACCCGTCGCCGGCGGGATTTGGCTTCGTTTACGAGCGCGACACGTCGCTACTCTCGGACGGCAAGACGCGGGTGCTCGGCTATTCGCACACGATAGGAAAAGGCGGCGTCGCATACATCGCGCTCGGCCATTGTCATTCGCCGACCAACAACGTGCAGCCGTTCGTCGATTCGAGCGTGGCGCCGTCCGGAAAGACTCCGCTGACGTTTCGCGGATCATGGGAAGTGCCGGAGTTCGAGCGGCTGCTTCAAAATGCGATCGAGTGGGGCACATCGCCGCTGCCCGTCTGAGCGGCGCGCGATTAGAACAGACGGGAGTACTCGATCGCGGGGCAGCGATCCATGATCACGGTAAGACCGGCATCGCGAGCGCGCTCCGCGGCCGCATAATCGATAACGCCGAGCTGGCACCAGAGAATCTTTGCGCGCTTGCGGATCGCCTCATCAGCTACGGCGCTTACGAACTCCGAGCGGCGAAACACATCCACGATTTCTACCGCGCCGGGAATCGAATCCAGATCGGCGTAGCAGGTCTCGCCGAGCGTCGCGGCGTGCGCATCGGAGTTAAGCGTCGGGTTAACCGGAATCACCCGGTAGCCGCGCGATTTCCATAGCTTTGCGATTCTCAAGCTGTCGCGCGCTGGATCATCCGAACATCCCACCACCGCGACGGTGGTCGGACGCGAGAGGATACCGCGGATAACCTCGTCAGGCGGATTTTCGAAGCGCATGACGCGCCTCCTTTAATCAATCGGAACAGGGTTAGTCGGAGCAGAGCCGATCAATTAGCACCGGGAGCAGGCGTTTGATTTCCTCGCGGCACTGGGCGAAAACCTCATCGCCTTTTTCCCATGGATCGTCAATATCGCCCGCGCCGCCGGTGAATGAACGCAGCGTATAGACCGGGCGTTCGCGCGCGGCGGGAAATTTTTCGGTCAGGTCGCGGGCCTGCTGATCGGTCATCGCAATCACCAGGTCCGCCTGGTCGAGCAACTCGGGATGGCGTTTCAAGTCGGTCGAGGTCGCTTCCTCGCCGAGATGGATGCCGTCTTCGCGCAGCGCGAGCCGGGTATCGAGCGAAACCAGCGCGCCGTCGCGGGCATAGGGCGCAATTCCCGCGGAGGTGACGCGAACATGAGGCGCAAGCCCGCGCGCATCAAGCTCGCGGCGCAGCATATGCTCGGCCATCACGCTGCGCGCGGTATTTGCGGCACAGATGAAAAGGATACAACGGAAGCGCGGCCCTTTTGAGGCCGCGCTCTCCGATTTTCCGCTATCTCGATTAGCTGACAAGTTGCTCAGGAGTTAGCAGCCATCACGCTGCCCATGCTTTCCTTCTTGGTAACTCCCTTGCCCAGTTCTTCCTTGAGTTTGGCGCCGAGTTCGGCCGGATCCCACATCGAACCCTTCTTCGAGACTTTGGCGACCGAGTGCCATCCCTGCATCAGCCACACGGTTCCCAATCCGACGCGGAACACTTCGCCATGCACGTCTTTGGCATCGTCGCTCGACAGCCATGCGATGAGCGGCGCGACGTGCGCGGGAGTAAACGGGTCCCACTCGCCAGCCTTGACGGTGCCCATCCCGGCGGCGGTCTGCGGGGTCGCATCGACGGTCAGCCGGGTGCGAGCGACCGGCGCGATCGCATTAGCTGTAACGCCGTAGCGAACCATCTCGCGGTCGATAATCACCGCCATCGCGGCTACCGCGGCTTTCGCTGCGCCGTAGTTGCCCTGGCCCGCGTTGCCGAGCAGTCCGGAATCGGAACTGGTGTTGATAAGCCTGCCGTTGAGCACGTTGCCGGCCTTATGCTGCTCGCGCCAGTAGGAGGTTGCATGGCGGGCGAGATTAAAGGTGCCCTTCAGATGCACCGCGACCACCGCGTCCCAATCTTCCTCGCTCATGTTGAAGATCATCCGGTCGCGCAGGATGCCGGCGTTGTTGACGACGACATTGAGCTTGCCGAAGTTATCGATCGCGCACTCGATGATGCGCTTGGCGGACTTGAAATCGGTCACACTCTCGTAATTGGCGACCGCTTCTCCACCGGCGGCGCGAATTTCCTTGACCACGTCTTCGGCGGGTGAGCGCGATTGTCCGGTGCCGTCGAAGTGGCCGCCGAGATCGTTCACCACCACCTTTGCGCCCTGCTTTGCCAGGAGCAGCGCCTCTTCGCGGCCGATTCCACGGCCCGCGCCGGTAATAACCGCGACCTTTCCATTCAGTAGTGCCATCTTTTTAATTCCTCTTCGTGCTAGTTCCTCTTCGTGTTCTGCTTCAGATTCGGAGTCTTTTGAGCGACTTCTCCCGGTCCAACAACGTCGAAGACTTCCTGCGGTTCAATCATCGAAGGATCCATCTTCGCCGGCATCTCATAAATCAAGTCAATAGTCAGTCGCGACTTGTCATTGTCACTGGGAAAAACCATCAGCGTGCAGGGACGGCCATTCTTGTGAAAATCGCACGACCAGGTGCGCCGCGCCGGCATCACCAGCGACGAAGTAATATGAAAATTGTTTTTTGTGAGCTGATCCTTGAAGTAGGTGACGAGCACCGGCATCTGCGCGCTGGTTTCGAACAGAATCTCGCGCATCGCGCCCTTGGGCCGGCGCACGTGCAGGATCGTCGAGCCGGGGTAGATCGGCATATCGGGAAACATGTCAGGCGGCAGCGTCTTGTACGGTTCGTCGGGCCCGAGCGCCACTTTTTTAACCGTCGCAGCCGGCGCAACGTGCGCGGGTGCGGACTGCTTACATGCGGGGAGCGTAAGCGCGATGAGCAATCCGATCGCGCAGGCCGCCATCCGCGGCGCTGTCTGTCTGACCATTCTAATTCCGGCGCGGGCGGCCGCCGCAAAACCAGGTTGCAAGTTCGATTACCTGAGAGACTTACGATCTCGAAAAGAATACCGCGTAGCGGCCAGACTTTGGATAGACGCGATGGGAAAATAAGTCAAGGCAATTGCGATGCCATAAATTGGGCGAAAGTCACGGCGGTGGATCGGTTTAGATTCACGAATGCGGTGCTCATTAGAATTTATCACCGTCTTTGACGATTGCGCTTGAACTGGCGCACGACTATAGTCATTTCCATCGGCCACTCCCTCCAAACTTCAAGGCCAATTAGGCAAACGAGCTTTGAGAAACACGGCGCTACTCGGCGGCGAATGATCAGGTTTTCTCCGAAGCATTAGTCCCTCTTGACAAAAACTACCCTTTGTTCCATTAAGAGCTTCCGCTCGATCTCCGTACATGGCGGAGATTTCCGTTTGGTGCATCCCAAATCGGACGCGGGAGACGAGCAAAGCGTAGCCGCCGGTTCTGGGGAGAACCGCGAAACAGGTCTGGGATAAAGGGTTCGGGCGGAACCGGAAATTAACCGCTCAAAATCTAACCACATTCAGTGAGGACAGGCGATGGGTAATCAGTTTGGCATTCTGGCGATGATTCAGCAGGGTTATTATGCAACCTACCCGCTGCTGCTAATCTCGGTGATCTGCTTGGCAATTATTTTCGAGCGATTGTGGGCGCTGCGTGGAATTATGGGCCGGGCGGCAAAAACCGCTGACGCGCTTATTCCGCAACTGCGCCAGGGTAACTTCAATCAGGCATTGCAGGCGACTCAGGCGCGCGCGAATTGCTCCGATCGCCTGTTCCATACGCTGATTTCCGCGGCCCAGACCATGGATCACGATCAGCTTGTCGAGCTCGACGACGAGCGCCGCTACCAGGAAGGGCTTGAGCTCAAGCGCTACGTCTGGGTGCTGGCAACCGCCGGCGCATCGGCTCCATTTATCGGCCTGTTCGGCACCGTCGTCGGCATCCTGGTCGCGTTCCAATCGATGGCGGTCATGGGCACCGGCGGATTCTCGGTTGTCGCAGCCGGTATTTCCGAGGCCTTGATTTCAACCGCGCTTGGACTGGCGGTCGCGATCATCGCGGTTATCTTCTACAACTACTTTTCGACCAAAATCGAAAATATCAACGCGATCCTGCATATCAATGCCGACCGTCTGATGGACGCAGCACTCCAAGGGAGGCAGACAAGTGGCCATTAGTGGTCCGAAGGGTGAAGCCGGCGGGGTCTTCGCCGACATTAATATCACCCCGCTGACCGACATTTTCCTGGTGCTGCTGATCATCTTCATGGTGACTACTTCGGTCACCATCGAATCGGCGGCGCACGTCGATCTCCCGCAGGCCACCAACACGAGTCCTGAGAATAAGGGAGTGATCGTCACCTATACGGCGCAGCACGAACTGTTCGTGAACTCAAAAGATGTGCCGGAGCGCGAGCTTCTGCCGACGTTGCGCGAAGCGCTGGGGAAGGTCGATTCCAAAGTCGTTGTGTTCCAGGGCGACCGCAAGGTGCTGCTGGGAGATATGGTGCGAATCCTGAATATCGCAAAGGCCGCAGGCGCGGGTCAGATAGCGATTGCAGCCAAACGAGTGACAGGTGCACAGCTAGCCAACCAGGGAGCATCGGGAGGCTGAGCCGCGGAGCGTGATACGTCCGCGAGCGTATCCAGTCGCAAGAGGATTCGCCGATGGCAAGAGAAAAACGAACAAAACGCGGTGGCGGCGGTGTATTTGCGGATATCAATATCACGCCGCTCACCGATATATTCCTGGTCCTGCTGATCATCTTCATGGTGACCACGGCGGTGACTATCGAGTCGGCCGCACACGTCGATCTGCCCAAGGCTGAGGCAACCCAGCCCAACGAAAAGCCCAAGGGGATCGTGGTGACTTATACCGCGGACCATCAGATCCTGGTCGGATCCCAACAGGTCACCGAGGCGCAGCTAATGACCACGCTGCAGCAGCAGCTAGCACCGCTGCAATCCTCGGACAAAATCGTGATTTTCCAGGGCGACCCCAAGGTTATACTGGGCGACATGGTGCGGATTCTCGACATTGCAAAAACCGCAGGCGCTGAGGCTATTGCGATCGCCGTACAGTCGCTGCCTCCGGGCGGCGGCTCCGGTGGGGGAGCCCCCAGTGGTGGCGCGTAGCAGCGGGGAGCACAGCAACCTATGATCGTTGGAATTGTAATACTGGTAATCCTCTCGACCTTCATCACGGCGTTCATTCTTTACCGCCTGATGTCGAAGCGTGAGGCGCAGGCCGAGCTTCACGGCGAGGAAGACACCGCCGATGTAAGCCGGCTGCAGAAGATTCGCGACGCGCTACGGCTGATGATTGGCCCCTTTCCTCTCTCAGTAGCCATCCACGTCATTGTGCTGCTGTTCCTCATCATCACGGTGCACGAACAGCGGGGTCGCGAACTCATCATGGTCAACCTGGAAGCCGGCGGTGGCGGCGGCAATCAAAACGAGATGCAGGATCTCGACATGCCGGAAGTGCCGATGCCGGATACCGCGCCACAGCAGGAAGCGCCGCAAGCGGTGGATACCTCGCAGGCTGTCGGCCTGGCCAATGATTATGTGCGGGCGGCGGGCGGCGGCGGTATCGGTATCGGGCGTGGCGGCGGCATGGGCTCGGGGTACGGACGTGGAATTGGCAGCGGTTTCGGCGGATTCATCGGAGAGCTGCGCCGCAAAGGCCTTGACGTGGTGCTGGTGATCGATGGCACCGGATCGATGGGCCTGATCATCAACGACGTCAAAGCCAAGATGAATGAGCTGGTCCAGGCCATTCACCGCCTGGTCCCGATCGCCCGGGTCGGCATAATCGTGTTCGGCGGCAAGGGTGAAAAGAGAGAAGTCCAGGCGCTTACATTGTCTCCCACTAAGCTGAGCGACTTCCTGGCTCATATAACCGCCAAGGGCGGCGGTGAATGGGAAGAAGATACTTACGGAGCCTGCCAGGCCGCGGTCGACCAGATGGATTGGAAGCCCTACGCAAAGAAGGTCATCGTGCTGGTCGGCGACTCGCCGCCGCGCAAAGAAGATTTTGCGCCGCTGATCGCGCTTATCCGCAAATTCAAGGATGAAAACGGCACCTTCAACACGGTTGATGTCGCGGCGGAGGAGCACGAGCGATTCGAGCGCGAGTTCTGGCTGAAAGTGCATCGCGAGGAACCGCCCAAGATCTCGCCGCTGCCGGAGTTCTATCAGCAGACGCGCGCCGCTTATAAGGTGCTCGCTAATGCGGGAGGCGGTGCGATGCGCTCGCTGACACACGATTCGCACATCAACTCACAGGTTCTGATTCTGGCCTTTGGCGAGCAATGGCAAAATCAGGTGTCCGCCTTCGGCAGAGGTATCAGCACCGGCGGCTCAGAGTGACAGCGTGGGTGATCAGCGCCGATCAATCTGATAGAGCTTGATCGGAATGAAAAATCGACAAATAACCAGCGCGGCCGCCCTGATAGCGGCCGCGCTGCTGTTTCTGCTTCCGGTCGTCCCCGCGCGGGCGACCACCCTGCCCTATCATCGTGTGCAAAAGGACTTGTCGCCGGCACTCCAGCGATCGCTGACCGATAAGGTCTCTCAAGACGCCGGTCCGTATCTCGATAAACAGGACGAGCGCAAAAGCGCGAAGAAGACTTACGTGGATCTGCAGGAGAAATTCGAGTACCTGCCGTCATGGGGGCCGCACAATCAGCTCACCTGCAGCGTGAAGCTTGGCGGCGCCGAATATGATCCGACCAAGCCGGGAAGTTCGAAAGGCGCGGCGACCGGTACCCTCAAATACCTGGTCTTCTCGTACGCGTACTTTGATGGGCACTGGGTCCAGATCGCGAAACCCAAGTGGGAAGAGCAAAGGCTCGGCGCGGCGGCCGGCCGCCAGATGACCGGCAACATCGCGCGTGGCGACAAGCGCCAGCAGCAATCGGCGCGGGTACACGCCGCGGCAGCCGCGGCAGCGGCAGCGGCGCAGGGAGCCGCGAATCACTGAGTCAGAGCCCGCGCCCTCGGGACGATCGCGCGACGCCGCTCCCCAGCTCGGAATCGGCTGAGGAAGCGACGCGGCTATGATAACGCCCGTAGCCGAAGTAAATTAGAAATCCGACCGCCATCCACACCAGGAATCTTGCCCATGTGATGCCGGGCAGGCTGGCCATCAGGTATACGCAGAAAATCACGCCGAGGATTGGCACCAGCGGGACCAAGGGCGTGCGAAACGGCCGCCGCATCTGCGGCTCGATCCAGCGCAGGATCATCAGACCAGTGCATACCAGCACGAAGGCGAACAGGGTGCCGATGTTCGTGAGCTCCGCGATGTCCTGAATTGGCAGCAGCGCCGCGGTGATCGCCACCGCGATTCCGGTCAGGATCGTCGGAACGTACGGGGTGCGGAAGCGCGGATGCACCCGGCTGAAGGCCGGCGGCAGCAGACCATCGCGCGAGACGGCGAAGAAAACCCGCGATTGCCCGAGCAGCAGCACTAGCAGGACCGAGGTGAGCCCGGCCACCGCGCCCAGCGATATCACGCCGGAGAGCACATTCAGCCCGCGCTGTACGAAAGCCGACGCAAGCGGAGCGTTCAGATCGATCATGCGCGCCGGCACCATCCCGGTGAGCACGCCCGCGACCAGGATGTAGAGCAGTGTGCAAACGAGGAGCGAAGCGAGAATTCCGATCGGCAGGTCGCGTTGCGGATCAACCACCTCCTCGGCAGCGGTCGAGACCGCGTCGAATCCGATATACGCGAAGAATATCACCGCCGCGCCTTTCATGACGCCGCTCCATCCCATAGGAAAGAACGGCGACCAATTGTGCGGCCGAACATAAAACGCGCCCACGATGATCACGAGCGCGACGGCGGCGAGTTTGATCGCGACGATTATCGAGTTGATTCGCGCGCTCTCCGAGATGCCGACATACAGCACGCCGCTGATTATCATCACGATTATCAGGGCCGGCAGATCGACTGCGCCGCCTGAACCAGCGCTGTATGCGTGAGCAATCGCCGCCGGAAGCGTGATGCCGAAGCCTTTCAGGATGACCTGCAGATAGCCCGACCATCCGACCGCTACCGCGGCCGCACCGACTGCGTATTCAAGCACCAGGTCCCAACCGATCACCCACGCAACCAGCTCGCCCATCGTCGCGTACGAATAGGAATATGCGCTGCCCGCAATCGGTATCATCGCGGCGAATTCCGCATAGCACAGCGCGGCCATCGCACATGCGAATCCGGATACGACGAAGGACAGGGTGATTGCGGGGCCGGCGTACTTGGCCGCCGCAACCCCGGTCAAAACGAAAATCCCAGCCCCGACGATAGCGCCGATTCCGAGCAGCGTCAGATCTAGCGCGCCGAGCGCGCGCTTCAGGCCTCCCGACTCGCTCGCGGCTTCCGCCAGCAGCATCGCGACCGGCTTGCGCTTGACAACCTGTCGCGAAAGGCTCGGCTTGCTCATGGTTTTGGCTTTTTGTACCGCATCGTAGGCCGCAGCTCGGCTACCATGCGGTGTAACCGCCGTCGACCGCGAGGACCGCGCCCGTAACGTAGCTGGAAGCGGGGCTGGCAAGATAGATGACCGCGCCGCGCACTTCTTCGGGTCGGCCGAGTCGGCCAAGGGGCGTGAAGTTTTCCATCCGCTGCCTGTTTGCCGGCTTCGCGATACCGCCTTCGGTCGCCTCGGTCGGAATCCATCCGGGCGCGATTGCGTTTACCAGGATTCCATATGGAGCCCATTCGACGGCGAGCTGGCGGGTAAGATTGGCCAGCGCTGCCTTAGTCGCCACGTAGGCGGACAGCCGGTACACGCCGCTTGCGACAGTCGAATAGATCGACCCCATATTAATTATGCGGCCAGGACTCTTCGCGGCGACAAGCCTGCGTGCAAACCGCTGCGACAGCATCATAGGCGCGGTCAGATTCACCGCGAGCGCATGCTCCCACGACTCGCGGCTCAGATTCTCGGCGCGACCGGTGGGTGAAACCCCGGCATTGTTGACGAGGATGTCTATCTCGCCGCCCAACGCCGCGCAGCCTTCATCGAAAATTCGGTCTAGATCCGAATCGACGGTCACATCGGCGCCGATCCCCACCACTTTGACGCGGTACGTGCGAGCAAGCTCGCCCGCAAGAGTGATTACGCGGTCGGCGCGCCTGGCGACCAAGACCACGCCGGCGCCCGCAAGCGCCAGCGCTATGGCGCATTCAACTCCAAGCCCGGATGACGCTCCAGTCACCAACGCGCGCTTTCCGGAGAGCGAGAACAGACTGTTTATGGAATCCATCAGCAAAGACACGGGCCGGCGCGGCAGTCATCGAAAACGGAAGACGCTTAAGCAAGCAGAGTTTCCGCTGCGCACTCCGAGGCGCGTGCCACCGCGCGATCGACATCGGCGCGAGAGATTCCGTAGTGAGTTACCGCGCGAAACGAGGTCGCTTCCCGCGCCGAAATCAGAACCCCGCGATCCTTCATCGCGGCCTCGAAGTGCCGTGCGCCCGCCGCGCCGCCATCCACGTCAAAGACGACCATGTTCGTGCGCCGCTCCACCTCTCGGACGTTTATTCCCGCGATCAGGCGCAGGCCCTCGGCAAGAGCTCGCGCGTTCGCATGGTCCTCGGCCAGCCGCTCGACCATCGTGGTAAGAGCCACGATTCCCGCGGCTGCGATAATGCCGGCCTGCCGCATCCCACCGCCGAGCACCTTGCGAGTGCGATGCGCTCGCGCGATAAACTCCCGGCTTCCGCAGAGTAGCGATCCAATCGGGCAGGCGAGCCCCTTCGAGAGGCAGAACGAGACTGTATCGGCGTACGACGCGATGGTGGCCGGCCTGCTTTCCAACGCAAGCGCGGCGTTGAAAATTCGCGCTCCATCGAGATGTAGCGGTAGTCCCCTGCGATGAGCGAGGTCCGATACCTCGGCCATGTGCGAGAGCGCAATCGGAGCACCGCCGCATCGGTTGTGCGTGTTCTCGATCACCACCGCCGAGGGTTGAGCGAAGTGTGAATCCTGCGAGGTCGCGAGCTCGCGCTTAAGCTCGTCCAGGACCAGCTCACCTGAAGGATGATTTCGAATCGGGGTCAACACGATGCCGCCCAACGCCGATGCGCCGCCGGCCTCGTACAGATTCGTATGCGACTCGCTGCCGACCAGGGCTCTGGTTCCGCGCGCGCAATGCGTCAGCATCGCGGTCAGATTTCCCATCGTTCCGCTCGGAACCAGAAGTGCCGCTTCTTTGCCTACCATCGACGCCGCCATCGCCTGTAGCCGGTTAACGGTCGGGTCTTCGCCGTAAACGTCGTCGCCAAGCTCGGCGCGAGCGATCGCCTCCCGCATCTCGGGAGTGGGCAGAGTGACCGTATCGCTGCGCAGATCAATCATGCGAACACTCTTCGATCATTGGCCCGGCGGGTAGAGGGAAACAAAGTTTCCGTTGGAGGTGTCGGTCCTCTGAATCGCGTTCTCGGTGGTGTCTGAATAGTAGAGCACTTTGCCATCGCTGGTAACGGTGCATCCCGAACCGATGTGACCGTTCACCTGGGTAAGCGTCGAGACGACATCGGTAGTAGTATCGATTTTGCGAACCGCGTGATTGTCCGCGTCCATCACGTAGAGCGTCGTGCCCGAAAGGCACAGAGCACCCGGATTCTGGAACTGCGCCTCCTTGCCGGGACCGTCCTTCATTCCATCATCACCGGTGCCGGCGATTGTTGTAGTATCGAGCGACGACAGATCGATTTTCCGAATCTCGTCGTTGCCAGTGTCGGAGATATAGACGACCTTTCCGTCGGTCGCGATTCCGCGCGGCTCGTTAAAGAGCGACTTGGTGGCGGGGCCGTCCTGCTTGCCGGTCTGTTGCGGCTGGCCGCCGATAGTTTTGACGGTCTGATCCGAGATACTCATGCTCCGGATGGTTTCGTTGCCGGTGTCGCAGATGTAAAGGTTCTGGCCGTCAGTCGCGATCTGAGTCGGCAAATTGAAATGAGCGGAGTTGCCGTGGCCGTCTTCGGTGCCGGATATATTGGCGGTGCCGGCAACCGTGGTTACCGTCCGGGTGCCAAGATTGATCATCCTCAAGTCGGAATTGTTGGTATCGAGCACGTACAAGTTGCCGCCGACGTAAACGACGCCATCGGGGCCGTTGAAGCGCGCCGAATCGCCGATCCCATCGTTGCTTCCTTCCTGAAAAAGCTTGCCTGCAATCAGTGAGATGCTGCGCGAAGTGACGTCGATTGCGTCCACCGTGTTGTTGCGCGAGTTCGCGACCCACACCGTGGTGTTATCGGTCGCAAGGCCAGCGGGAAAGTCGAGGCGCGGACCGGTCTGAATGCTCGCTGTCGGGACCTGCGCTGACACCCGGGGAACGTTCAGTGTCAAAACCACGGCACCGGACAGGATAAACAGAAATCCGATCTGTCGAACAAGTTTAGCCATTTTCGTGCCTCGCTTTCCTGGAACCGAGAGCCGCGCCCCCGCGCGGGTTTATGGAAAAATCGAAAAACTATGGGAAGATCGCTTTAACAACTTCGTCGATCGCCCGCTTGCTGTCGCTCTCATCGGTAAGCGACCAGGTGACTGCAACCGTGGCGGCGCGCCGCGGTTCGATACCCTGCCTGATCAGTTCGCCGGCGTATATCAGCAGGCGCGTGGAGACGCCTTCCTCAAGCCCCGACGCCTTCAAATTGCGAACCTTCTCGCCGAGCACCGCCAACTGCATCGCCATGTCGCGATCCAGTCCGGATTCATGCGCGATGATATCCACCTCCTTGTCGGCCGGCGGGTAGTCGAACTCTATCGTGACAAAGCGCTGCCGAGTCGAGTGCTTCAAATTCTTCTGAATGCTCTGATAGCCGGGATTGTACGAGATGACGAGCAGAAAGCCCTCGTGAGCTTCGATCGTTTCGCCGCGCTTCTCGATAGGCAGGATTCGCCGATGGTCCGACAGCGGATGAATCAGCACGGTGGTGTCCTTGCGCGCCTCGACGACTTCATCCAGGTAGCAGATAGCGCCGCGGCGCACCGCCTGTGTAAGAGGACCATCGACCCATACCGTTTCGTCAGCCTGAATTAGAAATCGACCCACCAGGTCTGAGCCGGTCAGATCCTCGTGACAGGCGACCGTGATGAGTTCGTTCGGACCGCTCTCGAGCGCGGCGAGTTGATGCGCCATATGCTCGACGAAGCGGGTTTTTCCGCACCCGGTCGGACCCTTGAGCAGGACCGGCAGCCTGGCATTGTACGCCGCGCCGAAAATCTGGACCTCGTCGCCTATCGGCAGATAGTAGGGCGCATTGGCGGGATCGAGATGCTTGACCTCGGGACCCTCGGCGCGAGAACGAGTGTCGAATTTCTTGAGCTCAATTCCCATCGATCACCTATTCACATCCTTTGAAGCGGCGCGCACGCCGCTGCCGGTCGCGATGCGATTCTAAGAGAGCACAGGCGGACCGTTCAAGGCGAGCCAAAGCGGCTCGGCAGCCGCCGACGCACGCTTCGCTCAAGTGGCGCGCCGCCGGTAAGTAGCAGTCCCGTCGCGATTATCCTTGACTTCGTAGCCACGCGCCTCTAGTTCAGCGCGAAGCTCGTCCGAACGTCCGAAGTCTTTGTTCCCGCGCGCCGCCGTGCGCTCATCTATGATCCGCTGAATTTCAGGTGCAATGTCGGCGCTTGCGTCGCGCACCGCGCCGAGTTCAAGGCCCAGGATCGAATCGAAATCCTTGAGCGTGTTCCACACCCGCCGCTCGCCGCGCCGATACGCCTCGGCTACCATCTCCAGAGCCACGGCAAGCGCTTGAGGCGTGTTCAGGTCGTTGTTGATGGCCTCGTGAAACCGCTCGCGGTAGCCGCCCGCGAACTCGGTATCCGACTTTTCGGCGGCGATATCGGCCGGGACCCCGCGCGCGAACTCGCGGAAATACTCGAGGTTCGATTGCGCACCCCGCAAACCTTCATCCGACAGCGCAAGCTCAGATCGATACTTCGCGCCCATGCAGAAGATCCGAAACGCAAGCGGCTCGAATCCTGAGGCGCTCAGATCTGAAAGCAGCGGGAAATGACCGGCGCTCTTTGAAATCTTCGAACCTTCTTTGTCGATCAGGAATGCGTTGTGAACAAAATAATCCACAAACGGCTTTCCGGTTGCGCTCTCGGATTGCGCGATTTCGTTTTCGTGATGAATCGGTATGTGATCCATCCCGCCGGTATGGATATCGATTGTCTCGCCGAGATACTTCATCGCCATCGCCGAGCACTCGATATGCCATCCCGGATATCCGCGCCCCCATGGTGAATCCCACTGCATCATGTGATGCGGCTGATTGAGAACCCATAGCGCGAAATCGTGCGGGCTCTTCTTATCGGCGGAATGAGACAGCCGCTGGCCCGCGTTCTGCTCGTCCAAGCTCTGGCGCGAGAGGCGTCCGATGCGGTTTTTGCCGCGATATTTTTCGACGTCGAAATACACTCCCGAGGGCGTGACGTAAGCGTAACGCGCCGCAATAATCCGGCCGATCAGATCGATCATCGCCGGAATATTTTCAGTCGCGCGGCACCATAGCTCCGGCGCCTCTACATGCAGCGATGCCAGGTCGTCCTGAAACCGCTTCAGGTACAAATTGGCGACTTCAAGGGGAGTTTTGTTCTGCGCGCGCGCGGTGGTTTCGACTTTGTCTTCTCCGCTATCCGAATCGGACGTCATATGCCCAACGTCGGTAACGTTGATCACCTGGCGCACCCGATAGCCATTGAATTCCAGAGCGCGGCGCAGAAAGTCCCAGCACAGATAACATCTCAGATTTCCGAGATGTTGCGGCAGATAGACAGTCGGCCCGCACGAATAAAGCGAGATCTCGCCCGGCCGTAGCGGACGCAGCTCTTCGACCCTGCGCGAGAGCGTGTTGTAGATATAAAACGGTTTCACCGACGTGGAATTTCGAGCTTACCGCGCCTGCCAATGGTGAGACAACGAGGATCCCGCCGCTTGGCGTTATTCGCTTATTGGCGTTCGCAATCAGCTTCGGCGGGAGGCAATTGTTTCAGCGGGAAGATGATGCGCGCGAGGACGGGTTTTTCAGCCGGCCGCGCTCGTCGCGCTCAAATCTGGTCGCGGCGATACGCTTGTACTGCCGGTCCGCCAACCACGCGTATCCCGGCACATACCAGGCGTAGGCCAGAAGTCCACGGATGCCTCTCTGATACCGCAGAATCTCGTTTACCGCGCGCGCACCGCGATAGATCCGGCCGCGATCATCGACCGCGTGCAACTCTTCGACCAACGCCTCAAGCTTGAGATCAGGAAACTGCGCGCGCGCTTCCGCGTCGTTCAAATCCAGCGGCACGATCTCGCCGGAGTTGTCGAACTGCCGCACTCCGCGAACGCTCGCGCGACACATCTCGCAGGAGCCATCGTACAGGATTGCGAGCCGACCGGGCGGCGCTTTGCCTACGCTGATGCCGGAGCGCTCGGGATGCATTCGTTTGTCTAACGGCGCGAGAGACGAGGATTCGCACCGATCCGGGTGAGCTTCAGATTCTCTACGTAGATGCGCCACTCATAGCCGTCGAGCAGCGATTTCCATCCCGCCTCGACCGTGTTCACCGATTTCGACAAGGTGGTCCAGGAATGATGGCCGTCAGAGAATTTCTTTACCGAGACGACTTCCGCTTCGGTCGATTCGCCGCTTGCGTGAGTATAGGTCTCGGTCACGCGGACCGGCTCGAGGAAGGGAAAATACTTGAGCAACGCCTTGCGTAGCGCGACGTCGAGCGCGTTGACCACGCCGACTCCGGATGCCGCCTCGGTTTCCTCGACCGCGCCGATCCGGATGACGACGGTCGCGTCGATTGTCGATTTGCCCTCGAACAGGTCGTCGATGACCCGCCGCCGCACAATCTCGAATGGAGCCTCGTAGTCACGCGAGGTGCGAAGCTCCAAAAGCTCGCGCGAGGCCTGCGGGGCTTCGGCTTCATAAAAATCACTTTGCCGTTCCGCACTCATGGTCCTGCCTGTAATTATCGTAAGGGTAGATCGGCCTTTCAAGTGCGATTGCGGATGCGGTAATGGTTGACTCCGCCATGAAACCGCGAACCCGCGGCGCCGCAAGGAGAATAGCGCCTTGTTGCCTGTCGATATCCATGCGCTGAAAGCTTTGTGCCGCGTAGCACCGAGAACACTCGGGGTGATCGCGGCGGTGGCCGTGCTCGGCGCCGCCTCGATTCTCACCCCATCTCCGGCGGCGCTCGCGTCCGAAGTTCGCGTGCCGATCACGATCGATTACCTGACCCTGGGCGCCGCGCTGAAAGCACAGATGTACACGGCGCCCGGCGGCCAGGCGATCTTGTGGAATGGCGCAAATGACTGCCAGTTTCTTGAGGTCCACAATCCGATATTCTCGCCCGCGATTCCCGAATTGCGCCTCGAAACCGACGGCAGCCTCGGTCTGGGAGTCAGGATTGGCGGACGATGCGTTAGTCCGATTTCCTGGAACGGAATCGCAAGCGCGCGCACCGCTCCGTACATTGCACCGGAGCTGAAACTCAAGCTGCGCATCACCGATCTCGATCTCTACAATCCGGAGCATCAGAAGACGCTCATCGCAGGACAGGGATTTGACCTCATAAAGCGGTATCTGATTCCGCAGCTCGAGACTTTCACCTACGACTTTAGTCCCGCAATCCAGCAGCTCGGCGCGCTCGCGGAAGAAGCATCCACGCCGATTGTCGCTGGCAGAATTCGCGATGCTATAGCAACCGTTCGCGCCGAGCCGC
Organism: Candidatus Binataceae bacterium; assembly: GCA_030041155.1. Lineage (GTDB taxonomy): Bacteria > Desulfobacterota > Binatia > Binatales > Binataceae > JBARDN01. The sequence continues at coordinate 14,679 of JASHOJ010000029.1, read as the reverse complement.
AGGTCGAAGTGCTGCCTGGCGGACTCAGGGTCACGATGATAATCACGGTGCCGGAGTTCCCGCCCCCGGTCGCGACCGGCACCCCGGCCTCGCCGACGCCGGCGCAGATAGCAGCCTTTCAGGAGCAGCTTAACCAGTGGGACGCTTTTCTGGTGTTCGCGATCAAGCAATTGGGAGCGAGTGTCGGTGACAAGCAGTTCCGCCAACAATTACTCGACATCCTGCTCGACAGCCGATATCGGCTCGTCGCCGCGATGTCTCAGCCGCCTTCGGCATCCGGTCCCGATCCGGTGCGGATCCTTTTTCTCGAAACCTGGCAGCGTCTGGGTGACGCGGTGCATCAGGCCGCCGCGCGCGGACAGCTCGGATCGCGAGCGCTGCAATTTCTGTCATTCATTTCCGCGGGCGACGCCCTGTTCGCTCTCGATCAGGCCGCACCCGCGCTCGGGATGCGCGTGTCTGCCGACGATCTTCGGCGCCTTGCGCGGATCATGGCGCCCGGCACCGTGGGCGATCCTCTGAACTTCACGTTTGGCGAAGACGAAGAACTGAAGCGGATGTTCAATGTGCCGGAACCGCTTTCGAGTCCGCCGGAAGCTGCTTCAGGTGCGAGCGCGGCCGCGGCCTCCGCCACCGCGTCATCCTCAAGTGCCACTGCCAGTCCAACGGCTGCGCCATCGCCGAGCCCGAATCCCGCAAGCGCTACGCGTCCGAATCCCACGGCGGCAATGATGCCGACCGCGCCCAAGCCGCCGCCGATAGCTCATCCAGCCGGCGCGGCGCCGTCCGCGCGGCTCGAAATATCGCATCGATTACTGAGCCTCATCTTATGGCCGCTTGAACCCGAGCCGGCGAATGCCGACACGGGCATGGCTCCCAGCCTGATCAAGGTTGCGGAAACGCTCAGACGGGTGGTCGTCGATTCGGCCAACGCCTCGCGATATCGAGACTCGATGAACCAGCTTTTGCAGCTATCCGCCGCGCGCGAGATGCAGCAGGCTGACTTGCCCTCCGCTTATCAGCCCACATTCAAGCTCTTGGTGTCGAGCGCCGCGTGGCAGGAAAGCTGTTGGCGGCAGTTCGTGGACAAAGGAACTCGGGTGGTTTGGCTTGAGAGTTCGACCGGAGATATCGGCCTGATGCAGGTGAACAAGCACGTATGGCGCGGCTTTTATAGTCTCGAAAAGCTCAGGTGGGACGTCCTCTACAATGCCGGTGCGGGCACCCAGATTCTAATGAAGATGATGCGAAGCGCGGCTGCAAAGACACGCGCCAGATCGGCACCGATCGACTCGACCTCCGTCGCGCGTTCTGCCTATGCGGCTTACAACGGAGGACCTGACGCGTACAACCGATGGCGCCGTCCTTCGCACGAAGGCGCCACCGCGCGCGCGATCGATAAATCATTCGCCGAAAAGCTGCATGCGGTGGAAAGCGGCGATCAGATAGATATCCTGACCTGCGCGCGCGACTGGGGTCATCTGCATTAGAGCGCCAGCACGAGAGCGTCACATCGCGAGCCCGCCATCGAGATTAATCACAGCTCCCGTGATGTAGGAGGCGGCATCGGAGAGCAGAAACGCCGCCATCGGCGCGACATCCTCAACCGTGCCGAAACGCCCGAGCGGAATCATCGCGAGCGCCTGGGCTTTGTTTTCCGCGGGCAGCGTGCTGGTCATGTCAGTCTCAATAAATCCCAACGCAAGAGCGTTAGCGCGCACGCCGAGGCGTCCGACTTCTTTCGCGAGTGACTTTGTAAGTCCGACCAGCCCAGCTTTGGCGGCTGAATAGTTCGCCTGGCCAGGCAGTCCGACGAGTCCGCTGACCGATGTGATATTCAGTATCGAGCCGCGCTTCGCCTTCATCATGATGAACGCGGCGGCGCGGACGAAATTAAACGCGCCGGTCAGGTTGACGCGAATCACTTCGCTCCAATCTTCTTCGCTCATCATCACAAGAACCTTGTCGCGCGTGATGCCTGCGTTGTTCACCAGGGCGTCTATAGCGCCGAATTCCTTCTTTACCGCATTCACCATCTCGCGCGCTGATTTGAGATCGCCTACGTCGCATTTGAAGGCCAGCGCCTTTACGCCCAGACTTTCGAGCTCGGCTTTGACTTCCGAGGCCTGCGACTCGCTCTTCACGTAGTTGAAAGCGACATTTGCGCCGCGACGCGCGCACTCGAGCGCCACCGCTCTGCCTATTCCGCGGGTCGCGCCGGTAATTATAATGCTCTTGCGCTGCAGGTCCTTCACTGTCGTCTCCGTCCGCGAAAATCCGGCGCGCATCTCGCCACGGCCACGACCTGACGGCCCGGACGCTATGCAAACTGCGGCGCGATGAATGGTGGTCAGAGCCGGTCAGGCGCTGAAAGAGGAGCCGCAACCGCAGGTGCGGTTGGCGCGCGGGTTATCGAAGCGAAAACCAGCGCCATGCAGGCCCTCGACATAGTCGAGCGTGGTTCCCGCGATGTACGGAAGCGAAAAATCGTCAACGAAGACGCGCACTCCGTCGAACTCCACGATCCGATCGCCTTTCTTGTGCGCATCGAAATTGAGCTGATACTGAAATCCAGAGCATCCCCCTCCAACCACCGCAACGCGAAGCCCCTGGTCAGCGCCGATCGCCTCTTTGGCTGCCATTTTGCGCACCATTTCAATTGCTTTCGGCGTCAGAATCACGTCCGGCAATGCCGAATTGTCCGCATCAGGGCTTACGGCTTCGACGACAGCAGTTTCACGCACCTCTTGGGACATCGCCGATCCTCCGGAATCAGGCAACGAAGGGGAAATCTCAACCCGTTACAATCATAATAAGAGCTAAATCTGGAGTCAATGACTCCACAATTCGGATCGGTCGAAAACCCCACTGAATGCTATAGTTTTGAGAGTCCATGAGGAATTTGGAACAGATTATCGGCGCCGCCGCGCGGGCGCGAGGCTTTGCGATGGTTGGATTCGCGCGTATCAGGCGGCTCACCTCGCGCGAGAACTTCTACAATCAATGGATAGCCGAGGGCCGACATTCAACTATGGACTACCTGGCCCGTGAGCCAGAGCGGCGCTTCGATCCCCGACAGCTCGATTCGCGCCTTCGCTCGGTCATCAGCCTAGCTTATCCTTATGCGGTCGCTCCTCAAGCCCGCCTTGATTGGCGCGCTGAGATGCGCGGCCGTATAGCCGCATACGCTCTTGGCGAGGACTACCATCGCCATGTCCTGGCGGCGGCAAAAGCGATCGCCAACGTGCTGGAGGCGAACCGCGCCGGCACGATCGCGCGCGTTTATGTCGACACCGGCCCAATATTCGAGCGTGAATGGGCCTCAAGCTCGGGGCTTGGATGGTTCGGCAAAAACACGATGCTTCTGAGTCGCGATCATGGCTCGTACTTTTTCCTGGCGGAGATCTTCACCGACGCTGAACTTGCGCCGAGCGACGCGCCATATCGCGATCACTGCGGAACGTGCCGCCGATGCCTCGACGCGTGCCCGACCAGCGCCCTGCAAGACAGCTACAAAATCGAACCCCGCGCATGCATTTCGTACCTGACAATCGAACATCGCGGTCCCATCGATCGGCATCTGCGCCCTAAGATTGGCGAATGGGTCTTCGGCTGCGACCTCTGCAATGACGTGTGCCCATGGAACAGCTCGCCCGCGGATGCGATCGGAGCCGACGACGGCTTTCGCGCGATGCCCAGGCTTGCGGACTTGCTCGCGCTCGATGATGCCGCGTTCAGCCGTCATTTCAGCAAGAGCGCAGTGAAACGCGCCAAGCGGCGCGGCCTTCTACGCAACGCCGCGGTAGTAGTGGGCAACACCGGAAATCGCGATGGGGTACCGGTGCTCGTTCAAACTCTGCAAGCCGAGCCGGAGGCGCTAGTCCGAATGCACGCGGCATGGGCGCTCGGACGGCTCGGCGGCGCCGGCGCGCGCGCCGCACTGGAGCTCGCGATGCGGCGCGAGCCGGAGGCGGCGGTTGTCAACGAAATCGAGGCCGCGCGCGCGGAAATCGCCGCCTGAGCGCTTGTCAAAGCCGCGGGATGATTGGAAACTCAGATGCGGGGAGCGACCGGGATGGTAATCAGCTATGAATGACGCCGCGCGGCGCGAGTTTGTTTCCATTGCTTCGCGCGAGCCGGTGCCGCTGATACGCGGTGCGCTTCTGATCGCGAAGGAAGAATACCCTTCGCTCGACGTCAAGCTTTATCTCGATAGAATTTCCGAGTTGGCCCGCGAGGCGGAACCGATCGTGCGCGCGGGAAGCAACACGGTCGAGCAGGTGCAGTTGCTCTCGCATTTCCTGTTCGAGCAGAAGGGGTTCGAGGGAAATCGGGACGAGTTCAGCGATCCCCGCAATTCCTTTCTCAACGACGTGATCGAAAGGCGCAAGGGAATCCCGATCACGCTGTCGGTGCTTTACCTCGAGATCGGCAGGAGGCTCGGACTGAACCTGTTCGGCGTTTCGTTTCCGACTCACTTTCTGGTCAAGGCAGTCGATGAGCGCGGAGAACTGGTGATCGATCCGTTTTATGGCGGCGCTATCCTGAGCCTGCGCGATATCCGCGCGCGCCTGGCGCAGATTTACGGCCAGCCGGTTGAGCTGGTGCCGGCGATGCTGAAGCCGGTGGGACCGCGCCACATCCTGACCCGTTTGCTGCGGAACTTGAAAGGCATCTACATGAGCGGCTCCGATTGGGATCGCGCGCTGGCGGCTCTGGATAGAATTCTGCTGCTCGATCCGCGCGCGGTCGAGGAACTGGCCGAACGCGCCGCGCTTTACGAGCAATTAGAGTGCTTCAAGGCCGCGCTCGAGGATTATCAATGCTTTTTGTCGCTCGCGCCGGAGCATCCGGGCGCCGATGGCGCGCGCGAATCGATCCTGCGGCTGGTCCGGCAGGTGGCGCTGATAAATTAGCGCGCGGCAAATTGGTTACAGATGGCTGTTTCGCCCAAAGCGACGGATTTCTTCGCGGCGAGCGAGGCCGGCGCGGCCGACCACGAGCTCCAGCGCAAACTTGAAAGTGCCAGCGCGCGCCATCTTGAGCACTTCGCCGAGGTGCGAGACGAGTTCACACCTTACGAAAACGAACGCGCAACCGCGCGCGCGATCAAGGAAAACGCGCTCGGCCGGCTTGACGAGTTGATCGTCGAGCTCACCGAAAAGCTCACCGATCATGACTGCAAGGTGTTTTTCGCCGCCAGTGCGGACGAGGCGCGCGAATATATCGTGAAACTTGCCACTCAGTGCGGCGCGCGTCACGTGGTTAAGGGCAAGTCGATGACCACGGAGGAAATCGCGCTCAATCCCGCGCTGGAACGGGCGGGAATTGAAGTGCTGGAGACCGACCTCGGCGAATACATTGTCCAGCTTCGCGGCGAGCCGCCCTCGCACATCATCACTCCGGCAATTCATCTCTCCAAGGAAGATATTGGCGAACTGTTCCACGAAAAATTCCGGGTCTCATATACGCCCGAACCAGAAAAGTTGACGGCTGAGGCTCGAACCCGTCTCCGCGAAAGTTTTCTTCGCGCCGATTTCGGCATCACCGGCGTTAATTTCGCGATCGCCGAAACCGGCACGCTGGTGGTGGTCGAAAACGAGGGCAACGGCCGCATGTCGTCGACCATTCCGGAGGTGTTCGTGGCGCTGATGGGAATCGAGAAGGTGATTCCCAAGCTTTCTGATCTTCCTCACTTTTTAGAAATCCTTGCACGCACGGCGACCGGACAGAAGCTGACGACCTATACGAATTTTCTGCGCGGACCGCGCGCCGACGGCGACCTCGACGGACCGCGCGAGATGCACGTCGTAATTATCGATAACGGAAGAAGCGCGATGCTGTCCGATCCGGTCCTACGCGAGTCACTGATGTGTATCCGGTGCGGCGCGTGCCTCAACGTGTGCCCGGTTTATCGGCATATCGGCGGCCATGCTTACCGCTCGCCCTATCCAGGCCCGATCGGTTCGATCGTAAGCCCGAGCCTCATCGGCTCCAGTACCGCCTATCTGCCGTTCGCTTCCACACTATGCGGCGCGTGCAAGGATGTGTGCCCGGTGCATATCGATATTCCGCGCATCCTGCTGCATCTGCGCTGGAAGGAGACATCGTCACCCGCGCCACCACCGTGGCCACATGACGCGCACCGCGCTCGCGCGGGTGCGAGGATGTTCGCGCGGCTGGCGCGTTATCCCCGGATCATTCGCTTTCTCGGCCATATCGCAGCAGTGCTAGTCAAGCCATTCGCCGAAAACGGATGGATTGGCTCAATGCCGCCACCATTTGCCAACTGGACAAAAGTTCGCGATTTTCCCGCGCCCCGGCCGGGTCATCCGAGGCCTGCCAATTCCGCAGGCAAGTCGATTCGTAATGGCCGATCTTAGCGACATCGTTGCCCGGGTGAAGGACGCGCTCGGTTCTTCCGCACGCGGAGACCTTGCCGAGATCGACGCGAACGGCGCACCGTTACACGCGCTGTCCGCCAATGACCGAGCGGAACTCGCGACCCAGTTTGGACACGAGCTTAAGTCCGTCGCGGGCGATTATCTCGGAATCTGCCGCGCTGACGAAGCCGCGGCACGGATAGCGGCGCTGGCCGCCGAGACCGGCGTGCGCACCGCCGCAATCGGCGAGGGCGTCGCAATCGACACCGGCGCGATCGCAACCGCCCTGGAGACGGAGGGTATTTCAGTGCTTCGCACAGCCCCTGGTGTCGACGCGGATAACCGCACGCAGACGCTGCGGCGCGTAGCGGATGCTGACATGGGAATTGCGGAAGCCGACTGTGCTATCGCGTCAACCGGCACGCTCGCGGTGGTCTCGACCGTATCGCGCCCAAGCTCGCTTACGCTGCTGCCGCCATCGAGTGTGATCCTCGTCAATGTCGATCGGCTGGTTCGCGATATCGCGGCGGCGGTGGCGACACTTGGCGCTAACGAAATCGCGAATCATCGAGTCACGTTGATTACCGGGCCAAGCCGGACCGCCGACATCGAAAAGCGCATTGTGCTCGGCGTCCACGGGCCGAAATCATTGCACGTGTTGATTGTATGGCCGCGCGATGAATGAGGTTCAGCTTTTCTCCACCTGCCTTGCGGAGGAATTTTTTCCGGAGGTCGAACGGGCGTCGGCCACCATTCTGCAACGGCTCGGGCTTAAGGTTCGGCTACTAAAGAGCGCCTTCTGCTGCGGACAAGTGGCGTTCAATGAGGGCTTTCGTTCGGAAGCGCTCGACTTGGCGCGTCGGTTCATGGCCGCTTGCGACCCCGCGATGCCGATTATCGTGCCGTCAGGTTCCTGCACCAGCATGATCCGCATTTTCTATGCGGATCTCCCATTCGAAGACGCCGAGTTAACGGCCAAAGCGGCCGCCATTCGCCCGCAAGTCTATGAACTCTCGCAATTCCTCGTGCGGGTGATGAAGGTGAAGCGCCTTGGCGCTCGATTCGAGGGCGCGGTCGCATACCATCCATCGTGCCACTTGATGCGCGAGCTGAACGCGCGCGAGGAGCCGATGGCGCTCTTGAGCGGGGTCGAAGGAATTCGTCTGGTCGAGGTGCGCGACCGCGAGGAATGCTGCGGATTTGGCGGATTGTTCTCAGTCAAATTTCCGCACATCTCCGGCGCGATGCTTTCGGACAAGATCGATCGAATTCGCCAGAGCGGAGCGCAGGTGGTGGTTTCCAACGACTGCGGATGCCTGATGCAGATTGGCGGAGGACTCAGCCGCGCCGGCGCCGATATCAAGGTGCGGCACCTGGCCGAAATCCTAGCCGCGCGATAGGCACGCCTGAGTAACGCGTAATCTGCTGTGAATGAAGGCGTTCAGAATCGCGATTAACGCGATCATGAGGACCGTTAGCAGAAGAGCAAACTCCATCGAAGCGACCGCGCTTTGTGCGCTGAGAACGAGCCCCATGGTCCACGGCAGCAGCATCGCCCCAATCGCGCCGCCAGCCGCGACGACGGAGGTCATGCGGCCCACTTCGGCGGGAAATGCCTTCGCGCCAATCGCGATCATGTTTGGAAATATTGGACCGTACCCGATTCCGATTAGCGCGATCATCAGCGCGTCCGCGATGATTCGATTCGGCATCACGGTCAGCACCACCAGGGCAGCGGCAGAAAGAGCCGCGCCCGCGATCGACATCGCGCGCGGCGACGTGCGATGCGCAAAGTAGCCGCCTAAAAATCTGCCCGCCACCAGTCCCGACCAGTAAAGCGACACAGCCCATGCGGCCACGGCTGCCGCCAGAGTGCTGGTGCCGCGCAGATAGGAATAAAGCCAGGCGCCAATTCCAGTCTCCGCGCCGACATAGAAGAACAGAATTGCGGCCAGCATCCAGATGAGCGGTTGCCCAAGCAATGCGATCCCGCCGATTGGTTCCCCCACCGCCTCGCTTGCGTGATGTCCCGGCATAAGAACCAAGGCGACCGCCAGCGCCGCCATCGCGATCGCAAATAGCGCAAAAGTGGCTGAATATGAGATCGACGCCGCGATCGCGAATCCGGCAATCACTGGGCCAAGAAGCGCGCCGACGCCGAACATCATGTGCAAATAATTGAGCGCGGAACCAAGACTGTCGCGGTTGAGATCCGCGACCAAAGCATTCGTTGCGATATCAATTGCGCCCTGCCCGACTCCGATCGCCGTAGCCGCTATCAGGAGCCACAATAGCCGCGGTGCGAAGGCGACGCCGGTCAGTCCGGCCGCAACCAACCCCATCGCACCGGCGAGCATCTGCCGCGGAGTCCCGCGGCTCACCACCTCGCCGCCTGCAATCAGCGCCGCAAGGTAGCCTGTCGCGAGCGCGCTCATGATTAGTCCGCTGCGATCGATACTGGTGTCCAACGTTCGTGCGATCGAAGGAAGAAACGGACCGATCCATCCGGCGTTCAGCCCCTGCACCAGCATCGCGGCAAACGCGAGCACCGTAAGCACTCGGTCGGACGTGCTTATTTGCTCGGAGCCGATGTGAACCTTTGGCTTGGTGGAATCTACAGCCGTCCTGCTTGAGTGGTCGCGATGAGATTCGCCATTTTCTGCAATCGCTCGTCGAGCTGCGCCGCGTGCTCGCGCAGGCTCGCCAGGTCGCGCTCAAGTTGCGAGACGCGGGCTTCCAGTTGAGAATCAGTCTCTCTGTTCACGCCCTGCTTTTTGCCGCCGCTATTCGCCATCGCCCTCCCACCTCGCAATTTTCTCGAATCAGTGCCGCTCGTGCACGTAGGTTCCCGGCGCGCGGTCGAGCGCCGGGAAACGGCTGTTGCCAAATGCTGACGGAGCCTGCTTCTCCCACCCTGCGCGAGCGCTATACCATTTGAGCCAGTGGTCCCACCAGGTGCCCTTGTTCTCGGTCGCGCCCTTAAGCCATGCGTCCGGATCCTCGGGGAGACGAGACCCTGCAAAGTAGCGCGCCTTGAAGTTTCCCGGCGGGTTCACGAGGCTCTGGATGTGGCCGCTCGAGCCCAGAATGAACTCAATGCTGCCGCCGAAGATGGCGGTCGAGCGATAGCAGGCTCGCCAGGCGCAGATGTGATCCGTCATCCCAGCCACCAAGAACATATCATTTCGCACGTCACGCAGATTTATTCGCGTGCTGAGAATTGTGGCTTCGTTTGCACGGATGAGAGGATTTTTGAGAAACAAGCCGAGAAAACCTTCGTGCAATTTTGCCGGCAAGCACGTCGAATCGCTATTCCAATACAGGATGTCGAATGGCGCCGGCTGCTCGCCCATTAGGTAGTTGTTGACCCAGTAATTCCACACCAGATCGTTGGGCCGAAGCCATGAGAAGACGCGCGCGATATCCGCTCCGTCCAGCACGCCCCTGCTTTGCGAGCGCGCGATCGCGGATTTGATCGCGTCTTCGGTCGCGAACATCCCGGTCATCGAGGGCAGCGAGGTGTCGAGCGTCGTGACCAGCAACGTGGCGGCATGCACTTTGCGCTCGCCGGTGGCGGCGAGATGCCCCAGCATCAGAGCGGTCGTGATTCCTCCCGCGCAAATCGCGATCACGTTCGTGTCGCGGCTGCCGGAGATCTCGCAAACGGCATCGGCCGCCTGCTCGCAGGCGCTCACGTAATCGTCCAGACCCCAGTCCCGGTCGGCCTGCGTCGGATTTCGCCAACTGATGGTAAATACCTGGACGCCGTGTTTGACCGCGTATTCTATAAAGCTGCGCCCCGGCGCAAGATCCATGATGTAGAACTTGTTGATCTGCGGCGGAATCATCAGCAGCGGACGTTCGAATACCTTCTCGGTGGCTGGCGTGTACTGAATCAGTTCAAACAGCGCCGTGCGCATCACCACCGCGCCCGGCGATGCGGCTAGATTGCGTCCAACCTCGAAGGGACGCTTATCGACCTGTTGAGGCATGCCGCCGTTGTTGAATACGTCAGACACGAAATTCCTGATTCCGCGAGCAAGGCTTATGCCGCCAGTGTCGAAGACTTTCTTGATCGCGGCGGGATTCCCCGCCAGCGTGTTGGTGGGCGCGAGCGCCTCGGTCAGGAGCGTAACCGCAAAGCGCATCTGCTCGGCATCCTGCCAACTGGGAAAGTCGCCGTCCCCGACCAGATCGTGCATGGCGGTGCGCCACGCCAGATACGATTGCATCAGGCGATGATAAACCGGATGCTCGCGCCACGCCGGGTCCCCAAAACGCTTGTCCGAAGCCGCCGGTTCGATTTCCGAATTTCCTGTCGCAATCCGCGCCATGTCCAACGCGAGCTCCGCCCCGCGCGATAGGACCGCGCCGGGACGGCGGGCAATATGCCCGAAGTATCGCGCGAGCATCCCGACCACTTGCGCGCCATCCAGACCGACAAATGGATTGGCGCCGAGGATCGCGTTTAATGCCGGGTGATCATCTTCTTGCGGCGTATGTTCGACTCGCTGCCTGGCCGCGCCGTCCATGTCGTTCCCTCCATGCCCGGGCAATTGCGCCGATCGAGCGCTATCAGAGCGCAGCGACGATGAGCAAGGCGCTCGCCAAAGAAATAGCGCGGAGAAACTGAGCGGGCGCTGGGAACTATGTTGCAACCCTGCAACTTCAGTGCAAACGAGCGAGCGCGAGGCTATCCTCTCATTCCGGTCTGTGCGGCACCGGGATGCAGACTCGCCTTCGCGCTGGGCCGCGACTCAACGCGCTTGAACCACGCGTCCAGATTCTTGAGCGAGGGATCGCGTTTCTGACCGACGCTGCCGCCAAAATCGAGCGCGCAGTACAAGATTATGTCCGCGACGGTAAATCGTTTGCTGGCGATGTAGTCCTTGCCGGCCAGCAACGTATCCAGCCATTTTAGATTGTCCTGCACGGTCTGCTTAAGGCCGGGCGCCGCCTCGGGCAAAATCCGCATCCGATCCTTGAACAGTTGCGCGCCTTCTGCAAATCGGAAGCCATTGTAAAGATGCTCCGAGATCCTCAGTTCAATGCGCCGCTGCCACATGCGTGTTTCGGCGCGCTCTTCCGCGCTGGTGCCGATCAGCGCAGGCGCCGGATTCTTTTCCTCGAGATATTCCCAGATGGCAACCGTCTCGCCGAGGCATGAGCCGTTGTCAAGCTCCAGCGCCGGAAGCTGCCCGCCCGGATTTCGATCGGTGTACGGCGGCCTGCGGTTCTCGGCCTTCATCAGGTCGACGTTCTTTGTCTCGAGCTTGATTCCCTTTTCCGCCAGGAACATTCGCATCGCACGCGGATTGGGTCCGAACGAATCGTAAAGCAGCATAGGGCAACTCCTTTGCTGGATTCGGCTGGGAACTATACCGCACCGCCGCGTAAGGCATAAAGTCCAAAAGACAGCCATATTGGAAGACCTGAAGCGGTCAGGTAACAATCTTCTTGATGCGATTTTGTCCACAATGCGGCGCTCCCCTGATGGCGGGCGCGAAGTTCTGCGTCGAATGCGGCCGCGCGCTCGCCGGCCCCGCTTCTCAGGCTGGTGATTCCGCCCCTTCTGAGCAGCCCCAGCACGGCGGACAACCGCCGCGGATGGTGCCGATCACGAGCGCCTTCGTCGCGGTGTTCGCGGCTATCACGGTGGTAGGGCTGGCCGCCGCGGGGTGGATAGTCTTTCGCACCCCGGCGGTGGTGCGTCAAAGGGTATCGTCGGAGGGCGCGATCGCCGAGCAAAATCCGATGAACCCGTCCGGGGCCAGCAATTCGCTGAGCGGGACTGCGGGAAATAACGCACCCAATCAGCTCCCGCAGGGGCATCCGCGAGTTCAACTCCCGACCGAAGCGCGAACCTTTATCGATAAGGTCGAACAGGAAGCGAAGGCGAAGCCAAACGATATAAGTGTTTGGAACCGGCTCGGCTCGATCACTATGCGCGCGGCGATGTTTGACGAATCCTACAATCAGCAAGCTGAAGACGCTTATGGGCACGTGCTGAAGCTCGACCCCGACAATCTGGAAGCGCTGCGCGGCATCGGCGACATCTATTACGACACCAGCAAATATGACGAAGCCATAGCCGCGTACGAGCATTATCTCAAGAAAAAGCCGGACGACCCCGAGGTCAGCACCGACCTGGGCACGATGTACCTGTACACCGGCAACGCCGATCAGGCGCTGGTGCAATATCAACGCGCGCTGAGGATCAAGCCCGATATGTTCCAAGCGTACTACAACATGGGAGTCGCATATGCTGAGGAGGGCAAGCCCGCGACCGCCCAGGCGGCGCTGAAGAAGGCGCTGGATCTTGCGCCTGACGATAACGCCAGAAACCAGATCAAAGACATAATGGCGAAGATCGCTGGCGGCGAAGCCGCAACTCTGGCCTCCACGAGCGGTGGCGGCGCCTCGGCGGCGAATGACTCCGGCGCAAACGCGGCGCAGGCGCAATCCGCCGTGACTCCGGCGACCACGTTCCAGGGCGATATCGAGCAGATCGTGCGCGGACTTCCCATCGCGGGCCCCAAAGTCGGGTCGGTCAGTTGGCCCGACAAGACCAACGCCCGAGTTGTGATGAACAACTTTCCGATGGACCAGATGCCACCGTTCGCCAAGCAAAAATTTTTGACCGATCTGAAGTCCGGCATCGATAACGCGAAAAAAGATTACAAGGTCAAAGGCGCGGTTCGAGTTGATATCGTCGACGGCGCAAGCGGCCGCGTGATGGAGACCGTCACCGACTAGGCGAGCACGTGAACCTCGCCGAGCACGTCGCGTTCGTGCTGCAGAAGCCGCGCTATCCGGGCAATATCGGCTCCGCGGCGCGGGCGCTGAAGAATATGGGCTTCAGCGACCTGCGAATAGTGGCGCCGACGGTCTCGCTGAAGCATCGCGACGCCCTTGCGATGGCGGTGCACGCGCGCGATTTGCTCTTAAGCGCTCGCATCTTTCCCGACCTGACCTCCGCGCTCGAGGATTGCACTCTCACCGTCGGCACCACCTGCCGGCCAGGCGCATATCGCGAACGCGCGCAGCCGCTTGGCTCGGCGGCGCGCGACATCGCCTCGCTTGCGGTGGAAAATCGCGTCGCAATCGTTTTCGGTCCGGAGGATCGCGGTCTGGTAAATCGCGAGTTAAAGCTATGCCATCGCCTGCTCACCATCGAGACCGCGCCGGCGTATCCTTCTCTGAATCTCGCACAGGCGATTATGGTCGTCGCTTACCAGATCATGCTGAGCGGCGCGGAGAAGGCATTGGGAGGATCGCGAGCCCCGGAGTTCGCCCGCGCATCAGCCGTGGACGCCGCGATGGAGCGGATGGCGGACGCGCTGGTCGCGATCGGTTTTCTTCCCGCTGACAATCCCGACCACATCATGTTCACAGTGCGCACGATTTTCGGCCGCGGCGGAGTGACAGGCCGCGAGGTGAATATCCTGAACGGCATTGCGCGGCAGATACGCTGGGTTGCCGAGGGCGGTGCCCAGACGCTCGCGAGGAAGCGCGCCACGGGTTCGAAAATCCGCTGAATCACAGGCCCGCCCTTTGGCAGGTAAAGAATGCGAATCCGTATCGGGCCGCTTTCGTACTAGATCGGGCAGAAGAGCGGCAGAAGGAAAGCGGCAGGAGATTTATGACCGGGGCTGGCGATATTTCACCCGAAGAGCGTCCGCTCCACGTTCTTAATCGCCTCGCCTTTGGGCCCCGCCCAGGCGATCTGGACCGGGTGCGGCAAATCGGGGCCGAGGCTTACATTCAGGAGCAGCTTTACCCGAACTCGCAGATCCCGGTGCCGCACGAGCTCGCGGGTAAGGTCGCGGCCTACCAGACGTTGCAGATGTCCCCACTCGACCTATACCGCCGCTTTCAGGAGCCGGTGATGGAGATGCGGCGCGAGAACCGCGGCGCTGACAAGTCCGTCCTCATGAACGCGCTCAAGCAGGAGCGCATCAAACAGCGGGTCGTTATGCGCGAGGCGGCTGAGGCCAGGCTACTGCGCGCGATTGAGGGACCGCGCCAGCTTCAGGAAGTGATGACCGCGTTTTGGTTCAATCATTTCAACATCTTTGCGGGCAAAGGTCTCGATAACATCTGGACCGGATCATTTGAGGAAACCGCGATCCGGCCTCATACGATGGGCAGCTTTCGCGCGCTGCTGGGTGCAACCGCAAAACATCCGGCTATGCTGTTTTACCTCGATAACTGGCAGAACACCGCGCCGGGCAGCGAAGGCGCCAAAGGCAGGTTCGAGGGGATCAACGAAAACTACGCGCGCGAGCTGATGGAG
>JASHOJ010000239.1 GCA_030041155.1 Candidatus Binataceae bacterium | reverse complement strand
CGACAACCTGGCCACGGTGCTCCGCGAGGATTGGATTGACCATCCGCTAAAAGCGCTGATGGGCGGCAACCCTATCGGTGCGGCGCTCAGGCTCCCGATGGCCGTGGTCAAGACGCTACTGCGCGGCGTCGAGTTGTCCGCGCGCCCGATCTTCGAGTACATCGTGCCGCGTGCGAAAGCCGCCGCGTTCATGCGCCTTAACGAAGCCGAACAGGCGGCGCTCCCGTCAACCGCCTCGGAGATGGATCGGCTCAAAACCGCGTACAACGTGCAGAACTCGATCGACAACCGGTTCGGCGAGCTCCAGTACGACAAGTTGTTTTGGCATAACAAGCTGCGCGACACCGCCTTCATCGCGTTTCGCGCTCCTGGCTGGCTGCTCGGAACCTTCCGGGAACTCGGCGGCGGCGTGGCCGACATCGCGACCGGAAAAGGGCTGACACCACGCGCGGCTTACCTTTTGGCGCTCCCGCTCTACACCGCGCTGCTCGACACCGTGATCCAATATGCCTTCACCGGCACCGTGCCGCGGATCGATTTGCGCGATCCGGTGCAGAGCCTGAAGAATCTCTACGGGCCGATAATCGGGCACGGGTCAGATGGGCGTCCGGTCAGGGTTTGGCCTCCGACCTACATGAAGGAAATTTATCATGTTGGTCAGAGCACGGTTGATTTGGCGCACGGCCAAGCGGGCACGATTGAGAATTACGCGGAAAGCAAACTCAACCCGGTGGTCCAGCAGCTCCGCGATATCCTAACCAATCGAGACTACCGCAACGTCGAAATTCGCAATCCCGCCGATCCGATCGAGAAGCAGTTGCAGGACGTGGCGCTCGCCATTTTCGGCAACGCTCTCCCCTTCACGGTGCAAAATGCGCTGCGTGAACGGCAGAAGGGCGCCGGAGCGGGGAGCGCGGGACTCGCGAGCGCCTTTGGCCTCACGCCGGCGCCGCGTGCGCTTGGCAACAGCCCCGCCGAGAACCTGATGGCTCAATTTCAGGAGGACGCCGGGCAGCCCGTCTATACGCGCGAGCAAGCCGAGCACATGCAGGAGCGAGCGCAGATGCGCGACCTGCTCCGCAAACGCGATTTCGCCGGATTCAGACAGTCCGCGGCGAAGGCGCAACGCGAAGGCTGGCTGACTAATCGCGAGCGTGCGCAATTGCGGCGTTCGGCCAACGAGCCTCAGGGACTCGAAAGCTTCAAACACTTAAGCCTCGACCAGGCGTTCAGAGTTTTCGCGATTGCCAATCGGGATGAGCGGACGCGGTGGTACCCCGCGCTCATCGCGAAATGGGAGCACGCCGATCCAAATATTAGACGCGGCCTACTTGCGCAGTTTCGCAGCGCTGTCGCGGCGCATAAGGCTGATCGCGCGGGAGCGCTCGAGCGAGCGCTGACCGCGCCGTGATCACTCGCTCAGATCAATAGCTCAGTGTGCTCCCCGCAGCTCGTGCGCGGCAGCTGAGGCTAATTTGTCGATCTCTCGCCGATATCGATCTGCCGCTCGCGTGGTTGCTTCACACGCGGCTTTGAACTTGCTCGACATAATCTCGTGGTGATCGCGGACGTTTGCGCGGAGCACGCACGGGCTGAAGTCATTCGATGGCAGTTCATCCTCTCCACGCCTTCCGCTGTAAGCTTCAAGGAGATGCTGATAGCTCATTTCTTGACGCCGGGCGAATTCGCGCGTGTGCTCCTGCGCCCATCTGGATAACAGAGGCAAGACGGCAGCTGCGATGCGTCGCTTTAGGGATGGCTTCGGGCCCCGCAGCGAGGACAGCGAACGGACGTCCGCATAGTTTTCGCCCACTCCTATCGCGTCGACGACCCAGCGTCCGGCCTTTTGTTTCCGCGCGTACAGCTCGAAACACCCATGCGTACCATTGACCTTAACGAAGCCGCATGCGGTCATTGTCCGGTCCACGGGCCAATCTTGCAGAGACAACACGATTCGTCCGAACGGGATGTCTAAATGCGGCAAGTCTCTAGCCGAATCAACTCCCACGCGCTCCGCGGCAAAGTCGTCCAGTAGTTCTTCTGCTGATTTGTTTAATGCCTCTCTCATCTGCTCTTGCATTTTCAGGTCCTCCCTGCCAGGCGCGTTGACTTGCGTAAGTCTTTAACATCTTAGCCTATCCTGCGCAAGCAGTTTTGGGCCGTTGATTGCGGTCGGAGAAAATTAATCAACCCCTGCTCCCGCGAACCTGCATTCACCCCATTCACGTTGCGCGTAAGCTAGGGTAAGCTGTCATTTCATGGCGGCAAAGGGCAAGTTGGAACTTCCGGACGAGGTGCGGGCGCTTTTCGCCAGGGCGCGCAAAAAGGCGTGGGATAAACTTACCCCCGAGCAGCGCAAGAAGTTCAGTAGAAAACTGAGCCCTTGGAAAGGGACGACTAAGGCGCAGCGATCCAAAGAAATGAAGCGCCGCGCAAAGGTCCGAGAAGATAGACGTCGGCAGGCAGCGAAGGGGCGGAAATAGGGTAAGGAGACGCCGTACCGAGGCTCCTGCGTAATGGGTCCGGAAAAAGGAGACGGCGATGCTCTCAGTAGATGAAATCGCGGAATTGACGCCCGCGCAGGCGTTGCGCGAGCTGGAGGCCTGCTCCGCAATCCTCCCCCTCCTGATCGCGCGCGCCCATGGCGCGAGCGCCGCATCCGAATGGATTACCGTTCGCGAAATCGCACAACGGATGAAAGTCAGCACCGCCGCAGTCCGGATGCGCGCGGCCACCGACCCGCGATGGACCAACTTCGCGCAAAAGTGGGGTCGTGATTGGCGCTTTCGCCGCGACGGTTTCGAGCGGTTTGCGCGCGAGGCGAAAACCGCACTGTAAAGTCCCGCTGGCGCCGCGATTGATGAATAACCGTCGCCCGGTTCACTTTTTGTGTCCTCAAATGAGGTGGCAAAGTCGGAACCGAGGTTCCTGCGTGATCGGCAGTGAAACGGCGCGGTGGACGTGGCATTCTTCGGGTTCCTGCAGCTGTCGCAATCGAGGTTCCTGCGTGATCAGCAGTGAAACGCTGGCGCTCGATTGGATAGAGGGAGGCTTACTGATGCGCGGAGGAGGCTCAACCGTCATACCGGCAGCATTGGTATGGACCTAGGACTTCACCGACTTCCTTGAGCATCCGGGTTAAAGGACCCAAGTTACATAATCGCCGCGCGCAAATGATGCGGG
>JASHOJ010000238.1 GCA_030041155.1 Candidatus Binataceae bacterium | reverse complement strand
CGAACAGCGGGCCAGCTAGGCCGCGCTGATCTTGATCAGCGGCCCAGCCATTTCTTGGCGCGCGTCCAAAGTCCGAGCCCCAGATGCGGCAGGCGGCTTTCGAGCGAACGCTGTTCAAGCTGAGCCACGACGCGCTGCAGCGCAGGAAAGGCGGCCAGCAGCCGCTCGAAGGAATTCTCGGCCGAAGCTTCGTGCAGCATCATTGCGCAATACTCCGGCAGTTCGTATCCAAAATCTGCGTAATGCCGGAGCGCCGCCAAACCGCCGCAGCTTCGCAGCGCCATCGCGAAGATCAGTTTGAATTGATCCGGCCAGTCGGCGAAGATTTCATGAGCCGATCTCGGATCGGAGGCTTTCGCGTTGACCACGCCCTGGTTGAAAACGACGGCGAGATACTCGTCCGAGCATTCCGCGGCCGGTTCCGCCGGCTGCCAATCGAGATTGCGCTGGATGGTGGAGTCTTCTGCGCTCTGTTTCAGGCGAGATCCGGCAGGACGCCATTCGACGTGTGTCGTGTACGCGCGACTGCCAGCAACCAGATGCTCGAAGCAGCGACGAAAGTAGTTCGGGTCCGATGTGAATTTTTCATAGCGGAACAGCTGCTGCCCGTGGAGATTGTCGAAATTCCACATGTCCTCGCTGATGGTCGCATGGCAGAGGCTGAAGAATTTCGCAACGTAAAATTCGCAATTGCGCAGGCCATCCGCTTCGGCGGCATCGGCTTTATCGATCGAGCTCATCCGGAAAATCCGAAACACCTCGGCAACCGTCAGAGGTTCGCTCGATTGAATATGCTGTGCTTCGCGATGAAGCAGCGAATTGACGCGCGTGATCGGGTGCCGGCACATCGCGGCAAACCCGCCGTGGACCGCATCGATTTCCGGTTTGATAACGCGACTCACAAAGCCATGCACTGCGCCAAAATATTTGCAGCCGTCAGCAAGCAGATAAAGTCGACTCAACTGCTGCACAAAAAGGTGGGGTTCGTTGTGCGACGGATCA
The DNA here is from genome assembly GCA_030041155.1 of Candidatus Binataceae bacterium. Lineage (GTDB taxonomy): Bacteria > Desulfobacterota > Binatia > Binatales > Binataceae > JBARDN01. Next base: position 3,915 of record JASHOJ010000238.1, on the reverse strand, counting down.
TCACGCGCCGCAGAGATCGACCGCGCACCGTGGAAGCAGGCGATACCCGGATGGAGGCTCAGCACGCGGGTGAACCAGAGGCTGGCAGTGCTCCCGACCGTGGAAATATAGAACATGTCAAACCCGTTTCACGCGGCAGGCACGGCGAGAAGGGCGAGCGCAAGCGACCCGCTGATGAAATGTCGGAAAGAGATTATTGATGAGTCGAAGTTCATGCTCGTTAAGAAGTGTTAATGTTTATGAACGACCTAACGAATTGCAGGTAAAAGCCGCAGAATGATCGAAAGTTACGCGGAAGTTACGGTCGAAAGCCGATTGGCTAACTGGACAAGTGCTGCCGCTCACCAAGCTGCGATGGGAGTGAACGCGCGCTTTTTATAGTCAACGCTGCGTCAACCGGCCGTCAATCCAGCATCAGAAGAGTTCTTCTTTCCAACCGGCCGTTTAGGTGGGCGCGGGATCGGCCGAAGCGTTTTGACGAGGCTTCGCCTCAAGTTGAGCAACGCGGCAAAACCGTCTGCGGATTGGTCGAAACGGGGTCATTCTCGACATTTTCGACAACTGTCGAAAACGTGCCATTGGCGACCGCACTTGGTGGGATGCGAAGAGCGAGGGGGCGGACCTTGCGATCCACCCCCTGATGCAATCTGCCAGCGGGGGCGACTAATGCCAGCAAATCACCTGCCGTGCATGCGCCTCACACGGGCGTAGGCCAAGTTAAATCGCGTTCATATTGTAACTGAATGTTTCCGAGAATAACGCCAATCATCGTAAAGCGGACGCTGGGCGCTTTTCAGGACGCGCCCTCGATGTGCCAGAAACGTCCGCTTAACCGGGCTCGCCTCTCCTGACGCGCATGCGGACGGGACTTGCGCTCCTTGCCGGAGGATGTGTTTTTCATTTATGAGCAATGCTAGCGGGTCGGTGACTTCGTCCTCCGGGACAATCGTTCGACCACGCATCGGCGCGATCCCCTTCGACGACGCAACGCGCCGAGCGTTGCATCGTACCCGGATCAAAGGTCCATGGCGGCCGAAAGCCTGCAATGTCGGGGCGGGATGCCGATCGCGTGAGCGTCGAGCAATTGGGTAGCCCCGCCACGAATCGCTCGACGGATGGGCTTGCGCGGGGTTGAAAATTGCCCCCCACCAGGAAGCACCGAAGCTGTATCGGTTTTGCTGTGTCGGTTTCGTTTTAACGGCTATTCAGCTGAGCGCGTGCCCGGTACCACGCTTTCAGCGAGCAGCGCTTGCACAGACGAAGTACCCCGACTCGCAAGTCGGGGCCTTATCGTCCGACTGCTTTTATTTGGATTCAGTGCTGGACGAGCCCGAACCCGAACTGCGGTGGTGATGGTGGTGATGACTCCCGTTACTGCCAGGGCTGCCTGAAGTCCCTGTCCCCGTATCTTGGGCCCAAGAGACCGAAGCCAGCGAGGTCAACACCAGAGTAACACCGACGACGGCAATCATCACAAACTGCTTCATCATTTCTAGTTCCTCTCCAGCTGCTTTGTCGCCCCCAATGGCGGATTTGATCAAGAGCTTTTACAGCTCGCTGCTATACCGGGCCGGTCAGTTCACTTTCAGCCATTCGATAACCGGACTGGTCCGAAAAATGATCCGGGGATTCGGGTCGAGGCGCCGTAAGGCAGCATGCAACCAAAGCCGAGTCATTTGCAGAAAAATGGTGCGCTCCTTCTCCGATTTGGCGCTTCGCGCGCAATCCAAACTTTCCGCGGCGTATTCCTGATAATCGTCAGATGAACACACGGCGCTTCCCTGATTCTCGATCTGCACCTGCTATTATGCCTGCGCTCGGCTATAGGCGAATCACACCAGGCCTTTGTTACGACCTTCGCGCTCCGTTCTCATCCTAGTAACTCACGATGACTTTGGCGTGCATGTGACTTTTCGAGAACTTTCCAAAATTTAATGATAACCCGGCGCGATCCTCCGGCGCTCGGCGTGACTCATCTTTCGTAGCGTAGGATTCTTATCCCGCCATGAAAGCGGAAGAGAGCGACCTCTGTTGAATCGACGTTTCATGCCAAACCCCGCCGAACGCGTCGCAACAAAATCGCGCCAAGAACAGACATCACACCGACAAGCGGCCCCGGGCATCAGTGCAACGTCTCGGGTTCGGCCTGCGGCAAGATCACCTGTGCCACCAATCCATGCGGCTGCCGGTCGAGCAGCGTCAGGGTGCCGCGATGCGCTGCAATCACGGCGCGGGAAATCGAAAGACCGAGGCCAAATCCGGTCTTGTCGTTCATGCCGCGCGCAGCATCGCCGCGCACAAAGGGTTCGAACATCGCCTGCTTGTGGGCGTCCGGAATGCCTGGCCCGTCGTCCTCGATGGCAATCGTCACCGTCGGCTGGGTCAGCTTCAGTTTGACGTCGGCCTTACCGCCGTGACGCACCGCGTTGTCGATCAAATTCGTCAGCGCGCGATGCAAGTCCTCGGGATGGGCGCGGATGACGACATGGTCCGGACCGTGATAGGCGACCTCCCGGCCGGTATCGGCGAACTGATCGCAGATCGCCTGCAGGCTGGTGGCAAGATCGAGCGCGACTGCTTGCCGACCGGTTTGACTGTTGCGCAGGAAATGCAGGACGCTCTCCACCATCGATTCCATATGCGCCAATTCTTCGAGTATTTTGGTGCGGGTCGATTCGTCGTCGATGAACTCGCACCGCAGGCGCAATCGCGTGATCGGCGTCCGTAGATCGTGGCTCACTGCGGCGAGCATGCGAGTGCGGTCGTCGATCAACCCCTTGATGCGCTCGCGCATCTGATTGAGCGCACGTGCCACTACGCGAACTTCCTGCGGCCCGCGTTCTGGAACGGGGGCGATTTGGCCGTTTGGATCGAAATTCTCCGCCGCCAAGGCGAAGCTGCGCAGCGGTCCCGTCAACCCCAGCGCCGCCCAAACGCCGAGCAGCGGCATGCTGATTAGGACGACAATCAAGAAGATCGTGCCCGGGCCGAACCAGGGCGGCGGCGGCGCGAGCTGCCCGGAAACGAACTGGCCGTCTTGCAGGCCGATGGTAACGCGCTCTCCTGCCGGGGAGCGCGGCGAATGCCCGCTCGCCAAGCCTATCACACGGTAACTCGGTCCCATTCGATGGGCAAAGGCTTCCACTGCTTGGTCGGGGGACGCGAGGGGCGGCGCGGTGACCGGCGGGTTCGGCACCAGCGCCAGTTCGAAGCGCGGAAAAGCCCGACTGACTGACGCGACCAGGTCTGCGCGTCGATCCACCGGATTGGCGGAAATCAATTCAATCAGGGTGGCGAATTGATCGGGGAAATACTGGTGCGGATCATCGCGGCGGTAATAGAGGAAAGAAGCCGTCAATACCGCGTGGCTTGCAATCAGCGACGCGATGAGGAGCGCAACGATCTGACCGCTGACGCGGTTCGGAAGATAGGCGCGGATGTCGAATCTCATAAGGCCTCGACCTTCGCTGCAAAGAGATAGCCGCCTGAGCGCACCGTTTTGATGATTTCCGGATCGTGCGGGTCGCACTCAATCTTGCGGCGCAGACGGCTGATGAGCACGTCGACGCTACGTCCGAGGGAATCGGTCGACCGTCCTTGCGTCAGGTCGAGCAGCTGTTCGCGCGACAACACCCGCCCAGCCCGCTCGCATAAGACTTGGAGCAGCCCGAACTCGGCGCTGGTCAGGGTGATGCGCGTTCCGTTCGGGTCGGTCAGCTCGCGCACCTGGCAATCGACCCGCCATCCGCAAAAGGCGAAATGACGGGCGAGTTCGGCGACCGGCGTTGCCGCGCCGGCGCGGCGCAGAACGGCGCGGATGCGCGCCAGCAACTCGCGCGGATTGAACGGTTTCGCCAGATAGTCGTCGGCGCCCATTTCCAGTCCGAGAATCCGGTCGAGTTCATCGCCTTTCGC
>JASHOJ010000237.1 GCA_030041155.1 Candidatus Binataceae bacterium | reverse complement strand
TGGGGACGCATGGTCGCTGAGGGCACCATGTATTTTCGCACCGCGCCATGGCTTGCGACCTCCGCAGGACTGGCGATTTTCTACGCGGTGCTCGGCTTCAATCTGCTCGGCTACGGCGCGCTGCAGCGCCGCGCGCGATGAAAAACGCAGCCGTACTCGTGCTCGCATTCACCGCTGTGATGATGCTTTCCAGATGCGCGCGGGAGAAGCAGGGCAGCGGTCTTCCAGCGAGTGCGATGGTATTGCGTCTTGCGGACGCGGACGATGTTCCCACTTTAGATCCAGCGGCGGGATACGACACGCTCTCATGGACATTTGAACAGGCGATTTTCGATACGCTCCTGCGCTATGGCGATGACAACGTGGACTTGGAGCCGGATCTTGCCGCTACGTGGGAATCCTCGCCGGATGCGCGCACGTTTACGTTTCATATGCGCCATGACGCTCGCTTCTCGACAGGCCGCGTGGTCACCAGTGCGGACGTACGCTACGGAATCGAGCGAGTGCTGAATCCTGATACGCGCTCGAAGGGGATGCAATATTACCGCGGGATCGCGGGGGCGGATGACTTCGCTGCCCATCGAACCGCTCACGTAAGCGGAATCGAAACACCCGACCCGTGGACGATCATTTTCCACCTGAACGAGCCTGATCCGATTTTTCCGCACAAGCTGGCGATGCCGTTCGCGTCCGCGGTTCCGCGCGAGATCGCCTCGAAATGGGGCGACGATTTCTCGCATCATGTGGTCGGCAGTGGCGCTTTCATGCTGAAGCAGTGGATCGGCGGGCAGCGGATCATCCTGGTTCGTAATCCCTTCTATTTCCGCAAACCACTGCCGCGGCTCGATGCGATCGAGGACTCTCTGGACACGCAGGCGGAACTCCAGTGGCTGCGGTTTGAGGCGGGCGACCTCGATATTGTCGCGCAAATTCCACCCGCCGAGTTTCCTTACGTTATGAAGACGCCGGCGCTTAGGCGCCTCGTGCTGCGCAAGACTACCGTGACCACGGAATACCTGGGCATGAATTGCCAGATGCCGCCGTTCGATGACGTGCGCGTGCGGCGCGCGCTAAGCTATGCAATCAATCGGAAAAAACTGGTCGCGATCCTGAACGGCCGCGGAATCGTCGCGCATTCTCCGCTGCCGCCCAATCTTCCCGGATTCGATCCGAATCTGACCGGCTATTCGTATGATCCTCCAAAAGCCCGCGAGTTACTCGAACAAGCTCATCTTGGCGCCGGCTTCAGTTTCGAAATGTGGATGCGCGCCGACCAGACGGTGCTGATGCTAGGGCAATCCATTCAGCAGGATTTGGAACCGCTCGGCATCAGCGTGATTCTCAAGCCGGTCGCGTGGGGGCCATTTCTGGAAGCCATTCGCCAGCCGCATACCGCACAGTCCTTCGTCTACGGATGGGAGGCTGATTTTCCGGATCCGGCGAATGTGTTGGGCACGCTGCTTTCACGCTCTGAATGGGGTTCGAACAACGACAGCTTCTACTACAATCCGCAGGTTGATGCGTTGCTGGGTCAGGCCGCGAGGGAAACCGACTTCAAGCGCCGCTATGCGCTGTACGACGAAGCGCAGAAGATCGTTGTCGACGACGCGCCGTGGGTATTTCTCTATTATCCGGTGATCGATGTCATTCATCAGCCATGGGTGCACGACTATGTACTGAACCCGATGCGTCCGACGCGTTTCGAAAAGGTCTGGCTCTCGCCACCCTCAAAATAAATCAGGCGCTCGCGTCGCTGATCTCTGTCAGTTCGCGTGATGCGCGTGGAACGAAGCACAATCCGATAAGCGCATTGCAGAGCATAAAGGTGAACTGGGCGGCGATACTATACGCGAGGATTTTTACCTCGCTCGTGTTGACGGAGAAAAATAAGAGCCATGCGGCTTGGCTGGTTCCAAGGTGAGCTACCGCTATCGGCAGCGCGGCTGCAATGAATATCAGCGGCAGGAACAGCACGAGTTTCAAAAACGGTATCGCGATGCCGTAAAGCGAGAGCGCGAAGTACTGGGTTATCAGCGAGCCGAGGAAATTCGGCGTCTTGATAGCTATCACCGCAAGATAATCCAGAGGCCGCGCCAGCATGAAGGTCCGCGCGACTGGACCGCCGCGCCGATTCTCAATCCATCCGCGAAGACGCGCATTTCGCCGCGCCACCGCGAAAAAGATCATGACCATCGCGAGGAACATCCACGCGATGACGTAGACAATCCGCAGGATTCCGATAATTTTCGCCTGCCCTCGGTCGGTCGGAAAATAAAAGATCACTCCGACGGTCGAAAACAGAAAGAGCTGATAGATTTCCAGCAGCGCGATAAACAAAATCGAGCTCAGAGCTTCAAGGAACGCGATGCGCCCCTTGCGATGCAGATAATACGCGACGCCGCCCTGAGCGAGACTCGTGTTCACCATCGCGAGCACGTACATGCTGGCGCGAATTGGAACAATATCCCGCCATCTAAGCGGCGCGTTGAAGCGGCGCACGACCCAGGTGAGGCAATACGAATCAATCAGGAAATAAAACGCCGAGTAGGGCAGGAACACCCCGAAGAATTTCAGCACCGGCGCCTGTCCGAGCGCGCGCGCTACCGCCGTTATCGGAACGCGCCAGAAAATCAGCGCAAAGATTATGATCGTGCCGGCGTACGGAAGCGCTTTGCGCCACAATGGGGCCGGGCGCGAGGATCGCGCGATCGGTTCACCCGCGGCTGCGTCGAGGCGGGGCATCAGGAATCAACCGGAGCGCGAGCTACTCCCATCAGCACGGCTTCGGCATCTTGATTTTCGACCCGAATTGAGAGTTCCGCGAATCGATCTTGAATCCGCTCGACTCGTGCCCGAGCGGTAACAGTGTCGCCGTAGAACACCGGTCGTACGAGGGACACCTCAAAGCTGCCGCCGTGATAAAAGCGCTCGCCGAAGCGAGCCACCACCAACTCCATGACAAGCGCAATTGTCTGCTCACCCGCCGCGATTGGCCGCGAAAAACCCGCGCGTGCGGCGGCCTCGCTGTCGCTATGGATGTTTTTGCGCTTTCGTGGCGACGCCTCCTGCACGCCGGCGCTGTATGCCTGTGCGGCGGCGTCATCGAGCAGGTAAGCCGGTCCCGCGAGCTCATCTCCCGCGCGCAGCGTATTGTCGCTCATGCCATTTCTCCCTTGCTATTGAGCAGCACGGAAGTGATTGCCTGGCGCGTGATCAGGCCACCGGTCGCGGCGTCGCGCGTTTCGTATTCCAGCGAGAAGTAGAACTTGCCGCGTTTGTACTTCGCGTCAATCATGACCCCCTCGACCCGCACTGCCTGCCCCACGCGCATCGGCGAGAAATATTCGCATCGATGCTTGGCGTGCACCCCGCCCTTGCCGCCCCTGAAGTGCCGCGCGATCAGCAGCGCGTAATCGAGCAGGCGCATCGTAGGCGGCACGATTCCCGATTCTCCTGAGTACAGCGGGTTCTCGCTTCCTAGCGCCTGCGCGAAAGCCCTGGTCTGCTTGCTATCGACAACATAAAAGATCGGCCCGAGATGCATTCCGACCTTGACGTTATCGGCCCGCATCTCCAGCCGCTCGTCGCCGCCCGGATGATCCCCGTGCTTTGTCATCGTCATAACTCCACAAGTTTAATTGATTGCGCGGCGCCGCCGTGCCAGATTCGGGCGAATCATCATGCCCTTGTCACTCGTTCCATACGCTCGCGCGGCAAAAAGACATCTTACGAACGTTGATCCCGTGATGGCCGGCATTATTGCCGAAGTCGGTGCATGCCGGATAGCGCGCCGCCGCCAGCGCTTTCAGGCGCTGGCCCGCGCAATTGTTTTTCAGCAGCTCGCCGGTTCTGCCGCACGGGCCATCTACAATCGCATCGTCGCGCTCTATCCTGGACGCGCGTTTCCGTTGCCGGAACAGGTCCTTGCCACGCCGGATGAGGTTTTGCGCAGAGCAGGACTCTCGGCGAAGAAGATTATTTACCTGAAGGATCTCGCGACCCACGTTCATCAGAGCCGCCTCAGATTCAATCGATTCGCACGCATGGCGGATGAGGAGATTATCGCGGACCTGACCAGAGTAAAGGGAATCGGGCGATGGTCCGCGGAAATGTTCCTGATGTTCAATCTCGGCCGTCCCGATGTTCTTCCCGCCGGTGATCTCGGCGTTCGCAACGCGGTCGCCCGGGCGTACAAGATGCGCAAGCCGCCGACACCGAAGGAGTTGCTTGCGATGGGAGAGAAATGGCGGCCGTTTAGAACCGCCGCAGCCTGGTACCTATGGCAAAGCATCGATGTCAAACTGCCCGATGGTGCGCCGGAAAAGCGGCGCGCCGTTCGCGCCCGCCGATGACATAGCGTAGCGGATCCAGCGGAGTTTCGACGCGATGTGGAACGCGGGCGGCGCACAATATCGTGCGGCTGAGTACGCCGCCCGCGCGTGGACGCGGATTACTTACGCATGATCGCAGTAGACCTCTAGCCGGTAGCCCTCGGGATCGGTTGCAAACGCGGCGTAATAGTTCTCACCGTAATCCTTGCGCAGCCCCGGCTTGCCGTTATCGGCGCCTCCTGACTTAAGCGCGGCCGCATGAAACGCGTCGACTGCCTTGCGGCTCTCCGCTGAAAAGCAGAAGTGCAGGCCCGATTCCGGATTCGCCGCGACTGGATGCTTTACCGCGAGCACCCAGAAATCGGGACTCTCCGCGCCATAGCCAAGGTATTCGGTTCCCTCGGCCTGGCATTTGTACCCGATCGGTGCGAGCGCCGCGTCATAGAAGCGGCGTGCGGCTTTCAGATTCCGCGTCCCTACAGATACGTGATGAATCATTGCGATGCCTCCTTCGTGCGGCGTAAATTGATATAACCGCTATGGTGGTTAGATATCGATCAACGCCGTCTTTAAGTCAACCCCCAAAGTGGTTAGTCTTTGATCGTCGATGGCGCCGTCTTCGAGCATCACAATTGACGCTGCAAGTCTCGCGGCTCCCAGTGCCGCATTGTGCCTTGATTTCGCCAACACGGTTGCATGGCGCGGAAGCGCGCCAGACGACAGCCTTCACGGCTTTGGCGATCTCTTAAGATGGTGTCGCGCGCGCAACTTTTTTCCGGCCGGTGCGCTGCGCGCGTTTGAGGTGTTTGCGCGGCGTGCTCACGAATCAGCGGCCGTGTTTGAGGAGGCAATCTTGCTTCGGGAGTCCATCTACCGGATCTTTTTCGCAGCGAGTGATGATCGCTCGCCCGTGGATGCTGACTTGCGTCGGTTTAATCGGGCGCTCAGGCGCGGGCCGATTCGGAACGCTCTCGATCGCGTGGATCATGGCTTCGCGTGGCGCATCGAGCGCGCGGCGGTCTGTGCGCCAACAATGCTCGCGCCGGTTCTATGGTCAGCGGCCGATCTGCTGGCTGGATCGAGCCTGACGCGCGTGCGTCATTGCGCGAACGATCAATGCGGATGGCTGTTTCTGGACGATAGCAAAAACGGCACGCGACGGTGGTGCTCAATGAGTTCGTGCGGCAACCGCGCCAAGGCGCACCGGCATTATCTTCGCCGTATGCGCGATTAGCAGGGGGCCATCACTCGGCACGCGCCTCCACTGGTCTTGACGCTGGTGCTAGCGTACCAACGTTTGTATCTCGCGCGCCCGAATCGCGCATGGAGAGGAAAAATGCATCCAGTCAAATTCAACCTTGGCTTGCCCAACGGCGATTTCGCGACGATGGCTTCCTTCGCAAGGCGCGGTGAAGAGCTAGGCTACTATTCAGTCTCGGTTGACGATCACTTCTTCATGCGCGGCTTGATGTCGGACATACGCTCGCCCCATCTCGAATGTTACACGACCCTTGCCGCGGTCGCTTCTCTCACCAGCACGGTAAAGCTGGTGCCGATGGTGACCTCGATGTCGTACCGAAATCCCACGCTGCTCGCCAAGATGATCGCAACGCTCGACAATATTTCCAACGGACGCTTCATCGCCGGCCTGGGCGCCGGGTGGTTCAAGGAAGAATACATCGCCTACAACTATCCGTATCCATCAAACGCCGAGCGAATCGATCAGTTTGCCGAAGGCGTCAAGCTCCTGAAGGCCATGTGGACTCAGGACGAGCCGGTTTATCGCGGCCGCTACTTCTCCGCCGATAAGGCTTATTGTTTTCCCAAGCCGATCCAGAAGCCTCATCCACCAATCATGATAGGCGGAGGAGGGAAGAGAATCCTGAAGCTCGCGGCGGAGGAGGGTGACATTCTGAACCTGAATCCTCCCATCACCCGCGGAACGGTCGATATTTCGGAAGCGCTCAAGTTCGATCGCGCGGAAGTGAAGCGGCGGATCGGAATTTTTGACGCATTCGCGAAATCCGCCGGACGCGATCTAGGCGCGATTGAGATGTCAGGCCAAACTTTCGTCCTAATCGCGCGCGAAAAGAGCGTCGCCGAGGCGATGATAAAAGCGACTGCGCAGGCGATGGGTGTCGCGGACTCCGACGCGGCGCGTAATTCGCCGCAGGTGCTGGTTGGCACGGTTGACGAAGTCCGGCGCGAGATCGACTACCGCATCGAGAATTTCCGCATGACATACTTCGTCTGCCAGTTTATGGCGCTCGATGCGGCCGAGTTGTTTGCCAGCGAAGTGATGCCCTCGTATCGCTAATCCAGGTTGTCGCTAAAGAGTGTATTAGCGGTGTCCTCGCTTACTCCGCGAGCATCGGATTCGGCTTGTGAAAACCAAGCTCGGTCAGTTTATCGTCGATTACCCGCAAATCCTCCGGCATCGGAGCGTCCTCGGGTCTGAGATTCTCGATCCGATGACGTATCTCGAGCATCGCGAGACGAACGCGGGTGCCCATCTGCGTGATCGCGATAAAGCACAGCCACGGCACGACAATTCCTGTCACGATCGCGACGATAACGAAAATGCTCGCTCGCGCCTGCGCGCGCGCGGCCACCGCCATCACGGCCGAGTCGTCGGCGGCAACCAGGTCTGCGACTTTGCCCTGCAAGTCGCGCATTTGCGGCTCGAAATTATCGCCGCCGCTTGAGGATGCGCGCATCGCATCGAAGATCGGATTCGCGGTCTCCGCTATTTTCTCGATCGCGTCGAGTTGCGCCTGGGTGCTGGCGTGCGCGCGAGCGGTATCGACCGCGCCGGCGAATTCACGCTGCTGATCGCGCACGATCTC
>JASHOJ010000004.1 GCA_030041155.1 Candidatus Binataceae bacterium | reverse complement strand
TTTGCGATTTACTGGTTCTACCGGCGCTTCGGCGTTAACGCGGGCGAGCTGGCGGAAGTATTTTTCGTGATCAATCTGATCACGTCGGTTCCTTACTTGATGGCCGGCCGTATTGCGCTGAAGCTCGGAACTGTGCGGTCGGTAGTGCTGACCCGCGCGGTCGGCGCGGTGCTGCTGCTGGGCGTGGTGATGATGCCAACCTTTCTGATGGCGGCGGGTCTTTACGCGGTGCGCGCGCTGTTCAACGTGCTTTCGATCCCGGTCCGGCAGTCATACCTGATGGGTGTTATTCCGCCGGCCGAGCGATCCAGCGCGTCGGGTTTCGCGAGCTTTCCGTCGCAGGTCATGTCGGCCGCTGGACCATACATGGCAGGCATTTTCATGGAGCATTTGTTTCTATCGCTGCCGCTTGAGTTTGCGGCGGTCATGCAGGGGATCAATACGGCACTGTACTGGATATTCTTCCGCAACGTTTATCCGCCGGAGGAAATGGAGGGCAGCGCCGGCAGATGATAGGCAAGCTGCGTGTTCGCGATCGATGTGGGGGAGTATGGATTCGGGACAAAACGATAACCGCCTGTCCATAGCAAGCTCGGCGCTCGCCCTGATTCGCAGCGGGGAAGCGCGATGGGTTGCCGCAGGGTCCGCGATTTTCGGAATCCTGTTCAGCTATCCGATGCTGCTGAGGCTGACTCAGCCGAGCGAGCAGAACGATTGGGATTTCGAGAGCGTGCTTCACTGGGTGCCGTATCATACCGTCACGTTTTTCCATCAGTTCCCGCTGTGGGATCCGTACAAATGCGGCGGCATGCCGATGCTCGGCAATCCGCAATCGCGGTTTCTTACTCCTTTCTTCCTGCTTCATCTCGCTTTTGGCCCCATGGTCGGAATGCACCTCGAAGTTACGCTTCATCTCGCGATCGCGTGGGCCGGAGGGTACGTATTCGCGCGACTGCTTGGAATGAAGCCGCTCGCGGCCGTGGTTGCGGCGACCGTCTTTCCAGCCTCCGGATGGTTCCCGCTGCATCTCGGCGAGGGGCATGTCACTTTTCTGGCGGTCGCGTATCTTCCGTGGCTCCTTTCGTTGATCATGCTCGCCGGCAAACATCTTGGCGCCTGCGCGGTCGCGGGTGGATTGCTGCTTGCACTTTCGTTCTTCGAGGGCGGCGAGATCTTGCTGATCTGCGGGCTACCGGTGATCGCGCTATACGCGCTGTATGAAAGCGTCCATCGTCGCAGTTTACGTTCAATCGAGTTTCTTGCGATTGCTGGGGCATTGGCCCTGGGTTTTGCCGCGATCAAGCTGATTCCCGCGCTGGAGGTCTTGCGCGCTCATCCGCGCACACCATGGGGACCGGCGTGGGTAATGTGGCACGATCTGCCGCGGATTCTTTTCTCGCGAAGTCAGGAGCAACTGGCGCTGCACGATCGATTTTTCATCGAATTTGGAACCTACACGTCTCCAGCCTTTGTAATTCTGGCGCTCGCGGGGTTGGTGATGTTCCGTTTGCGGGTTCTGCCATGGATTGTGATTGGCTGGTTTCTGATTTTGTGCGTGCGGGGCGACAATTGTCTCATCCCCATCTTTTCATGGATGAAAAAGCTCCCTCTGCTTTCAGACATGCGCCTCAGTTCGCGGTTTCTGATTCCGCTCTCGTTCTGTATCGCGATCGTTGCGGGGCTCGGTGCTGATGAATTGATAAAACGCTTCGGTACCGCAGGCTTTTGGATCGTTGTCGTCCTTTTGCTGGCGGGGACCGGAGACTCTCTGATGGTGGGCACTCCTTTTCTAAAGCACGCCTTCGATCGCACTCCGCATTACTTTCCCCGCTCGCTTAAGTTCCGCGAGATCGCCGATGGCGATACTTTCGATCAGACCGTCGTGGCGCAGGCCAACATGGGCTTCGTGCACTGCTACGAATATACGAAATGGAACACCAACGTGATCGGTTACAACGAAGCCGGTTACCGCGGCGAGGAGTACATGCTCGGAGCGGGCACCGTGCGGCTGTCGCGATGGTCGCCGAACCGTTTGAGCTACGAGATCGATACGCCGAGTCCTGCGATGCTGGTTATCAACCAGAACTACGACCCCGGATGGCGCGTCGGCTCCGGTTCAGGAATCCTGATGCAGGAAAACGGACTGCTCGCGGTTGCGGTTCCCGCCGGCAGGCAGACGATAGTGCTCACCTATCGCGGACGAGCGTTCGTTATCGGCGCGATAATTTCGCTGCTGACGGTTCTGCTTGCTTGCGTGATTTGGTGGTGGAGCGAGCGGACTGCGCGCCCAATTCGACCGCCGGCCGAGCGGACAGCAGACGCTTTGGCGCCGCCATCTGATAGCCGTCGCGCAGGATAGCCGCGAGTTCCTTCCAATCGACTTTAACGTCCAGCCGTACGCCGACCCATCCGTTGTGGCCGACGTACGGCGGCCTGAAAAATCGGGCCGGATCCGACTTGACGAGCACTTCCTGCGCCATCGCCGGCGCCTTGCACCAGACCGCAATATGTCCGCTGTCGTGATGGTTATTATCCGTCATCGCGAACATCTTCCCGCCAACGCGAAAAGTGCATTCGCCCCAGGCTTCCTTTTCGGTCGTTTCGGGCAGTGCCAGGCAAATGGCGCGTAGGCGCTCGATGCGTGGATCGTGTTCGGAATATCTTCGCGGATGAGTCATCCAAAGACCGTCCGGAAAGTCGCCTTGAAGATCGCGCGGACGGCTACGCTTCTCTATTCGCCTCTGGACATCGCGTCAAACGCTTCTACATCAATCGGCTCTCGCCACTCGGAATTGAATTAACGTTTGCCATGTGATTTTTCTCGCGTCTTCGCGCGCGTGCTAGCGCGAAATGCTTTTAAGCGGAGTTGCGATAAACCAGACGTGACCGAATGGATCCTGGATGCCGCCGCATCGATCGCCCCAAGGCTGATCATCGAGCTGGTCCACGACCTTGGCTCCCGCCGCTATCGCATTTTTGATCACCGCGTCGGCATCGGCGACGTAGAGGTAGTGGGGCGACGGAGTTCGTCCACTAAGCGCGGTTGGAGAAGCATAAAAGCGCTGCTCGGCCAGATCGCCCGTGTGCGCATCGCGAACCATCACGTTGGTCGGTCCGATTGCGATCTGGACGTGGCTGACCTTGCCGCTGGCCTGGGTGACGCGATGTGTCTCGACGGCCGCGAATACTCTTTCATAGAATTTTGCCGCCGCTTCCGCATCGTCAACGTACAGGAAAGGCATGATTCGGCCCGGGCGTTGCTGCTCGGGCAGCTCCGCAGCAGGCACTTCGGCGGGCGTACCCCGATGCGGCTCGGGAATCGGCACCTCGCGAATCCGCGTCGCGATCCACCACGTATTTTCGTAGGGATCCCTCACCCCAGCAATTCGATCGCCGTAGGGTGCGTCCGCAGGCTCGCGTATCGAGACCGCACCCGCCGCAAGCGCGCGGCGATACACGCGGTCGGTGTCGGGCACATAGAGATGAAGCTGCGGCGGCATCGGCGCGTATGGCCCATGCGCGTCGCCCATCGCGATTATCGAGTCGCCGATTCTCACTTCGGCGTGATGCACCACGCCGTGAGAATCCTGCGCCCGCGCCACTTCCACGCCGCCGAACGCGTCCTTCAGAAAATCTATAACTTTGTCCGAGGCCTCGGGATGCAGATATGGCGTGATGCTTCGCAGCTCTTCCGGCCAGTGCGCATCTTCCAATGGGGTTGCGATATACCAGTTGTTTCCGAACGGGTCGCGAACACTCGCCTCGCGATTACCGTAGCTCTGGTCCTGCGGCGGATGAATCGAGACGGCGCCCGCCTTCTGGGCGCGGATAAAAGTCTCATCCACGTTCTCGACAAAAAGCCAGATCGCAATCGGCGTCGGCCTGGCATCTCCGCCGGGTGCATCCGCCAGCTCAAGCATCGAGCCCGCTATTTTCATTTCCGCATGCATAATCGCACCGTCGTCGCGCGGCGCACGGGCTATTTCCTCCGCGCCGAATGCCTGCTTGAGAAAATCGATGAAGCGCGCCGCGTCATCCACCAGCACGTACGGGGTGATGCTGTGAAAGCCCTCGGGAATCGGATTAATCGCCGCCGCTGAGGGGGCAGCATCCGCGGTACCCGGTTTGGACTCACCCGGCGCGGTCTTCTGCGTGCCAGCCGACTTCTGTTTCCTTGCCAATTTCTGTCCGCGGGCCGGCTTGGGAATTGACGAGAGCAGATCGCGCTTGAGCCGGCCTCGGAACTTCTCGTCGGGCAGATCGCGCAGGTCGCCCGCAACCCGCAGAAGACTGTCGAGCCGCGCTCCGATGCGTGGCAGAGGAGCTTTACGATCAGCCATGATCAACTCGACCGCCTCGTCGATTTGCCGCACGACGGTCGCGCTTCCGGCGGTTCGCCTGATCCGTTTCATCGGTCGTCCACCATCGTCCGCAGCCGCTTGAGGGCGCGGAATTGAAGCTGCTTGATGGCGCCTTCGGTGCGGCGCATCCCGCGGGAGATTTCGGCGATGCTTTTCTGATGCGCGAAACGCATCGTGATAACCTGTCGCTGCTCTGGAGGAAGCTTCTCGACGAGCTTGAAGAGGCGCGCGCGCCGCTGCGCTTCCTCGAAGGCGGCTTCACTGGACTTTTCAGCCTCGGGAAGTGGATCCATCGAGCCTGCGGAGGCGCGGCTTGAGCGCTTGCCGCGGCTGGCTATCTCATTCGCCGCGATTCGGAGCAGCCATGCCGCGAATGGCACGCCGCGCCATTCGAATCCGGCAAGATTTCTCAGAGCCTTGTGGAAAACGTCGGCGGTGACATCCTGCGCCTGGTCGCGATCGCCGACGCGCCGCGCGATATACGCATACACGCGCTCGAAGTTCTCCTCATACAAGTCGGCAAAGCATCCGGGATCGCGTTTTGCAGCCTCGATCAGATTGCGTTCGGCCACATCAGCGTCGCGATCCTTCAATGCCGGCTTTCCAGACACCGTATTCTCCAAAGGTATAAACCGCTGCCAGTCCAAAAGGTTACGTATCCGCCTTCATACGATCATCCGGCAAGGGATGATAATCCGGCAGGAGGGACGCTTCAGGCAAAGATTCCAGGATAGAACCCCCCTTACGTCGCGACGGCTCTTTGGGCAATCTAAACGGGTCCGGTCGCGATGGCTCAGGGGTGGGTTGCGCGCACGGACAAACGATGCACGAGATTCTGAGACCGGAAAGAATCGAGGATATCCTCGCGGCTTGGGGTTATCTCGGGATATTCGTGTGCGTGTTTGTCGGCAATCTCGGCGTGCCGGTGCCGGAGGAGACCGTGATGTTGGCGGCGGGCTTCCTGGCGGGGCGCGACATACTGGACATTCATTACGTGTATCTGATTGCGATCGCGAGCGCGGTTTCGGGCGATTGCTGCGGATTTGTTATCGGTCGCACCGGTGGTCAGCGGTTGCTCGGGCGTCTTGCTTCGCAATTCTCATTTGCACGCGACAGGTACGATCGCCTTCAAGTCTTTTTTCAGGCCCACGGCGCAAAAGCGGTGTTCATGGCGCGGTTCATCGCGGGCATCCGCTTCATGGCAGGTCCGATGGCGGGAGCGGCAGGAATGCCGTTCTTGCGATTTTTTGGCTGGAACGTGCTCGGAGCATTGGTATGGTGCGTTCTGATCGTTACAGTGGGCTATCTGGTTGGCGATGAACTCTATCATGCACTTCACGTCGCCCATCTCGCATCGTTGTGGGCCGCGACCGCGGTTGTTCTGCTCGCTATGGCCTTCGCCGCCTTTTATTGGTGGGGCAACCGATGGGGACGGCGCTCGGTCGGCACCTCGAAATAGGCGAAAGAGTAGTTTTCGGCCTCGGTTTGCCGCGGCAAAGGTCAGACTCGGTGCAGACGCTATCGCCGCGATTTTGGCGGCCCTCGCGCTTGTCGCCGCCGCCGGATGCAAGCCGGAGCGTGCGTTGACGCTCCGCTACCTGCCGGGATTCGTGCCCGGATCCGAGCATCTGTTTCATCCGGCGAGTATCGGTGTTCTGCAGGCAAGTGGCCGACTCGCGATAGGCACCGTGCGCGTGGGCGGCGTCTATTCGCCCGACGGCTCGCTTGAGGAGTCGCTCGTAATCCAGGATGCGGGCACGGTGGTTACCGTGGCCGTTATCAAGGCGTTGTCGGATTCGGGCCTTAGGCCTTTTCTGGCTGGGCCGATGCAGGACGGAGCCGCATCACTGAGAGTCGGCACCGACTATCTTCTGACGACCACTATCGAAGAGATTTCGGTCGCGAAGCACTTCGGTACCGCGGAGACGGTCCACGGACAGTACTTTGCGATGGATGCGCGGGTGCGGATCAAGTTCAATCTTTCGTCGCGATCCGATCCGAACGTGTACTCGGGCGAGATGACCGGGACTGAGGAAGAGCCGCCTTCCCCGGTCGGACATGAGATATTCCTGCCGCTCGAGACAGATCCAAGCGAGGCGCTCTCAGTCGCGCTCTCGCGCGCGGTAGGGGCACTGATGCTTCAGCCGGGGTTTCGGCAGGGATTGCCGCAACTGATCGGCGCCACACCATCCGCCACCGCAAACGCGGCGCCCACCTCGTCTGCGACCCCTAGCCGCTAACCGCTACCCTGGCGCTTGCGCTGCTCCTCGCGCTTGCGCAGCTCGACCCTGCGAATCTTGCCGCTCACCGTCTTTGGCAGCTCGTCGATAAACTCGATTTCGCGCGGATACTTGTAGGGCGCGGTAATTCGCTTCACGTGATCCTGCAATTCTTTAGCGAGAGTGTCGCCCGCATTCACGTCGGCGCGCAATCGGACGAACGCCTTCACGATTGCGCCGCGGTCAGGATCGGGACTCGCTACCACCGCGGATTCGAGAACCGCGGGATGCTCCAGCAGTGCGCTTTCAACCTCGAACGGGCCGATACGGTATCCAGCCGAGATGATCACGTCGTCAGCGCGTCCGACGAACCAAAGGTAGCCGTCGTCGTCGCGCGTGGCGTGGTCGCCGGTAAGATAAAAGTCGCGCTGGAAAACGCTCGCCGTCTCTTCCGGATTTTTCCAGTATTCGAGAAACAGCGCCGGCAGTCGGTCCGGTTTCACTCGCAGCGCAATCTGCCCGACTTCACCGGTCGCAACTTCGTTCAGATCTTCGTCGAGCAGATGCACATCATGCCTGATGAACGGCAATCCCATCGAGCCCGGTTTGACTTCCATGCCCGGCGTGTTGGCAGCCACGATTATCGTCTCAGTCTGTCCGTAGCCATCATGGATTGTGAGGCCGAAGCGCTCTTTCCATACCTCGATAACTTCCGGATTGAGCGGTTCACCGGCTCCCGTGCAGTGGCGCAGATGCGGGAATTCATAGCGCGCCAGATCCTCCTTTATCAGCATCCGATATTCGGTCGGAGGCGCGCAGAAGGTCGCAACCTGATAACGGCCAAGCAGTTCGAGCTGCTTCTTCGGGTCAAACCGGCCGTTGTACATGAAGGTGGTCGCGCCGTTCATCCACGGTCCGAACAGGACTCCATACGCGGCTTTTGCCCATCCGGTGTCGGAAGTTGTCCAGTGAACACCGCTCTCCTGCAGATTGAGCCAATTGCTGCCCGTGTACCGATGGCAGAACGTATAGGCGTGGCTGTGCAGCACGGCTTTTGGATCTTTCGTGGTGCCGGAGGTGTAGTAACAGATCGCGGGTTCGCTCGCTCTCGTCTGCACGGTTCGATAACGTGGCGTCGCCTTCTGCATCAGCTCGGGCAGTCCCTCCCATCCTGATCGCGTGCTTCCGGCGATCAGGAAGTGGCGCAAAGTTGGACATTGTCTGCGCAAGTCGCCGGCCATCGTGGCGGCGTCCGGCGCCGCGATTATCGCGCGAGCGCCCGAGTGATTGGCTCGATAAGCCAGGTCTTTCTCGCGCAGCATCGCGGTGCAGGGGATCACGAGCGCGCCAATCTTGAGCGCTCCGATATACGCCGCATGCCACATCGAGATGCGGGGCAGGACCAGCAGGACCGGGTCGCCGCGGCGGATTCCTATCGCCTCAAGCACGTTTGCGATGCGATTGGATTGCGCCTGCATATCCGCGAAGGTCAGGCGAGCGCGCCGTCCCTCCTGGTCCTCCCACAGGAGCGCCACGCGGTTCGGATCGGCGGCGAAATGATCGATGACGTTTCCGAAGTTGAAATGCTCGGGTACGTCCCAGTTGAAATGTTTGCCCGGAGGCTGATGATGGCGCGGTTCGTCAGATTCGCTCATGAGAGTTGCTCCTTGCGCGACGCGCCTCCCGCGGCGCCTGTGAACGGCGCGCCGCCGCACGGATGTACTTGATCGTTACCGGAGACAGATCGTCGCGCCTGACGCGAACGTCGATAATCGCGAAGGAGGACGACTTGTGTGCCGCAACGAGAGCGCGGCGAAGCTGCCCGAGCGACCTCGCCTCGAAGCCGGCGCCGCCGAGATCGCGCGCTATTTTTGCGTACGGCCACGGCGGGATATCCAGCAGCTCGCGGCGCTCAACGATCGGCCTGAAGATGCCCCATCCTCCGTTGTTGATCACAATTACGATCGGATTGATTCTCCACGCGGCGGCATGAGAGATTTCGGTGCCCGTCATCTGGAATCCGCCGTCCCCGCACAGCACGATCGGTCGCATCCCGGAGCCCGCCTGCGCGCCCATCGCCGCCGGCACCGCAAACCCCATCGAGGCATAAAATCCCTGCGCCAGATAGGTGCTATGGCTCGGCACCCGCACATCGAGTCCGCCGAACAGCATGTCGCCGGACTCCGTTACCACGATGTAGTTTTTGTGAGTAGCAAGAAAATCGTTCACCGCGACCAGTATCTGCGCGACCTTTACCTGCCGTGTCTCACTGGTCGGCACGCCGCCAAGATTGTCGGCATAGGTAACCTTCTCTTCGTGCTGCCGCAGCTCCTGGCGCAGCAGCGCTCGCACGAATTCGCGGACTCCGACCTCGGTGTAGGTGTGATATTTCACATCCACCTTCCGATCGACCGCCCACACTGATTGTCCCTGGATAACCCGCGGCGCGCGATTGCCAAAGTTCATGTCAGTTTTAAGGCAGCCGAGATTGAGCACGAAATCCGCGGCATCCATCCGCGCCACGATCGGCGGTGGACTGATAGGGCCGACGTGCACCCCCATGTATTGAGGATGATCCATTGGAAAGGCGCCTTTGCCGAGCACGGTCGTGCATACCGGCGATCCCGTCTTCTCCGCCAACTCGACCAGGTCGTGCGCTGCTTTGTAGCGATGAATCTCGATTCCGGCGATGGTTACTGGATGGCGGCTCGCATTGAACATCTGCGCGGTCTCGCGCGCCGCTTCCTCAAGCTTGCGGGTGTCGGATTCGTGAAAATGCAGGCGCCCATCCCATTCGATAATTTCGTCCGGCACCTCGATCATCCGGTCGACCATGTCGCGGTGAATTTCGACGTAGCCGGGGCGCTGTTCGGACCAGATGGCGCGCACCACTTCGTGAAGCTCCGATGCGGCGCGGATCGGATCGGTCAGCACCCGCGATACGCAAGTAACTTCCTGATAGATTCGATGCTGCGACTCGATCTCGCGCGCCTGGTGATGAATCAGGGTGCCGAGCTTTCGCTCCTCCTCGCCGGGACCGCCTGAAAAAATCAGAATTGGCACCCGTTCGGAGAACGATCCCGCAACCGGATTGACCATGTTGTGGCCCCCGGCGCCGTAGGTGACACACACCACGCCGATCTTGCCGGTCGCGCGCGCATAGCCGTCCGCGGCGAAGCCGACGCCCGGTTCGTGGGAGAGCGTCACGATTCTGATGCCGTGTTTTCTGCCGAGCGCGAAGAATAATTTCAGAGCCAAATCGCCCGGAATGCCAAAGACAGTGTCAACTCCAATCTTGCGCAGGTAAGCGACCAGAAAGTCGCCCAGAGCCATGTGCCGTTTCAATCCGCAAGCCTCCTTTTACTCAACCGCCGGTTGCTAAGTTTATCAGAAAAGCGAGTTTGCGCGGGTCGGGCGGTCATGGCAACTTTCCGTTGCGCGTGTGCTAAAGTGGACGATGGAAGGGGATGTGATCAATGTTCCGGCAGTTCCTGCGCATGCAATTCCTCTCGCCGCTCACGGTGAGCCGGATTGTTGCGTTTCTTCCGCAATTCGCGCGCGTGTTCTGGCGCCTGATGATGGACTCGCGCGTCCCAATTCTGCCCAAGATGGTTCCCGTGCTTGCCTTCCTGCTCATGCTGACGCCGCCCGCCCTGGAGCTCGACTTCATTCCGCTGGTCGGCGAACTTGACTGGATCCTTGTTGCCGTTATTGCGCTAAAGCTGTTTATCTGGCTGTGCCCGCCTGACGTGGTGCGCGAGCACGTGAGCCGGATTGCGCACGGCGAGTAAGGCAAGCACAAGCTGATGCGGCCGAGAACACTTCTATTTATCGTTGCGGCGATAATCATTGCCGCGCTGGTTATCCTTTCGCTGCTGGACCAGTTCTTCGTCGACCTGCTGTGGTTTCGATCGCTCGGCTACGAGTCGGTCTTTGCCACTGAGATCATCGCTGAAGTCGCGATCTTTGCGGCGGTCTGGGTAATCGCGTTCGTCGCGATTCTTATCAGCGGCCTGGTTGCAATCGGCCTGAGCCGCGATCGCGAACGCCTGCGGGTCGTGCGGCGGCCCGACCAGATGAGCGAGGTAAATCTGCCGGAGCTTATCCGCGCGCTCGGCGAACGGGTTCCGTGGAAAACGATCGTCGCGATTGCCGCCGCGATCCTGGCGATCCTGGCGGCGCAGGGCGAATCGGCGAGCTGGGACACCTATCTACAGGCGTTTTATGGCGTGCCGTTCGGGCTGACCGAAAAAGCTTTCGGCAATGACATCTCCTTCTATGTTTTTTCGCTGCCGCTGCTCGAGGATTTTCGCGACCTCTTTCTGCTGATTATCTTTCTGGCGGCAGCGGTCGCGATCGCCGTGTACTGGGCGCGGGGCGCCCTCGATTTTCGCGATTCGCCGCCCCGGGTTGCGCCCGGTGCCGCGGCGCATCTCTCGGTCCTGCTCGCGTTCTTTTTTCTGCAGCGCGGGATGAGCTATTGGCTTGCCCGCTTCGGCCTGCTGCTGCATACCAACGGAGTCGTGTTCGGGCTTCGCTACGTGGACGCGCTTTTGTGGAAGCCTGGTCTCTGGCTGCTGGTGATACTGTCGATCATCGCGGCGTTTCTGTGTTTCACCAATATCCGGGAAAAGGGACTTCGCCGGCCGGTCATAGCCGCCGTGATCGTATTCGGCCCCGCGCTGATCCTGAATTTCATTCAGCCCGTCATCGAGCGCCTGTGGGTCAAGCCCGACGAGTTGCGGATCGAGCGGCCATACTTGGAGCGCAACATCGCGATGACCCGGCGTGCGTACAAGCTTGACGAGGTTGACGTCAAGCCATTCGGCGGCAAGGGTGAACTCACTCTTGCGTCGGTGCATGAAGACGAGCCCACGATCAAGAACATCCGGCTGTGGGATCCGCGCCCGCTCATCGCCACTTATCGGCAACTGCAGGAAATCCGCCTCTATTACGATTTCAAGGATGTCGATATCGACCGCTACAACATTCAGGGAAATTACACGCAGGTGATGCTTTCGGCGCGCGAAATGAACATCGCGCAGCTTCCCGACAACGCGCAGACCTGGGTAAACCAGCATCTCAAGTTCACCCACGGCTCGGGTCTCGCGATGAGTCCGGTCAATGAAAAGGACAGCGAAGGCCTGCCGATCTTTTTCATCAAGGACATTCCGGCAAGTTCAGACGCCGGATTCGACGTGTCGCAGCCGGCGGTTTATTACGGCGAGGAGCCGGACAACTACTGCGTGGTTGATTCCGCGACCCCCGAGTTCGATTACCCGAGTGGAACCAAAAACGTCTTCTCGTACTACAAAGGCTCAGGCGGAGTTCCCGTCTCGGGCTTCTGGCGCCGCCTTCTGTTCAGCTTCTATTACCGCGACATCAACCTGCTGGTTACGGAGAACATCATCGCGAAAAGCAGGATCATGTTTCGGCGCAATATCACTGGTCGAATTGCCTACATAGCGCCGTTCCTGCATCTCGATCGCGACCCGTACCCGGTCGTTCACGACGGTCATCTGGTCTGGATCCTGGATGCATACACGACCAGCGATCATTTTCCGTATTCGCAGCGCAATGCCGACGGAATCAACTACATCCGCAACTCAATCAAGGCAACGGTGGACGCATACACCGGCCAGACGACTTTCTATGTTGCCGATCCCGATGATCCGATTATCCGCACCTGGGAGCGGATTTTTCCGGGTCTGTTCAAGCCTCTCGATGCGATGCCGCCCGACTTGCATGCGCATATCCGCTACCCGGAAGATCTGTTTCTCATCCAGGCCGACATCTACAGCACCTACCACATGGTAGATCCGCAGGTCTTCTATAATCGCGAAGATTTGTGGGGCTTCCCGCGCGAAAACTACGCGGGACAGACCGTGCAGATGCAGCCGTACTACGTGATCATGCGGCTGCCGGGCGAAATGCACGAGGAATACATCCTGATGCTCCCGATGGTGCCGCAGGGGCGCGATAACATGATCTCGTGGCTGGCGGCGCGATGCGATGGCGCTGACTATGGGCATCTTTTCGAGTATTCCTTTTCCAAGGACAAGCTCTTTTACGGCCCATATCAGATCCAGGCGCGCATCAATCAAAGTCCGGACATCTCGAAGCAACTGGCGTTGTGGAATCAGATGGGATCGAAGGTGGTGCTCGGTAATCTGCTTGTCATCCCGGTTCAGGATTCCCTGCTTTACGTGGAGCCGTTGTACATACGCGCGGAGAACGGACAACTGCCCGAGTTGCAGCGTGTTATCGCGTCTTACAGCGATCGGGTCGTGATGGGTGATACGCTGAACTCGACGCTCGATGCCCTATTCACGACCGGTGCGGCTCCCATTGCGCCGACGATCGCCGAGGTCACACCATCAGCGCCGAGCAAGCCCGCACAGCAGTTCGCAGCCGCGGCGCGCCCCGCTGTCAGCGCACCACCCGATCTGAAGGCGGCTGCGGGACACTACAATCGCGCGCTCAGCGCGCTTAGATCGGGCGACTGGACGTCATTCGGAAATGAGATGAGCGCGCTCGGTCGGGAGCTTGGACAGGGCCCGGCCCGGCCGCATCATTGAGGCGGACTGCCGCGCAAATTGAAGTCACGGTGCGTGGCCTAAAGGGGATATGATGCTGCGCGAAGGCGAGGATCCGCACTGCGCCATCACGCCCGCGGAAACAGCCTGGCGCGATGGGACCGCCGATTCTGCGATTGCAGCAACCGCCGAGCTGGGTAGAAATCTGCTCGGCGCCGCGGCTTGTCTGATTTCCTGGCGCGACCATGGCCGTAGCGGCGTCGCGCGCGCGGTGCGGCGCCTTGTAACGCCCGAGGCGGCGCGGGCCGAGGCTGCGCTTGCGCGGCTTGAAGCCGCTCACCAAAAGGGCGACGAGGATTGTACCTTTATCGAAATTGAGAGTGAGTGTATCGGCGCGATCGCGTGGCAGGGCGGCGCATCGGCCGTTATTGTGGTTGCGGGGGCCACTCCCGCGCCTCGGACAAAATATAAAGCGTCGCTTGAACTTCTGGCCAACGCCGCGCTGGCGCGTGTTACCTCCGCCAGCAGCGCCGCGTCGTTGTTATTCTGGCGCGAGCGGACAGCCGAGATTTCATCGAAAGCCGCCGAGGACGCGAAAAAACGCGATCGCAACGAAGCGGCGCAATTCGAACTCGAGAAGATTGCTCGCGATGCAGCCGGAATGCCGGAGCGGCGGCGCCGCGTTCTTTTCGGCTCCGCGATCGCGCGGATTCTCAATTGCGAGCGATGGATCCTCGCGGCGCCCTCGGCAGGCGGACTAAGGATCGGCGCCGCGTCGCATGGAATCTCAGTCGGGAGCAAAATTCCCGCGGATTCCGCCGCCGCGGCGGTGGAGCGGAGCGGAAAAACTCTTATTCGAGTCCCCAGCCTCGCCCGGTCCGGCAAATTTTGGGAGGACAAATGGCTCGGGTTGTCGTGGATCGTGCTCCCGATTGGACCAGTGGTCGCCGTATTGGCTTCTCCTGATGTTGCGAGCGAGGATTTTCGCCTCCGCGCCGAAAACCTGGCAATCCGCGCCGGCGCTATCGTGCGCGGATGGATTGCCGAAGAGCAAGCGCGCCAGTCGCGGGCGCTCGCCCAAAGACTCGCGCTCAGAATGTTTTCCGCGGTTGACGAGGAGCGTGCGAGAATTGCGCGCGATCTGCATGACGATCAGGCGCAGCTTCTGGCCGCGGTCCAAATCGCGCTTGAAGGCGGCACCGGAAAAGCGCGAGCCATTTTCATGAAGGTCGCAGCCGAGCTGCGCGCCCGCACCCGAGAACTGAAAGCGCCGACGCTCGGCGCGGCCACTCTGTCGCAGGCGCTCGAAGGCGAGCTTGCCCGCCTGCGCGACGCGGGAATCGACGCGCGCCTGATCCACGGTGCGCGGCCGCGCGGCATTGACCGCGCGATCGAGCAGCTCTGCTGGCAGGTCGCGCGAGAGGCGCTTGCAAATGTGGCGCGCCACTCGAACGCCAGCAGGGTTGAGGTCGCGATCGAACCGGGCGTTCACATTTTAAGAATGGTGGTTCGCGATAACGGCCATGGCTTTGCCGCCGACTCGCCGGACCGTCCTTCGATGGGTCTCGCCGGGCTGCGGGAGCGCCTTGAACTGATGGGCGGCGCGTTGAGGATAGAGTCAGGCCCCTCGGGAACAATTCTGACCGCCGAAATTCCGGAGCCGGCATGAACGAGAGTCGCGACAGGATCCGCGTCCTGCTTGCCGATGACCACCGTATCCTGCGCGACGCGCTCCGGGCGCTGCTGGAGCCGGAATGCGAAATTGTCGGTGAGACCGCCGATGGCGAGACCGCCATCCAGATGGCGGTGCATCTGAGGCCGCACGTCCTGGTGCTCGATCTCGGAATGCCCGGCATGGGCGGGCTCGCCGCCGCGCATCGAATCGCCCGCGCCTCTCCGGCGGTAAAGGTCCTGGTGCTGAGTCAGTATGATGATGAGGAATATGTCGCCGAGGCTCTGACCGAGGCTGGAGTCTCCGGATACATGATCAAAAGCGACGCGGCGAGTGATTTGCTTGCCGCAATTCGCGCGGTTCACAGCGGCCGGCGATATCTAAGCCAGTCGATAGCGCCGATAGTTCTGGCGCGGCTGCGAAGACAGGACCTGCCGGGAGCGCGCGAGGCGATGGTGCTGACTCGCCGCGAGCGCGAGGTCCTGCGCCTTATCGGCGAGGGAGCCACCGCCAAGGAAATCGCGAAACGGCTTGGTATCAGCCCCAAGACCGCGCAGGTGCATCGCGAGAACCTGAAACACAAGCTCGACTTGCGCTCGACCGCTGCGATGGTGCGCTACGCGATCAAGCACAAGATTGTGCGTGTGGACTGAACCAGCCTTAATCGTAGCCGCCGCGTATTTGTCGCTGCTTCAACATAATGCTAAATCTCATAGCAATCGATCTGAACTATCGTTCAGAGGAGGCGCGCCATGAAGCGGACCGGAGTGCATCATTTGGGCCTTGCGACGCTCGACATTGATCGCACTGTCGAGTTCTACACAAAGAAGCTCGGGTGGACCGTGGCTTGGGCCGACATTCTCAACACCGGCGGAGGCGGCAAGATCAAGCACGTGTTTCTTGATACCGGCGACGGGTCGCTGGTCGCTTTCATGTGTCCGGAACGGGTTCCTGGCATTCCGACCGAGTGGGCGACTGATATCAACAGTGCGCAGGGTCTGCCGAGCGGCTTTTATCATTTCGCGTTCAACTGCGACTCGGTCGAGGAGCTCGAGGCCAAGCGCAACCGGCTCGTCGAGCGCGGGGTCGATGTGACGGTGGTGGTCGATCACGAATGGTGCCGGTCGATCTACTTCCGCGATCCCAACGGTTTGCTGCTCGAATATTGCACGACGGTTCGCCCGTTTACCGAGGACGACAAGATCATGCGACATCATGATCAGCCGGGTCCAATGGTAAAGGACCCCGCGGATGCTGAGAAGGTCATGAAGATGCTGATGGGCACCGAGCGTCCGCCGGGCACACATACGCCGGTCTGATCGCGCGGAAATAAAAGAATGATGCTGGGGCGGCTTCCCTTAAGCCGCCCTTTTTTTCGCGAGCGCGATAACCGATACTCTTTTTTCCTAACTCGACCCGGAGGTGATCGGCATGGCTGAGATGGGAATTTTCGAGGCGATGTACTCCGCGCGGGCGCTGCGCAGGTTCAAGCCCGACCCGGTTCCAGATGAAATTTTGAACAAGGTGCTCGACGCTGCGATTCGCGCACCGTCAGGGAGTAACGAACAATCGTGGCTGTTCGTGGTAGTCAAGGATGCCGCGCAGCGCAAGAAGCTCGGCGACATTTATCGCCGCGGCGGCGACATTCTGATGGCTCTTTACGCAAATCGCACCAAGCCCGCGCATATGAGCCAGTCCACCTTTGACAAGCTGATGGCATCGGCAACCTATCTGATCCAGCACATGGCGGACGCGCCCGTTCTGCTGGTCGCGTGCCTTAAAGCTGCGGCACAATCCGGCCCGCCGCCGAAGCTTCCGCCCGAGGTGCTCGAAAAAATGCGCGGCCTTGCGCGGATGAGCGGGTCGAGCATTTATCCCGCCGTCCAGAACATCATCCTGGCGTGCCGCGCCTTCGGTCTCGGCACCGTGCTCACGACGATTCACCTGTTCTATGAAGACGAAGTGAAATCGGTACTCGGCCTGCCCGCCGATGTTCAGACCTATGCGCTGATGCCGATTGGCTACCCAAGCGACAACTTCGGTCCGATCAAGCGGCGGCCGGTAAGCGAAGTGGTGTGTCTCGATCGATACGGTAATCCGTGGAAGGGCTGACCGCTCTGAACAGGCCCGATACTGAGCTACAAACATGAACGCGGCCACCTCATGGCGGCCCGCGGCGAATCCTCATCGAGATGCGGCGCCCTCAGCCGAGATTGCGCTTGAAAAACGCGATCGTCTTCGAGAAAGCCTCTTTTGAATGCAGGGGATGATAGGACGGACGCTCGTCGCACATAAAACCGTGATCGGCGTCGGGATAGAAGACTACTTCCGCCGTCTTGCCCGCATTCTTCAGCGCGTCCCTGAACGCATCGACCTCCGCCAGAGGGATGAACGCGTCCTTGCCGCCAAAGAACGCGAGCACCGGAGCCTTGAGTCCCTCCACAAACGCGATCGGCGGCTTAACATCCGGTTGACGCGAGGTCACCATGCCGCCGCCATAGTATGGCGCGGTCGCTTTGACATCCTGATTGCGGCAAGCAGTCAGAAAGCTGATGCGGCCGCCCATGCAGAAGCCAACCGTGCCGAAGGCGGGCTTCACATCCTTCTGGGTCTTTAGAAAATTTATCGCTGCGGTCATGTCGGCAACCACCTGGTCGTCACCGATCGATCCCATCAGGCGGAACGCGCCCGGCAGATCGTTATAGGCAACCACGTTGTTCGGCTGCCGGAAGTACAAATTCGGAGCGATCGCGACAAAACCTTCTGCCGCGAAGCGCCCGGTGATGGCGCGGATGTTGTCGTTGAGCCCGAATGCCTCCATCACGACCACCAGGCCGGGGTGGGGGCCTCCCGAAGCGGGGCGCGCGATATGCGCGGGCATCTGCTCGGAACCGGTGGCGACTTTTATTTCCTGTGAGACTGTTTCCATGCTGCTTTTCTCCTGGCGCCGGTCCGCGGCTGTTTCCGGCTGTGAGCGATAGCGGGCTGCCGTTTTGCCGTCGAACCGATCGCGCGCACGGCGCCCGCGATTTTTTTTCGCACACTGGGCGCGAATGCTCAAGCGCCTATCTCGCTGGACATACCTTGAAACTGTACCATTAGCCGGTGTTCGCGACGCGGTATGAAAAGCGATGATCCCGATTCGCGACAGCGCCGCGCCTCGGCGCTTCACCGCCGCGACCTGCGCTCTGATCGCGGTGAACCTGGCGGTGTTCGCGTACGAGCTCTCGATTCGCGCGAACCTGAACCAGTTCGTCGCCCGCTACGCGATGATCCCGGCGCATGTTGCGGACCTCGCCACCAGCAGCACCGCTCCGGCCGGTGGATGGCCTGGCGCGATCATTGCCGCCGCAAGCGTCTTCACCGCCATGTTCGTGCACGCCGGCTTCTGGCACATCGCAGGGAACATGCTTTACCTGTTCATCTTTGGCGCGGCAGTCGAATATCGGATGGGCACGCGGCGATTCGTGATCTTCTACTTCGCCTCTGGCGTTGCCGCGGCGGCCGCGATGATCGCGATCTCGCCCGGCTCTGAAGTTCCGATGATCGGCGCCTCGGGCGCAATCGCAGGCGTGCTCGGGGCGTACTTCATTCTTTATCCGCGCGGACGAATCACCACCGGGATCCCGCTCTTGGTCTTCATCGAAGTCCCGGCGGTCATCTATCTGCTGTTGTGGTTCGGCGTTCAGCTTTGCGCCGGTCTGATCGAGCAATCAGGAGGCGGAGCCGCGGCGGGGGTGGCATGGTGGGCTCATATCGGTGGATTTTTGTTCGGGATGGCCGCCGGACCGATGATGGCTCGCGTCCAGAAGCGCCAGCGCCGCACGGCATAGCTGTGGACGGCGCGGTGCATAACCTCTTCACAAGCTGAGCACATCGTGTTGATCTGAAATCGGCGCTTGATGCGCCGGCGGAGTTCAAGAATAATCTCGCCGCTCGATTCGGTCCTGGGTTGTGGCGGAGGTGGTGAGTGGCAGACGGCGCGGACGACATCCTGCGGCGGGTTCCGCCGCAAAATCTCGAAGCTGAACAGTCGGTGCTTGGAGCAATCCTGCTCGACAACTACGCGATCAACACCGCGCTGGAAACAGTCTCTCACGAAGACTTTTACCGCGAATCGCATCGCGAGATTTTTCGCGCGATGGTCGATCTTTCGGATCGCAGCCAGCCAGTTGACGCGATCACCCTCACCGACGCGCTGCGCACCCGCGGCAAGCTCGAATCGATCGGCGGCGCCGCTTACATCGCGGAGCTGGCTTCGATAGTTCCCACCGCCGCGCATGTCGCGCATTACGCGCGAATCGTGCGCGAAAAATCGGTGCTTCGAAATCTCGCCTCAATTGCAACCGATATCGCGTCGAGCGCTTATGACGCCCCGACCGACGTGGACGAATTTCTCGACGCCGCCGAACATCGCGTGTTTGAAATCTCCGAGCGCCGCATCAAGCCCGCGTTTCACGGGATGCGCGAGCTGACGGTCGACGCGATCAAGATGGTAGAGCGGCTCTACGAGCGCAAGGAAATGGTCACCGGCGTGCCGACCGGATTTCATGACCTGGATCGGATCACGGCCGGCTTCCAGCCATCTGACTTGATCATAATCGCAGCCCGCCCGTCGGTTGGAAAAACCGCTCTGGCTTTGAACATCGCCGCCAGTGCCGCGATGCACTCGGACAATCCGGTGGGGGTTGCGTTTTTCTCGCTCGAAATGGCGAAAGAGCAGTTGGTGCTCCGGATGTTGTGTGCGGAAGCGCGGGTTGACAGTTCCAAGGTCCGCACCGGATACATCGGAAAGTCGGATTTTCCCAAGCTGATTCGCGCGGCAGACGCGCTCAGCCAGTCGCGCATCTTCATCGACGATTCGTCTGACATGTCGCCGATCGCGCTCAAAGCCAAGTGCCGCAGATTAAAGCGCGACAAGTCAAACAACCTGGGCCTGATAATCGTGGACTACCTGCAGCTCATGCGCTCGTCGCGATCGGCCGAGTCGCGGGAGAAGGAAATCTCGGAAATCTCGCGATCGCTGAAGGCTCTCGCAAAAGAGTTGCAAGTTCCGGTGATCGCCGCCTCGCAGCTAAATCGCGCGGTGGAAACGCGTCCCGATCGGCGTCCGCTGCTCGCGGATTTGCGCGAATCCGGCGCGATCGAGCAGGACGCCGACGTGATCGCGTTCATCTATCGCGACGAAATTTATCATCGCGACACCAAAGAGCCGGGAGTTGCGGAGATAATCGTCGCCAAGCAGCGCAACGGCCCAACGGATACCGCCAAGCTGACGTACTTGAAGGAGTACACGCGCTTCGAGAACTACGCGAGTGCCGCCGACGTTTTCGAGGACTCGGGAGGCTGATTCGGGGTATGATAACTTGAACGAATGGGTTTCGGCACTTGTAAAGAGCGCATTAGTTGTAGCGGCGCTTGTGCTGAGCGCGCTGATTGGTGCTGAACGTCATCTTCTAAGTGCATCGTTAATCTTTCTCGTCTTCGCTTCGACCCTCATAAACGAATACTGGTTGGGTATCCGGCCGATCCGTAGACTTGCAGAAACGGCACCAATCATTCTCGAAGACTATTCTGAGCCTTTTATGGATTTTCTGCGCGGTAAAGGTTTGAAGCCTCGGATCAACGTCCTTCTGCTTTCATGGGGTTGGCGTTGGCTCGGAGTTCGGCGACGGTATCTTAAAGTGGAGTGGTCGGTCGGAATGGAGAATCATCCGGATGTTAACATTCGGTTCCCGTTAGTATATGGGGTTGCCGGCGAGTGTTTTCGAACTAAACGCCCCGTCTATGTAGATCTGGTTAAAGCAAGCGACAAATTCCGTCTGCCTCTGCACCTAAATCACCGAACGGAACATCTGACAGCGATTTTCTCGTATCCGATATACGAGCCAAAAAAGAAGGGACATCAGTCCGGAAGACTGTTGGGAGTGCTCAATCTGGACTCCGAGGCTCGGCACGCCTATACTGCGTTTAGGACGGGCCGGATGTTCTCGGTGATCGATGAAAGAATGAAAAAGCTTGCTGTCATTGCAGGCCTCTTCTACCGCTGACAAGGGGATGGCTGCCTGTGGCAAATCTCCCAAAGGTCGTGTTGGTCGAAAAGGGTGTTTCGGTTCCAGCCGAGTATGATCCGCCTGGCGTTCTGCAGAAAGCGGAACTTAAGGAAATTCTTCGGGAACTACGCAAAAAAGTTGAACTGCGTCCAAGCCCCAAGGCGTATAACGGCAAGCGATTTCGCCGGGTGGCGGGTTAAGTTTCCGCTTTGGTGAGTGGTCGCTGGAGAAGCATCGCGACGCTCAGTTCTTACTCCCCACCTTCGGAGTAATGTCACGCAAATCGCTTCCGGGTTCAGTCGGCGCGGCTTTGGCATCTTCGGGATGGATTTCGACGCCTTCGATAGCTCCGGTCTCCGCCTGCTCGACCGCTCGCTCGATCTCCTGGAACTCTTTCAAGTCCGGCAGGCTATCGATGTCCTTAAGACCGAAAACCTCAAGGAATTCCGGCGTTGTCGCATACATCATCGGACGACCCGGTGCTTCCTTGCGTCCGGCTATTCTCACCA
>JASHOJ010000236.1 GCA_030041155.1 Candidatus Binataceae bacterium | reverse complement strand
CGCGCCAACCGCGACGCGCTTGAGAGCATCGGCATCGAACTCAGCCGCGATCTATACGTCGACTACGCGCTGCATCGAGGGATGAGCTGCCTGGATCTCGCGGCGGAACGTGGCGCCACCGCGACGGAAATCGATGCGCTTCGCGCGCGACGCAATCGGCTGTACGCGGCGATGCTGATCGACGCACCGCCGCCGATGCCAGGTGTCGCGGATACGCTCGCCGTGCTTAAAGGACGGTTTCGAATGTGCGTGGTGACCACTTCACTGCGCGAGCACTTCGACCTGATGCATGCGCATTCCGGGCTTCGCCGGTTCTTCGAGTTCATGATCGCGCGCGAAGACTATGCGAACTCAAAGCCGGACCCGGAGCCATACCTGACCGCGCTCATTCGTCTCGATATCGCCGCGGACCGATGCGTCGCGATCGAGGATTCGGAGCGCGGCCTCGCTTCCGCCACGGCGGCGGGGCTCCGATGTATCGTCATTCCGGGCGAGATGACCAAAGGTGCGTCGTTTCGGGGCGCGACGATGATTCTTGACAGCGCGGCTGGACTGCCGCGGTTGCTTCGCGATTTGTAAACGCGCGTCGCGCTCGCTACCGGGCCGATGCGACGCGGCGGCGCGCCTCGTCGATGTACTTCAAAAGCTCGATCGCGAATGCACCGTCAAGCTTTATCAATGAAAAATTCAAGGGATTCTTTAGATATTGAAAACGCATCAGATCGCCGTCGGCAGGATCGCGCATTTTAATCCCGGTAAAGAAGAAGCCGCGACGCTCGACTGCGATCGCAATCCCGGGCGTTGCGGGATCTCCGAGCGGCAGCTCGACCGTGATCTCTTCGGCGCCATCTTCATTCAGGGCTCGATCGGTTGCCGCGCAAATCTGGGCGGCGCTGTCTGCGCCCGGCTGGATCACCGAGATTTTCGCGCGCTGATTGTCCGGCTCCATCACGCAATCGATTTTGCCGGCCTGTCCCGCCTCGCGGTGCTCGCCGAAGGAAAACTTTCGGCCCAGACCGCCCAAAATACGTGCGATAATTCCCTGATGATGCTCGGGCGCGAATGCGAGCGCGGGCGGCGGCGCGATCACGTATTTGAAATATTCCAGAAAACTGAGACGCTGCGGATATACGCCTTCTAGATTGTCGGCGCCGGGCGCCAGCCCGCCGAGCACAATTCCGGTCGGCCGCGAATTGAACCGCTCGCAGGTGCGCTGGCTGAATATGTGATGTGTTACCGCGTCGCTGGATAATCCGATCACTCCGAGCGCCCCCGCGATTCCCTCGAGGTAGCCGTGCATCCGATCGAGCAGATGATGATGCCGATGTTCGGGCAAAACCATCGCTTCTCCGGTCTCCGCGATACGCGACAACTTTGGCCGCTCGAGCGCACTGTGGCCGACTACCTCCGCAGCCGAATCGAGCGCGACCACGCTTACCAGTTCGCCGCTCAGATTAAGTCTCAGCAGGCGATCGGGATGATAGACCTCGTCGTGCACATATGACGGGCCGTTCACCCGCAGGGTTAGCGCGGGAATCGCGCGCGCGTACTCCGGCGTCAGGCGATGCAACGAATAGGAATTTTCCAGTCGTTCGAGCGAGACCGGAGCAGTTGACGCGGCCATCGGATCCCCTCCATCCGCGCAAATTTTACGCCAACGGCGCGGTACTGTCATCGCGCGCCGCCGCCTTCACGGCGCTCTGCTAGGAGCGATTGTCTCTGTGAAGCCGGTGGCGAATTTTTTTTAGCTCGGCGCGTTTTTGCTTGTTGATGCGAGGGAATTGCGGATTGATCTCCTCGAGCGCGCTCACGATCGTTTCCGCGACCGCCACTTGCGCGAGCCATTTCTCGTCGGCCGGCACGACGAACCATGGCGCGCGCCTGCTGGCGGTGGCGGCGATCATCTCTTCATACGCGTCCATGTACTTGTTCCAGTATTCGCGTTCCGCAATGTCGCTGAGAGAAATCTTCCAGTTCTTGGCAGCTTCGCGCAGCCGCTCGGCAAAGCGATGGCGTTGTTCCTGCTTTGAAACATTAAGAAAGAACTTGCGGATCACAACCCCGTTGCGGATGAGATGGCGCTCGTATGCGTTGATATCCTCGATGCGTTCTTTCCAGATCTTGCGCGTGACCAGCTTTCGCGGCAGCTTCTCGCGCTCCAGCATCTCGCGATGAACCCGGACTATCAGGATCTCTTCGTAGTAGGAGCGGTTGAAAATTCCGATTCGGCCGCGCTCCGGCAGGCTTACCGAGCTGCGCCACAGGAAATCGTGCTTCAGGTCGACTTCGGACGGGGCGCTGAAGTTGACGACCTCGCATCCCTGGGGATTCACCCCCGACATTACGTGCTTGATGACGCTGTCCTTGCCGGCCGCGTCCATGCCCTGAATTATCAGCAGCAATGCCCATCGGCCGTCCGCGTACAGCCGTTGCTGAAGCGTCGACAGCCGCTTGATTCCGTCTTCGAGCAGCGCCTGCGACGCTTTGCCCTGTTTGAGCCGAATCTTTGCGGAATCGAAATCCTTGAGCCGGAACTTGCGGCCATCTTCGATCCGGATTCGCTTGAGCATTCGTCTGATTTTGTTTCGCATGCGTCTGCTCCGATTTCCTGTGCCGAGCGCCGCGCTAATCCGTCCGCGCCGGCTTAGCGATCGGAATAAGAACCGCGAACGCGATCGCCGCGGCCACCATCGAGTATGCGATCGCCCATCGGTAGCTGCCGGTGCGATCGATAATCATCCCGGCGATCGGCGGACCCAAAAGCGCGCCGACCCCGCCGCCGGTGTAAATCACGCCGATCACGGTGCCAAGCCGCGCGATTCCGAACTTTTCCGCCAGCATCGCGGGCGATAGCGCTACGAAGCCGCCATAACTGATTCCCAGTATGATCGTGAACCCCAGCATCAGCGTGTACGAGCTAACGCATAGCCAGATGAGATAGCTGATCGCGACCATCAGCCCGCATCCCTGAAGCAGCCTGAGCGTGCTCATTCGATCCGCAATCGCGCCCAGGCACAGCCGCCCAAGCACGCTCGCGCCGCCGAGCAATCCGACTAGCGCGGCGGCGGCGACCGCGCTTGCGCCGTAATCGTGAGCGAAGGCGGGCAGATAGACGATTGGCACGAACAGCGCGATCGAGAACAAGGCCCAGTTGATGTACAGCAGCACGAAATCGGGACTGCGGATCGCCTGGCGCACGTCGATCGCGCTGGGGGTCACGTGGATCGGAGGCCGTTCGACCGCGGCCGCGCATCCCAAAAGCAATAGCATCGCGCCGATTCCGAGTATCAGCACGGTTTCGCGCCATCCGAGCCGCGCGATCATCGCGGCCGCCAGCGGTGCGCCCACGATTGTGCCGCAGCCGATTCCGGCGACCGCGAATCCGAGCGCCAGATTTCGCCGCCTGAGAAACCATCCGCCCACCACCGCCAGCATCGGTACGTAACCGCTCGCGACGCCGATTCCGACCCCGATGCTATAAGTGAGATAGCCGGTCCATAGATGATTGATGAACGAGGTCGCGATCAGTCCCGCGCCCATCGCGACTGCGCCGGCAATCAGCACCAGGCGTGGCCCGAACCGATCGCTGATATGTCCCGCGAACCATCCGAGAATTCCCCACACGAACACGGTGAGCGAGAACACGGTCGAGGTGCTGGCGCGTCCGGCGCCGAACTCTTCCGCCATCGGCTTGAAAAACGCGCCGAAGCTGTATGCGATCCCATAGGTCGCGAACATCGCAACGAACGCCGCCGCGGCCATCCGCCACGAGCGCGCAGAATCGAACATCGCAAGCGCACGCGCGGTTTCGGGGTCGTCGGCGGCTGAGTTACCGATCTGCTCCTCCATTGGAACGGTTCCGGGGCTGGACAACACTCGCGCAGGCTTGCTGTCCACACAAGCTTGAGCCGCGCGTCACGCCGCTTCGCCGAGACTGTCCAGCAGCTCGCGTGGCCTTAGGATGCGAATCTGTCGAAAGGAACCCAGCTCAAGCAGATGAGAATCCCCGCTGATCACGATTGTCGCATTGGCAGCGAGAGCGCACTCGAGAATTCGATTGTCCGCTTCATCCTTTTCGATAACCGCGACTCGCTGATCCGGTCTGACCTCATGAGCGATGTCGCGTATCAGCGCCAGGGCCGCGCGAGTGCGTCGCGGACTCCATCCGAATTTCTTGCGCAAAACTCCCGTGACTTCGTCGAGGATTGGCCGGGATACGAACAGATCAAATCGTCTCCGCCGCGCCAACGCGATGACGCGATCGGGCACTCCTCGGAAATTCAGTGCTGATATATAGACGTTGGTGTCAGCGACGACGCGGAGCACTCAGCGTTCCGAGCGGTATTCCGCGATCAGTTTCTCAACGTCGGACGGCTTGATACCCAAATTTGCTGCGCGTGCACGGCCAAACTCCTGCAATTCGCGCCAGCGGCTGTCATCCAAGTACCGTCGCAGCGCCTCGCGTAGCAACTCACTCTTGGTCCGCCCTTCGCGGCGTGCAAGCCCCTCCGCTTCGCGCAGCAGCTTTGACGGTAGAGACAACGAAGTGACCTTGGTCGCACGCATAATACTTATTATTAAGCGGATCTTCGCCGAAGGAAACCCCGCTTCTTACGAACGGGCGCTGACATTTGATCCCCGTCGGCCGGAGTGCGAAGCTCGGCTTTTCACGCCGCAGCCTCGGATGGGAGATCTGTCATGGAAAGCGCGCAGGAATATTATCGCAGCCACGGTTCGATGACCGCGCCGGACGCGAATGCCTCCGCATTTCGCGACCTCCCTCGCGATCTTGCTGCGCTATGCGCTGTGGTTCAGGGCGTGCTGATTCATCGCGATATCGCGCCCTGGCTCTACAGCCTGAAGCTGCCGAAAGAGCGCTACGACCTCGCCAACGTTCGCTCAGTCCGAGA
>JASHOJ010000235.1 GCA_030041155.1 Candidatus Binataceae bacterium | reverse complement strand
CAATGGGTCACTCGGTATTGGTTCTCTGAAAAACGAGGCAGGAAATGAATAATCTTCATCGCGAACTCGCCCCCATCTCCGACAAGGCCTGGGCTCAGATTGAGCAGGAGGCCTCGCGAACCCTCAAGCGTCATCTGGCGGCGCGGCGAGTAGTCGACGTTCCAGACCCGAAAGGTCTCGACCTCTCGGCGATCGGCACTGGACATCTTCATCAGATTCGAGCTTCGCACGCTGGCATTGAGGCCGCTCAGCGCGACGCCAAAGCGCTGGTCGAACTGCGCGTTCCGTTTGAACTTTCGCGGCAGCAGATCGATGATGTGGAGCGCGGCGCTGCCGATTCAGACTGGTCGCCAGTAAAAGAGGCGGCGCGCAGAATCGCCTTTGCCGAAGATCGCGCTGTCTTCGATGGATATGATGCCGCTGGGATCCAGGGTATTCGTCAAGGCAGCAGCAATCCCGCCCTCACACTGCCTTCTAACGTGAGAGGCTATCCGGGGGCGATCGCACAGGCCGTGAGCCAATTGCGGCTCGCCGGCTGCAACGGCCCATACGCGCTCGTACTCGGCGCAGATGCGTATACCGTGGCCAGCGGCGGAAGCGATGAAGGTTATCCAGTCTTTCACCATATCGAGCGCGTAGTGGACGGCGGCGCGATCTGGGCGCCAGCCATCAAGGACGCGTTCGTACTGACGACGCGCGGCGGTGATTTCGAACTGGATATCGGTCAGGATATTTCCATAGGCTACACAAGCCATTCCAACACGGCCGTCGAACTGTATTTTCTGGAGACCTTCACTTTCCGTCTGCTGACGACTGAGGCGTCCGTTGTATTGGCGTCGGAGACGAAGTAGAGCTTGGGTGCGACTCTCTCGGAAAAATAGCTTTGGATGCGACAGAGGCTGCGACGAAGAAGGGATTTAAGTCGGCGCAGGCGGTGAACCAAGGCGCGTGTCCAACCGAGGAGCAGTGTATCATAGGTCTTGATTTTCCAATTCCCGAGCCGCTCATTTACCTTTGGCACACGATCTTTGATTCCGCCCTTTGCCTCATACGCCGCAACAATAGGCTTTGTCCGCTATTGGGAACCGGGCGTGCTTCGATGGGACGGGCGATATGGGCGCTCCCCGGCGCGTAGCCGGAGAGCCACGACGACCTAAATCTCTGTTCCTTCAGCTAAGGCAAGCGCGTCCTCGATGTCGACGCCCAGATACCGGACGGTGCTCTCGATCTTCGTATGGCCGAGCAGGATCTGGACAGCGCGTAAATTGCCAGTCTGTTTGTAGATAATCGAAGCCTTCGTCCGGCGTAAAGAATGCGTGCCGTAGTCCTCGGCGCGAAGGCCGATCCCGATGACCCATTCATCCACCAAGCGAGCGTACTGCCGCGTGCTGATATGATCGGAATGATCAATCCTACTTGGAAATACAAAGTCTTCGAGCGCACCTCCGCGTCGCTCGAGCCATGCTAGGATACTACTCCTAGCCGGCTCAAGCAGCTCGAACTGTACCGGCCTGCCGGTCTTTTGCTGAATCACGATCGAGCGGGAGCGAATTCGTCCGCCGCTGACAAGATCGCCAATCTTCATTTTGACGATGTCACACCCACGCAGTTTGCTGTCGATCGCCAGATCGAACAGGGCGCGATCGCGTGTTCTTTGCTTGCGATCGAGCCAAAATCGGATCGCCCAGACCTGCTGTGGCTTCAGGGCTTTCTTGCTTCCGATCATGCGCCCGGCATTCCATGGATGCCGTTCTTTCGTGTATTGATCGAACTCTGAATGTCCCATGGCTTCCTCCCTGGACCAAAGTAATGGTCCGATAGGAGGTTACAGAATCAGCCGAATGCGACGGGCCGTAAGCTGACCGACAAGTTTCGGACGGCCTCATCTGCCGAAGCGGACATAGCCGACGATCGTTGAGGCGCCCTCCGCTTAATCAGCAGGCCCCTGAACGCTTGTCTTGCTGGCATTATTTCCTCGCGCGAGGACGGACATCTTCACGCCGGAACACGAAGCGATGAACCCGGCACCCAGCAGCATCGACGGCGTGACATACCCCGACTGCCCGGTTTGCGACAGGCAATACGCGGTAATCGTCAATGCCGTATCGACGGTCAGGGCATAAACGTTTGGCGCCGAGATCGTCGCGGCCGCCCACCGGCCCAAGGAATCGACGGCCTCGCCCCAGAACTCGGTGCGTTGGCGCGCCCGCGTTTCAGTATCCGGGCCGCCACTGAACATGCGATCGGCCACGCGATTGAGCTGGCGTTGCGTCCATCGCGCCGCCAGCAGCCCGCGTAGCGGACTGGTGACGCGCATCAACAGGCACAGCGGAAGCGGCATCGCCGTATAGACCATGCCGTCCGGCACGCCCGTTGAAAGCCCCGCCGTGTAGACGTCGCCCCACGGGATCGTCACCGACCAGCGAGGTCCTCCGGGAAACGGGATGCGCCGGATGCGGTAGCCGTTGGCAACAGGCACCAGCCGATGATCGCGGCGGATCAGCCCCCCAGCCTCGATGCCCTCAATGATAGTGCGCGCCGTGCCGATGCTGGGCCGCGTACCGAACGAAAAGGCCAGGTCGATCGTCCTTGCCGCCGGCATATGGTCTTTCAGGAGGGCCGCCAGACAGTCGGTCGGAACAATGTCAAAGCCGGCACCGGGGCAAAGTAGGATTCCAGCCTTCTGAGCGTCCGCGTCGAGAGCGCGGCACAACTCGAACACCGGGATTTCGCCGGTGATATCGACGTAGTGCGCAAGCACGCCGAGACAGGCGTGGACCAACGCCGTTGCCGTCGCGGAGAAAGGACCCGCGCAGTTCAGAACCGCGGCCATACCCCGCATCCCAGCAGTCGCCTGTTCGACGGCGAAGGCGCGGTATGGCAGCCCCAGTTCGTTTGCCAGCGGAACCAACTTTGATTCCGTGCGTCCGGCAATCACCGGACGAAGGCCACGGCGCACCGCCTCCCGCGCCATGAACTCACCAGTATAGCCGGAGGCACCGTAGATCATCCATTGCCGGTCAGAAGACATGCGTTCACCGCTGCGTGTCGAGGTCGGCACGAACCATCGCACCGCCCGGGACGAAAGGCGCGATATAGGCCGTGGTGGCGCGTACGGCCTCGGCACGGATCGCGGGTGATATGAAGCGGTCGTGCATATAACCCCAGCGCAGGCAGGCAAAGGCGATCTGGATTGCCAGGCTGATCGCGTCCGTCGCGGCCGCCCGGTCATTCGGCCCACCCACATCGAGGCCGAGTCGAGCACGGAACAGCTCTGCCAGCACCCTGTCTTTCTCGAAATGAGCCGCGCTATCGGTGCTGCCGAATGGGCCCAGCAGGAGCAAAATCGCGGCAATTTCGTTGGCATTGTAAAAGTCGGCTGCGGCATCTACCACGATCCGGACCAGCTCTTGCCAGTCCGCATGTTTGGCTTCGGCCGTGGCCGCGCCGATGGCATCGGTAATCCGTTCGTACTGGCTTTTCGCCATATGGGCGAACAGGGCATATTTGTCGGGAAAATATTGATAGATCGTGGCGCGCGGCACGTTCGCCCGAGCGGCGATTTCCGGAATCGAAGTCCTGTCCGGCCCCAGTTCCGCCAATAGCTTTTCCGCGGCGGCGAACGCTGCCTCGATGCGCTTTTGTGACCGCGCCTGAACTGGGCCCCGCGGCAGGCGCCTCTTTTTATTCGATGTTTGCTTTGCCATGGAATAAAACCGACAAATGTTGACTTTCTTTCATATCCGACATATGTATGATTTTAGCGGCCGGAAGGCAATGTCATCTAGTCATGGCCCCAAAGGAGTTTTTGAGATGAGTGACCAGTCTCAAGGCTACGTCGCACAGACGGCGTGGCTCACGATTCAAGGTTTCCTGCCAGCGGAGTACCGGCTCGGCCCCGGCGGCATGCCGGTCGAAGAATGGTGGAATTGGCGCGGCCATCACATCCACCTCGACCGCTTTCCCAACCCGGATGCCGCGATCAAGGTGATCCTGTTCCACGGCGTCGGCACCAATGGCCGCCAGATGTCGACCATTCTCGGTGCGCCGCTGGCCCGCAGCGGCTTAGAGACGGTCGCAACCGATATGCCAGGCTACGGCGTCACCAAAGTCGCGCCGGGCGTGACCGTCAGCTATGACGACTGGGTGGCTGCGGCGAATGATTTCATCGACGCCGAGCTGGCCCGCGATCCGCGCCCGATCGTCCTCTATGGGCTGAGCGCGGGCGGCATGCTGACCTATCACGCGGCGGCGCTAAACCGGAAGGTCAAGGGGATCATCGGCATGACCTTCCTCGACCAGCGGATCCAGCAGGTCTCGGACGAGACCGCCTATAGCAAGACGATGAACCGGATCGGCATGCCGCCCGTCCGGCTGGCAGCGAGCGCTGGGCTGGGCGCGGTCAAGGTTCCTATGCGCCTAGTCAGCAAGATGCGGGCGCTGGTGAATAACGAGGCTGCGCTGAAGGCCTTCTATGCGGACAAGACTTCAGCGGGCAGCTGGGTGTCGTTGGCCTTTCTGGCGAGCTACAGCGGCTATGTTCCGGCCCTTGAGCCGGAACAGTTCGACATTTGCCCGATCCTGCTGGCGCAGCCGGCGCAAGACCGCTGGTCACCGCTACACCTGAGCAACCTCTTTCTCGACCGGATCAAGAAAGTGCCGGTGCGTAAGGTGATGCTAGACAACGCGGGCCACTATCCGATCGAGCAACCGGGCCTACGGCAGATGCACGATGCCATCGTCCAATTCGCCCGTGAGTGCGCTCATAGATGAGGCCTGGGCGAAGAACAAGGACAATATCGGGTTACGCAAGTTGTTTTGGGTAACAAGGCCGGCCTACCGGGATGATCTGAATGGATGGCGAGTTTCGGACAGGGCCGTTTGGGTGCCGGACGACCGAGATTGGGCCGAAAGCGGACCATTTGTGTATCCATGAGCGATGCCAATGCGGCATATACCCTCGATGAGATCGCGCACACCGCGATCAGCGGAGAAGCACAATGAAATATTTTTGGTTCGCTGTAGCTTTCGTTCTGTTCGCACGTCCGCTACAGGCATTCGAAAGCAAAACAATTGTAGTGACGTCCGTGCTATCCACCAGCGTCACCGCCGATGGACAGCCGATCATCTTGCCGCAGAAGGACGCGCAGGTCCTCGTTTCAATCTTTCAAATCGCGCCGGGCGCCACTTTGCCCGAGCATAAGCACCCTTACCCTCGCTACGGCTATGTTTTGGCGGGAACGCTGCTGGTTACTGACACGGAGACCGGAAAGAGCACGGTATATAAGTCTGGAGATTTCATCGTCGAAATGACCGGCCGGCCGCATCAAGGTGCCAACATCGGCGCGGAGCCGCTCAAATTACTGGTTATCGATCAGGTCGAAAAGGGCCAGAGCAATACGATATTGCCTAAGTAATAGTTACTTGCCTGGTATGTTGGTGTCACGCCATCGCGAGAAAAGCAGCAATCGGCGAGGTGCCCTGCAGCTACGAGGCACGTCCGCTGATTGGAATATGGGCAACACCGCCCTTCCTTCACAACGGCGCAGTGAGGACGGTCTACGACCTGCCCAGCGATACGCGATCTAAACGATAGAGATAAGGGCCCGAAGCAGCCACATCTATCGGCGATTCTGCACGAATATGGCGGTTGCTTGATCGCCGCGGCACTTCCGCTTTGCCCTGATGGCCGACATGGGCGACATCCCGACTGAGCGGCTTGCAACACAGTTCTCTGAAAGGCGATAGCCGCCTCGCGCGCTCGGATTCTCTCAAGACCAAATTACCATGCAGTTGTCCGCCTTCGAAAATCGGAACGGCATCGATGGACCCAGGGTATAGGCGACAGAATTCGGCATAAGCAGATTGGCAAGATGCAAACTTTCTAGGTTGAGGCTGCTGTTCAAAGTGACGTCGGATAGAAGTTGGCGACAGCAAAGCCAGTTATCGCAGTCGCTTCAAGCAGATGCTTCTCTGCTTCGCGTACGTCAGGCGGCGGCAGAGGAGAGTGTCGGGAAAGCCGTCAAGAGCCGCCGCGTAGGAAGCGAAGTTGCGCAAAACCGTTTCGAAGAATGTGGTAGTGGCACCCAAAATCGCAAGGCCCGCGAGAAAGCTTGCGCGATCTTGGATAAAACAGGCCGAGAGGACAACGCTCGCGACAGCGCCCACTACAGTTCCGACTATATAGAACCACGCCTTGCGCAGAGAAGCGCGGAACCGCGGTTGGCAAACGAATTCAAGCAAAGCGACAAATAAAGGGCGACACAGACGGAGGCCCAAAGCCGCAGGCCGAAGATCAGACTTAGTCCCGCCGTCTTTGCCGCATTTGCAAAAAACGCGCGTGTCACGGCCAGCAGCTTGTTCGCGCGCGATTCCCCCTGTCCGACGACAGATTGACCATCAAATACTCGCGCCCAAAACCCGCCTGAAAGCCTAGCTAAGATTACCCTGCTTAACTCGAAGTACCAAGCGTTCCGTCCAAAGCATGAGCATGCTGGGTGCCTTTCGGGCCCAGCGGAGTCGCATGGGCAGAATCCTATTCAAGCAATGCGAACCGTCCGCGCGGGAAGGGCTGATGCGTGTGAAAGCGGCTAGCGGCTGGCGAAGTCACAAGAACGATCGCGGCTTCTGCTCCACCGTCACCGACGTCACTTTTCGCTTTCATCCGTTGAGGAGAAAGAAAGAGGCAGAAAAAGGTGGAAGTGACGCAGGTGATAGGGGTGATGGGGGTAGCAGGATCGAGCGAAGCCGAGCTTCACGGCGAAGGTAGAGCGCGAGCAAGGAGACTCGGGCATGGAAAGCCGCTTTGGCGAGGTCAACGGCCTTAGGATCCACTACCTGAATGATGGCAAAGGCGATCCTCTCATCTTGCTTCATGGCTACGCGCAAAACAGCCATATGTGGCGGCCGCTCATATCGGAACTCGCCAAGACGCACGCTGTTATTGCGCCTGATTTGCGCGGCTTTGGGGATTCTTCCAAACCAGAGAGCGGCTATGACAAGAAGACGATGGCAAACGACATTCACGCCCTCGCCCAATCGCTTGGCCTCGCACGCATTGGAATCGTGGGCCACGATATCGGATTGATGGTCGCCTATGCCTACGCTGCTCAGTACTCGAGCGAAGTCAACAAGATTGTTCTGATGGATGCGTTTCTCCCAGGCGTGGGCGACTGGACGCAGGTCTGGCTTCTCAGAGACCTTTGGCATTTCCACTTTTACGGCAAGACGCCGCTGGCGCTCGTCGAAGGGCGGGAGCGAATCTATTTCGAGCATTTTTGGAATGACTTCGCCGCCGATCCCAATAAGTCCGTTT
This sequence comes from Candidatus Binataceae bacterium, assembly GCA_030041155.1. Taxonomy (GTDB): domain Bacteria; phylum Desulfobacterota; class Binatia; order Binatales; family Binataceae; genus JBARDN01. The sequence continues at coordinate 370 of JASHOJ010000235.1, read as the reverse complement.
CCGAAGCGGATCGCCAACTCTACGCTGCGGCCTATGCGAAGCCGGGCGCTATGCGAGCGGGCTTTGAGGTCTTCCGCGCTTTCGAGCAGGATGCGGCCGACTTTGCCGCCTTCAGCAAGACCAAGCTGAAAATGCCTATGCTTGTCCTTACCGGGGAAAAAGCCTCCGGCAGATTCCTCATTACGCAGGCCCGCCTCATCGCCGAAAATGTTGAAGGCGTCGTCATCAAAAGTTCGGGCCATTGGCTGATCGACGAAGCTCCGGGCCAGGTTATTCCAAAACTCGTGATGTTCTTTCAGAGTTGATCCGGTTTCTTGCTGATGACGCCGCCATTACGATAAGGAACGCTCAATCAAGCCTCGGAACGATA
>JASHOJ010000234.1 GCA_030041155.1 Candidatus Binataceae bacterium | reverse complement strand
AAGCGCCGCTCGAAGTGCTCTACGCCGATGACGCGCTGGTGATCGTGAACAAGCCCGGTGTGACTCCGTGTCATCCGCTGCGCGCCGGAGAGCGAGGCACCGTGATGAACGCCGTGGTGGCGCGATTTCCCGAGATCGCGGATGCCGGCGACAAGGCGCTCGAAGGCGGACTGGCGCATCGGCTGGACAACGGAACTTCGGGCGCGCTGATCGTCGCGCGCAGCCGCGCGGCATTCACGATCTTAAGGGATGCGATCTCTTCGGGCCGCGTCGCGCGGCGCTATCAGGCGCTCGTATCTGGACGGGTGACAACTCCGCTTACGATGAGCGAGCGGATTGCACATGATCGCAAAAACCCCAGCCGGATGATTATCGGCGACGATCGGCGCGCCTCGCGCCGCGAAGCCGGACGCCCGGCGCTCACGCGCGCCAGACCGATCCGCCAGGTCGGCGCGGATTTCACGCTGCTCGAAGTTGCCCCGGAGACCGGCTGCCGCCATCAGATACGAGTGCATCTCGCGCACGCCGGGTTTCCGATTGCGAGCGACCTCCTGTATGGCGGCGCGCCGGCGCCGGGGCTCTCGGCCGAGCGATTCTGGCTGCATCTGGCGCGCGTCGCCCTCGACTCGCCGGCGGCCGGTCATATCGAGGTCGCGGCGCCGCTTCCAGGCGAGCTGCGGAACCTTATCTACTGATTGCGCGTCCAGCGCCGTGACGAAATTTCAATTGCACGCGCAGTTTTCGCATCGCTGAGAGTTGAGTTCGCGCGTGATAACGCCATTGTTCTGATTGGGAAACGTGGTCGTGAGCGGCGAGACAATCTGACCCGGCGGGTAGGAGTAGAGGCCTCCGGAAACGGTCGTAACCGGAGCGCCTAGCGTCGACGCGATGGTCGATGCCGGAGGAATATAGGTGGACTGCGCGTACTTGGTGTTAAGAAATGTGGTGCATGATGTAACCGCCGACTGCCGCGCCAGAATATAGCTGGAGGACGCGACATGGCCGCTCCACGAAGTCGGGAAGCCGGGACCTGAGCACGTGCACACGAACACCCGCGGCGTCGCGGCGGGACTAGCGGCGACAACGTTGGTCGAACCGGGCGCGGGCAGCAGTTGCGGAATGGTGCCGATGGTCGAAAGCGGCTGCGGCTGCCCGGGCGGCGGCGGAGGCGTCAGCGGAACCGGAGTGGCCGGCGCGGCGCTGCTCGCCTGACCAAACGCGGAGCGCGGGTATCTTGACTCCGCCACCACCAGCACAAAGATCGTGGTGATTATGGGAATTAGGTACGAAAGTCTGAATGCGCGCATGTCGCCTCACGCTCAAAAACGATCGCGCCGCCCGATGAGTTCGGCAGACAGCGGCGACGGCCTTGGTTATAATCGCGGGCCAATTGGCGCGGTGCAAGCGCCGAACCGCAGGCATTTCACCTGAGTTTGAACCGACGCCGCATGCGGCGCCGGCCCCGGATGGTGTGTGACAAGGAGGATCCCTGGCGATGACGTTCAAGAAATTCGTCGTGATTGCGCTCGTGATTGTGCCGATGATCGCGGCGGGCGCAAAGTCGTCGTTTGCGCAAGAATCGCTCAAAGTGACCGGCGAGCTGCCCAGGACGCCGCTGCCGCCGCCGGTCACCAGCGGGCAGATCGAGCTGAATGCTCCGCCAGTGGAGCCGCAGGCCGCGCCGGAGGTTAATACCCCGAACGGCGCAACCGCGCAGTTCGAACAGCGCGATGGATCGGTGGCGTCGCTGCCCAGCATCCTGGCCCATCAGTGGTCGCTTACGAAGGAAGTTCCGCCGGAAGCGCTGGTCAGCGAACGTTATCTGCGCAGCGCCGAGAATCAGGCGCGAAAGGTTACCTTGAAGGAGGCGATCTATATCGCGCTGCGCAACAATCCTTCGGTGCAGGCGGCGGTGCTGGATCCGCTCGCATCGGTGGAAACGATCAAGGAAGCCAATGGCGCTTTCGATCCGAACCTCTCCGCGCAAGCCGACGAGATCAAGAGCGTGACGCCGACCACTTCGATTCTTGAGACCGGCGGCGCCGAGTCATATGTGCAGAAATCGTATGACTGGGACTTCGGCGTAAGCAAAGTCTCCGCGCTGACCAACGGGACCTTTGGCGTGACATTCGAGAACAATCGCTCCGCGTCCAACTCGATATTCGCGTCGATTAATCCCTCCTACACCCCGACCCTGGAGCTTTCGCTGTCGCAGCCGCTGCTGCAAGGCTTTGGATGGAACTTTGCGACCATCAACGTGCGGATTGCGGAATCGGGGCAGAAGCAGGCGCAATGGACCTACGAGCAGACGCTGGAGGATTTCGTGCAGCGAATCGGCCAGGAATACTGGAACGTGGTGCTGGCCGAGGAGAACCTTCAAGTCGCGCGCGCCGCGCTGAAATTCAACCAGGATCTGGTGCGGCAGAACGAGATTTCGGTGAAGGTCGGCACGCTCGCGCCACTCGACCTGCAGGAAGCGCAATCCGCCTCGGCAACCGCCGAGGCCAACGTCTTCACCGCCGAGGCGAACCTGCAATCGTCGCGCGCGCAACTCAGGCAGGACGTGATGCTCAATCCGGCGCAGACATTTCTGCCCGAAAATCTGGAGCCGGCCACGCGTCCTAATCCTCACGAACAGATTCCGGAGAATGAAGAGCAGGCGCTGGAGCTCGCGGTCGAATATCTGCCGTCGCTGGCCAGCATGCGCGAGGCGATCCGCTCCGCCCTGTTGCAGGTGCATCTGGAGGAGAACTCGACCTTGCCGCAGCTCAATCTTGGCGCCCAGTTCGGCATCACCTCAACCGCGGGAACCACGCCCTGCACCACTATCATCAGCTCGATCACGGGCAATTGTACGCCGACCGGCGGCGCAACCAACGGCGGATTCAAGCTTCCGTTTGGCGGAATCTATGGCGACGCGCTGAATCGGCTGTGGAACTTCACCTGGTACAACTATGCGGCCGTGATCTCGTTCCAGATGCCGCTGGACAATGCCACCGCGCGCGCGGCGCTGGCGCAGGCGCGGATCATGTACGAACAGTCCAGGCTCACGTACCGCGCCTCGCTCTCGCAGGCGGTCGTCAACGTGCAATCCGCGATCGCTAACCTGTTTGCGGATCAGCAGCGCGCGGAGGCAACCGCCTCCGCCACTTATTACGCGCGCCAGGCGCTGCACGATGAGTTCGTGCAGTTTCGGGTCGGGATGGCCACGACTCACGACTTGCTCCAGTATCAGGAAGAAGAGGTGAGCGCCGAGGGCAATCAGGTGCAGGCCGAAGTAGACCTGGAGAACGCCAAACTCGCGCTGCGCCACGCCGAGGGGACGATCCTGCAGGAATTCAATATCGAGTTCGAGTTGCAGAATCCGAAGCAGAGGCCCTGGTACGCGAGGTTCTGATAGCGGCTCTCAAGAGGCGAGCGAACAGCGCCGGATCGCGAAAGCGATCCGGCGCTTCATTTTGCGATTTTGCGCGCGCGGCGGTCTTTTACACCAGGCCGTCGAGCTTCACTTTGCGGCTCTGAAAGAGCCATCTCCCATCCACCTTGCGCAGCGTGTCGGCGTAAGTGGCGACGGTCATCTGCTGCACGCGCCCGGCCTTGCAATGCGAATACAGCAGGTAGCAGCTTCCATTCGCGCTGTCGCCGGAAACGGTGAACAGCACGTTGCTTATCATGTGGCGGGCCTGCGCTCCGCCCAGATGATCGCGGTAGGTCGCGGTGAATCTCTCCAGCTCCTTGTGTCCGGCGTGCCTGCCGAAGCGCCCGCTTTCGAAAACTCCGTCGTCGGTGAAGAGCGCGACCCATTCCTGGTAGCGGCCCTCGTCGATCGCTTCCGCATAGCGCATGTACAGATCCCTGATTTCATCGCGATCCTCCCGGGTGTAAGTGCCGTTAGCCATCGCGGTTCACCTCCGCGTCAGAATGAATTTTCAGATAACGTTTTGATCGCGCAGCCGCGCGATGTCGTCCCACGAGTACCCGAGCATCTCGGTCATGATCGCTTCCGTATGCTCGCCGAGTTCCGGCGCGTGGCCGCGCGGATCGCCGGGGGTGGCCGACAGCTTCACCGGCATCCCGAGCAGCCTCGTCGGCCCCAGCTCCGGATGCTCATAATCGACCACGTACTGGTTCGCGACTACCTGCGGATCGTCAGGCAGGTCGGAAACCGAGTTGACGATCGTGTAGATAAAGTCGCCGCCTGCTTTGAGCGCGCGCATCCACTCGTCGCGGGTTTTGGCGGCGAAAATTCCGTCGAGGATCGCGATCAGTTCGGCGGCATTCCTGCCGCGCGCGCGCATCTCCGCGAACCGCTCGTCCGCGACAAGATCGGGCCGACCGATAGTCGCGCAGAAATCCTTCCAGTAGCGATCCGGCTGGAGCATCCCAAGGCAGATCCACTTGCCGTCTGAGCATCTATAATGATTCCACAGCGGATTGAACGCCGACGCGCGCGTGTTGCGCCCGAACTCCTTACCATGAATCGTGCGCGACGCGACGTTCAGCCCCTGCAGCGCGATCATCGAGCCGAGATGCGACGCGTCAACCTCCTGCCCTTCGCCAAAGCGCTCACGCGCGACGATCGCGGCAAGCACCCCGTAGGCGAGCATGATCGCGCCCATCTGATCGGCTATCCCGCCGAACAGGTACGAGGGCGCCGCGCCGTCCGTGCCCACCGCATTCATGATTCCCGAACGCGCCTGTCCGAGATAATCGAACGATGGTTCGCCGCTGTCGGGTCCTTCGGGGCCGTAGCCTGAGGCACTCGCGTAAATCAGCCGATGGTTGTGAGCGCGCAGCGACTGATAATCGAGTCCCAGCCGGGACGCGACTCCTTTGCGGAAGTTCTGAACGAACACGTCGCTCTTGGCGGCAAGACGGTACACGATCTCGCGCGCCTGCGGCCGTTTGAGATCGAGCGCGATGCTTTGCTTGTGCTTGTTGTTCGCCTCGAAGTAGAAATTGCGGCCGCTTTTGCCGGTGGAAGAACCCGAGACTGCCACAATTCCGCGGCCGGGATCGCCTTTGTCGCGCTCCTCGATCTTGATCACCTCGGCGCCCAAATCGGCGAGCATCTGGGTTGCCACCGGACCTTGCTGCCAGATGGTCCAGTCGATTATTCGAATGCCGTCAAGAGGTCCGCTCATAGCCGATTTATATCATAACCGGCAACTCGCCCGGCAGCATCGAAGGCGCGAAAAATCGCGGGTGCATCCGAACCAGCGGCAACTTGTTTTTCGTCCGGCGCACCTTCATCTTTTAATCGATGGCTGCGCTCGCGGAGCTGATCGATTTTCTCTATCCGCCGAGATGCGCCGCGTGCGGCGCGCGCTTCAGCGATGCCGCCTGCCGCATCTGTGCGGATTGCATCGCGCTTCTGGAACCGATTCCGCAGCCGCTGTGCGCGGTGTGCGGCGGCCCGCTTGAGTCAGCGGCGAGCTTCGAGCCGCGATGCGCCCGATGCATCGCGACGCCGCCGTGTTTTCGCCGCGCATCGTCGGTCGCGCGCTATCGCGCCGCGGCGGAAGACGATCCGCGCTCATTGCCGGCGATGCTGCGGCGGCACAAGTACGGGCTCGATCAGGCGGTGGGCCGCGCGCTGCTTGAATACCTGGGGTCGAGGCTTCCGATCGATCGCGGAGCCATCGATCTGGTCGCGCCGGTGCCGCTGCATTGGCGGCGCCTGCTCTGGCGCGGCTTTAATCAGGCCGCGCTGCTGGCGGAGGAAGTCTCACGGCGGCTTGAGCTTCCGCTCAAGGCTGCGGTCCTGCGACGGGTGCGCGCGACCCGCCCGCAGACCGCGCGCAATCACGACGCGCGCCGCAGCAACATCTATCGCGCGTTCGCCGTGCGCTATCCCGCTCAAGTGCTAGGCCGCCGCGTCCTGCTGGTCGATGACGTGATGACGACCGGCGCGACCGTGGACGAATGCGCGCGCGCCCTGATGGATGCCGGCGCACGTGCGGTGGATGTGTTCACGCTCGCGCGCGTGCTGTGACGTGCCGGGCAGCAGCAGCGGAGCGACGCGAAAGAGCAACGCAAAGAGCAACGATGGATAGCGAAAGGCGCCGCCGATGGGACGAGAAGCATCGCGGACGCCCCGCGGGCGGCGCTCCGGAGGCTTTTGTGGCCCAGGCGCTGGCGCTTTTGCCGGCGCGCGGGCTTGCGCTCGACGTGGCGTCGGGCTGCGGCCGTCATAGCCTTCTGCTTGCGCGGCGGGGCTTTCGGGTTGTCGCCGCGGACTACTCGAAGGTCGCCGCCCGCGCGCTCAAAATCGCTGTGGACGAAGAACGCCTGCCGATATTTCCCGCGGTGCTCGACTTGGATACGTTTCCATTCGTGCGCGACTCGTTCGATTTGATCGTGAACGTGAACTATCTGGATCGCGCCTTGTTTCCCGAATTCATGCGCGCACTCCGCGCGGGCG
>JASHOJ010000028.1 GCA_030041155.1 Candidatus Binataceae bacterium | reverse complement strand
GCGCTTTATCCCGAGCGCGTCCGCACCCTTACTCTGACCAACTGCGAGGTTCACAATTTGTGGCCGAATGAGATGCTCGCGCAGTTCTATGGAGGACTGAAAGCCGGGATGCTGGACGAAATGATCAAGGCGCTCGCCACCGATGAGGCGAAGGCGCGCGAGCTGCTAAGCGGCGTCTACGAGGATACCGGTTTGCTTACGTCCGAAGTGCGGGAAGCCTACTTCGGCCCATTCGCCGCCTCAGCAGGGCGGTGCGAGATGCTGCGCGGCTTCGCCGATTGGGAGCGTAATCGCGCGCAGTTGTGCGACAGCGCGCCGCGGATTGCGAAATCGAAAGCTCCGGCGCAGGTGATTTGGGGCGATGCGGATACCGCGTTCGATCGATCCGGATCGCTCGAGTGGCTGAAGAAGAATCTTGGCGGCCTGAAGCGGATTGTGACGGTGCCGCGGGCGAAGTTGTTCTGGCCCGAGGAGCATCCCCGGCTGATGAGCACGATGCTCTCGGAGTTCTGGTCTCGTAGCTGACAAACTTTACAGGGGGCGGCGCATCGCGCGATGCGCGATGCCCGCCTCTTCGAACGCATCGCCCGACGGCTCGTAACCCTGCTTTAGATAGAAGCCCTCCGCCGAGAGCTGAGCATGCAGGATCGCGCGGCGATAGCCGCGCTCGCGCGCATTGCGCATCAGGAATTCGATAATGGCGTGCCCGATTCCCGTGCCGCGCAATTCCCGCAGCACCGCCATCCGGCCGATTTTCACCTCTCCCGGCTCCACGTCGTCGCCTCGCGTCACATAGCGGCCGCATCCGACCGCCCGTCCGGAAAGAAACGCAATCGCGTGAAAGGCGTCTGCGTCTTCGGCGTCGCGTTCGATCTCTTTGGGCACGCTTTGCTCCTCGATAAAAACCCGGCGTCGGATCTCAAGCGCCTTCTCCATGTCGGCCGCGCTGCTGACCGCGGAAATCACAAGATCACTCGGCGCGCTCATGATGATCGTGCCTAACGCGGCGCGCCGGGCGGCGTCAATCCCGCTACGAGCGGCGCATCGCGATATGCTAGGCTCGCGAAGCATAAACACTTCCGAGGATTTTCGATGCCGACTCTTTCCGAAACCATACTTGCGCCGGAACTGGATGGTGGGACCTGGATTCAAGGCGGCCCGGTGAAGATTCGCGATCTGCGCGGCAAGGCCGTGGTGCTGGTCGATTTCTGGGATTACACCTGCGTCAATTGTATCCGCACGCTGCCGTACGTGCAGGGATGGAGCGATCGTTACCGAGGCGACGGACTGGTGATCGTGGGCGTGCACGCGCCCGAGTTTTCGTTCGCTCGCGATCGATCGCACGTGGAGGCGGCGATCGCGCGCTTCGGACTCGATTATCCGATCGTGCTCGACAATGACTATGCGATTTGGCGCGCCTACTCGAATCGCTACTGGCCGGCAAAGTACCTGGTCGACTCCAAAGGCCGCATCGCCTACTACCATTTCGGCGAGGGCGGCTATCAGGAGAGCGAGCTTGCCATTCAATCCGCGCTGCGCGAGTTCAGGCCGTCGGTCAGCCTGCCGCCGCCGATGGAGCCGGTGCGCGATACCGATCGGCAGGGCGCGGTATGCTACCGCGTTACGCCCGAGCTTTACCTCGGCCACGCCCGCGGCCAGTTCGGAAATCCCGAGGGTATCGCGCGCGACCGCGCGCATGATTACAGCGACTCGGGTCGCCATATGGAGGGCGTTCCCTATCTGGCCGGACGATGGCGGGTCGAAGAGGAATTCGCGCGCGCCGAGGCGCCGGGCGCGTCGATCCGGCTGCGTTATACCTCGAAGGACGTGAACCTGGTGATGGCGCCGCCGGCGGGCTCCGCGGCGCAGGTGGAGTTGATCCTCGACGGATCGCAGACGCCCGGCGATGATGTAAAAACCGCAAGCGGACGTCCGATCATCACCGTCGACCGGCCGCGGATGTACAGCCTGATATCAAATGCCTCGGTGGTGCAGGGAGGACTTGAGCTCAAGGCTATCGAAGCCGGCGTATCCGCGTACGCATTCACGTTCGTGTCGTGCCTGGTGAGTTGACGCGGACTCCCGAATCATGGCGCACAAACATACCGGGACAATCGACAGCGAAATCGCGCGCGCCGCGGAGATGATCCTCGATGCGAGCTATCCGATCGCGCTGACCGGCGCGGGAATGTCGGTTGACAGCGGTATTCCGCCATTTCGCGGACCGGGCGGCTTGTGGACCAAGTACGGCGAGCCGCCGATGAACGGGTTTCAGCGCTTCATGGCCGATCCGAAAAAAGCGTGGCAGGAGCGGCTGAGTTCGCGCAATGATGAGCTTTATCAGCCGCTTATGGTTGCGCAGCCGAACCCCGGCCATCATGCGCTGGCGGAGCTGGAGAAGCTGGGCGCGCTGCGCTTCGTAATCACGCAGAATATCGACGACCTGCATCGGCAGGCGGGACAGCACGAACTGGCTGAGATTCATGGCAACTGGAAACTCATCCGATGCCTCGAATGCGGGGTGCGCTTCGCGCGCGAGAAGATCGATCTGAGCGAGTTGCCGCCAAAATGTCCGGAATGCGGCGGGCTTCTGAAGAGCGACACGGTTTCGTTCGGCGAGCCGATTCCCGCGGACGTGTTGCGAAGATGCGCCGAGCATTCGGCGCGCGCCGATCTGGTAATCCTGGCGGGAACCTCGGCGACGGTGTATCCGGCGGTGGGTTTCGCGATCGAAATTGGTCGGCGCGGCGGCGCGATGATCGAAGTCAATCTCTACGAATCGGAGTTGACGCCGATTTGCGATCCGAGTCTGCGCGGGACCTCGGCGGAAATCCTGCCGCGGCTTTCGGCCGCGATTTCGCGGCTGCGCAAATCCCGCGCCTCGTAGAATCGCAGATCGCTCTTCGCGCGAGCCTCTATCGTCCCGGCGCCCGATGGCGGAGTGACGCTGCGGCGGCGGAGCAGAAAAATCACTCCGGTGCCGTCGAGCGAGGTCGGATTGCTCTGGATCGCCACGGTGTACTGGCTCCGCCTGACCGGCGGCATCGAATTGTAAATCTCGGCCCATGCGATCAGATAGTCGGGCAGATTCGGATCGCTGGCGCGGACGATCGGAATATCCATTCCGCTGTAGAACGCGATGTCATAGTTGAGCGCGTCGAGGTAAGCGACCTGGCGGCTGCCGACCGTGTTTATCATTTGCATCGTGAAGCCGCGCAGCGAGAGCGTGTTTGCGATCGCGGGCACGACAATCAGGTTCGCCGCGAGCGCGATACATGCGGCGGACGCGGCCATTACCCCAACCAGCCGGATTATCGACGACGGGCGGAGCAGAATCAGGTAGCCAAGCAGCTCGACAGCGATTGGCAACCCCGCTGCCCACAGCCATCGTTCGGCGACCGCGCTCTTGAGCGCGGGGATGAATCCTGGCGCGCTGACGCCCCAGAACGCGGCAAACTCCGCCATCTCAGCGGGCCTCAGCTCCAGCATCGCGAGGCTGACCAGCGCTCCCGCGCCGGTGACGAGCAGCGCAATTCCGCCGCAAGTCGAAATCACGGCGGTATAAGCGCGCGCGCCGGTCTTTGGCGGCGAACCCCGGCGCCAGTGTGTCGCCTCGTCCCTGAGATAGAGCGCGAGAATCGCGGCCAGCGCGGGATACAGCGCCAGCAGGTAAACGCCGCGCTTGCTTTTGGCGAAGTCGTAGAAGACCAGCACTGCGACAAACCAGATGAGCAGGTACAGAAGGCGCGAATCGAGACGGCGCGGACGCTTAATCGCGAGGATTGCCGGAATCGGCAGCAGCAGCGTCCAGGGCATGAAGCCGGCCAGCAGCGCAAATTCGACGTAGATGAATAGATGGGCGTGGCCTTCGTGGAATGCCGGTCCGCCGACGAATCGCACCAGGTTCTCGGCGATCAGTTGCTTTTTGACAAATGACATTCCGCCTTCGTAGATTGCCGCGCCGTACCATCCTCCGCCGATGATCAGCACCACGATCGCGCCGCGAATCAGATGCAGACGCCGCAGCAGATCCCATCGGCGTTCGACCACGATAAAGATGAACCCGGCGATCGCCGGCAGAGCGAGACCGACCGGCCCCTTGGCAAGCACCGCGAGCGCGATCGCGAGATACATCAGCATCCGCCGTTCGACCATCCCCTCCGCGATCAGGATGAACTCGAAGAACGCGATTTCGAGAAAAAACGTGAGCGTCATGTCGACGCGCGAGCCGGTGCCCGCCTGCAAGTACTCAGCGGCGGTGGCAAGAATCAGGGCCGCGATAAGTCCGGTCGCGGAATCATACAGGCGACGGATATACCCATAACAGGCGAGAATTCCGCCGATCGCGAACAGCGCCGAGGGCAATCGCACCGTAAACGCGGTCACCACGCCGCCGATTATCGAGAACAGCGCCCCGATCCAGTGCATCAGAAGCGGCTTCGACGGAATCTCCACTCCCGCGCGCATCGGCAGAATAATTCCGCCGCCGTGCACGATGTCGTAGACGGTCACCGCCTCGCGCGGCTCGCCCTTGGTATAGAGCGGATAGCCGCCAAGATTGCCCAGGTAGAGCAGGGCGCCGAGAATCACCAGGAGTGGGATTGCATAGCGCGGCGATGCGAGCGCGGCGGAAAACGTCGCTAGCGGCGCGCGCGGTATCGGCGGCGCGGACGCTTCGCCGCAGGGTTCGCCGGAGCCGTCTCCCGCGGGCTCGGATGCGGAGTCAGCACCGCGCACAATCTCGGTCTCGTCGCTCATTTGCAACCCGGCGGGGTGCGACTAACATACCGGCACATCGATTACCGCGCGAGGCTCCGCTCGCGCATCAAGGTCATTTGGCGGGTGATTCAAGATGGCAAGACTCGAAGATAAGGTGGCGATTGTAACCGGATGCGCGCGCGAGCGCGGCATCGGCCGCGCGATTGCAATGCGGCTTGCGCGCGAGGGCGCCAACGTCGTCGCGGCGGACTACTGCCGATCGATGGCGGAGTATCCGGACGCGAAGTTTGGCCAGATGAGCGAGCTTCAGGCGCTCTGCGGCGAGATCGGGAAGCTCGGCAGGCGGGCGATAGCGGTGCGGGTCGATGTGACCGACGAGGGGGAAGTCGCCGCGATGGCTGAGGCCGCGATGAAGGAATTCGGGCGCATCGATATCCTGTGCAACAACGCGGGCGGCGGAGTCGGGGGCGGTCCGGTCGCGCAAACCACGCTGGATGCGTGGAACAAGACGGTCGCGATCAATCTGACCGGCACGTTTCTGTGCGCCAAGCACGTCGCGCCGAAGATGATCGCGGGCGGGCGCGGCGGCAGGATCATCAACACCGCCTCGATCGCGGGCAAGCGCGGCGGCCCGATGATGGCGGCGTACTGCGCGGCAAAGCATGGCGTGATCGGGCTTACCCGAAGCCTTTCGATGGAACTCGGTCAATTCAAAATCACGGTCAACGCGGTCTGCCCCGGGTTTGTCGAGACGCAGCTTTTCGAAGGACTGATCAACATGGTTGGCGCCACGCGCAACCTGAACCGAGAGCAGGTCCTCAAGACATTCGTGTCGCAGGTGCCGCTCGGGCGGATGGAGGCGGGCGACGACGTTGCCGACGTGGTGGCGTTTCTCGCCTCCGATGACGGCGGCTACATGACCGGACAGGCGCTCAACATCTGCGGCGGCGTCGAGCAGCACTGAGTTTCACGGCTATTCGCAAACGGCGCGAGACCGCTCGCGAATCTTTTTCCGCGTGAGGGCGGACGAAATCGGCGCCGGTCGGGCTAGTACTGCTTGATGACGCGGACTCGCGCCGTATCGTCGTACAGGTAGGTATCCTCGGCATTCTCGTCGCGGGTCTTTTTGTGCGAGCCATCGCAGAACGGCTTGGTCTTCGACAGGCCGCATCCGCAGATATAGAGCGGCAGTTCCGTGCCTTCGGGAATTTCGTAGGGGCTGTTTTTGTCGTGACGAACCATTCGGGCCATGAGATGTTCCTCGCGATCGCGCTGTTTGCGCGGCCTCATCTACAGGTAATGCCGCCCGCGCGGGTGTGATGCGCTCACTTAAATCCACGCGCCGCGAATAGTCAAATTGTGATGCTGCCGGGTCGCCGCCGTATTCAGTTGAGCGGCTGATGGATTGCCTCGGCGGCCTCGATTTCTTCGGCGTGGGTCGCCGGATGCTTTCGGTGCGCGTCGGCGCCGAGCACCAGCGCAAGCACGCCCGTAATCGCAATCAGCACGCCGATTATCTCGCGCCGGGTCGCGTTTTCGCCGAGAAAGGCAACCGCGCACAGAATCGAAAGCAGCGGGACACCCGGCACCACCAGCGCGGTGGTCCATGCGAGCGAGAGGCGATTTATCGCGCCGTACCAGGTAAGCGCGCTCATGAAATACACGAAAAATCCGGTGCCGATAATCACCGCAGCGGCTCGCAGGTCGAAAAGCTGGGCAACGGTCGCTGGACGCGTCACCAGCAGCATAAGCAAAAGCGCAATCGCGGCGTAGGTCATGCGGCCCGCCGTGATGTTGATCGGAGTAAGCGGCGGCATCATCCGCAGCCCCATCACATGCGACGACTGCCAGAAAAATGGCGTGCTGAACACCAGCACCACCGCCCACGCGGGCGAAAAAGCGCTCGGCGCGCCCGCGAACACGGACGCGATTCCGAGCAGAATCGTGGCGGTCGCCAGAAGCTGCCGCCACGACGGCCGCTCGCCGACCACGATCGTGGCAAGAATCAGCGAATAAACCGGCTCGGTCTGAAGCAGGATTGTTCCCGCGATCGCCGAAAGCCGGGTGAAGCCGAAGGTAAGGGTCAGGCTGGTTGCGACCGTCCCCACCATCGCCATCGCGCACAGCCGCACGCGCCATCGCGGATCGAACAGCAGATGCAACTCGCCCCGCTTAAGCATCGCGACGACGCTGCATCCTGCCGCAATCACAACCGCGCCGGTGCAGAATAGAAGCGGATCCAGGTTTACCGCACCCCATCTGGTGAGAGCGGGCTGCGCGGCGCCGATTATCGTGTTCGCGATCGCGAGCGCAACGCCAATCTGGAATGCGCGCCGCTGCCGTGCGGAATCAGTCGCGATGCGCGGACGCGGATGACCCTCGCGCGGGGGCATCAGCGTGCGAGCGCGACGCCGACGACCGCGATTGCAAGCGCGACGCGATACCACGCGAACGGCAGATAGGTGCGCATCTTGACGAAGCGAATCAATCCGGCAATCGCGGCGATACCGAACACTGCCGCCGCGATAAAGCCCCATTCGACTTGCGGCGTGATACCAGCGTGCAGAATCTTGCGCGCCTCAAGCAGCCCCGCGCCGGCTATGATCGGCGTCGCCATCAGAAAGGAGAAATTGGCGGCGTCCTGGCGCTCGATTCGCAGAATCCGGGCCATCGTGATTGTGGCGCCGGATCGCGAGACGCCGGGGAAGATAGCGACGGCCTGGCTGAGCCCGATAAGAAGCGCGTCGAAGACGGTCATGTTCCGCATCGCGCGCTCATTGCCGCTATATTTATCTGCAAACCACAAAATGATCCCTAGGAGAGCCAATGCTCCGGCGATCCATAGAATGTGCTCGCGAAAGAGCGTCTCGGCCGGCTTCTCCAGAACCAGGCCGATTACGGCGCCGGGGATAGTCGCGATTACGAGCAGTCCGAGCAGTCGGCGCGGCTGGCTCTTGGCCGATACCAAGGAGGCCGCCATCTCGGTCCAATCGCGCCAGTAATAGATTAGCAGGGCAAGCAATGTTCCAAGATGAAGCGCGACATCGAAGGCGAGCCCAGGGTCGTCCCAATTGAATAACCATGGAACAAAGATCAAGTGGGCGGAACTGGAGACGGGCAGGAACTCAGTAAGGCCTTGCACAGCGCCGAGAATGACCGCTTGAATCGTCGAAAACATTGTAATATCAGCTAGTTATGGCAATGAGGCGGAGCGACGGGCAATCTCGCCAAATCGAGGCGACTTGGTGAAAAGCTTACTTTCAGGCTTTTTTCGCATCGCAATTTTACTTGACCGCGAAGTGGCGTAGTCTACAATCTAACCTGCGCTGGAGGGAGGGGGGTTTTTCGAGGAGGCTCTAAATGGCATTGAGTCGTAGCGCACAAGCGAAAGTCGTCCCGCTTCGGGAAGGCAGCGTCGTATCTGAGGAAGCCGAAGCCTCGCGGTTGCGGCTCTGGGAATCGATTCATCCCGGAGATCCGAGACCTTTTCCGACCGTCAGCACTCTGCCGCGGCTTCCAGTCGCGATTCCCGACGAGATTCTCGACTACTACGGATGGGTATTTTGCCAAGGCGGGTTCCTTAATTTACAGATGACTTTCGAGCAGTTCCTGGCGGTCGTCGCGGCCGTAAGCCCATCCGGCCTCTGCCCGGAATATGATCCGGTCGAGAGCGCGAGCCTCGGCGAGTAGGCAGGTCAGGTCGTAAACCGAGGGCGCGCCGCTTGCGTGGCGCGAGCCTGCCTGCACCCGCCGAATCATTGATGACGATCGGCTGGTGTTCGTTTTTCTTTCGTCTTTTCCCCGCAGAGTTTTCCCCCGATTGCCGCTTACTTCCCGCTGGATTTGGTAGATAGCAGATCGTCTCTCACCCAGATTGTCGTCACTCCTTTCAGGTTGTTTGGAGAGGTCAGGCCGTTATCCTTCGCAATCTGATGCCAGTTGTCGGCGTTGCCGGTCGCGCGCTTGGCCAGGGCCGGAAGATCCTCGCCGGGCAGAAGTGCGAAATTCACACCGCCCTCGTGTGGCATCGGGGACGGCGGCGGCAGCTTGGCGATCAGGGTGTCGAATTTCTGGAACAGATCGATTCGCTGCTCGGGCAGATACGAGGTCAAATCCGCGTCCGGGATATCCTGCGCCTCCAGGTTGGCGATAATCCGGCTGGTGCGCGGTCCGGTTGCGACCACGCTGATGTGATAGCGATATTGCGGGCGAACACTGACCAGGCTTTTCAGAAACGACGATTGCTCATTGGCCTGCGTCCAGTCGGTTGTGATCTCGTTATTGGGAGACACGGTGTACAGAATGCCGCTCCCGTTAAGTACGTCCTTTACCGTCACGAAGGTGTCATCGGCGGGATAGGGCGAGTCATGCTGCTGCCCCTGCTCGGTATCGGTGCCGCCGCCCGCGGCTTTGTAAGGCTCGTAAACGGCGACGCATCCGCTCAGGATAATCGCGACCGCGCACACCACCGGATGAAAACTGAAATATCGCCGCAGACCCATCACTCGCGAACCGCCAATCAGGAAATCATGCGCGAATCTCATGTGCAAGACGGCGGAGCCGATCGCGCAAGACAGCGGAGCGAGCGCGCTCGATCTGAGCTAAAATAAAGTGCAGGCGCCAGCGCGTCGTTGCACCAGGTGCTCACGCAAGCTAATCAGTTACCCTTTATGGCTTCTAATCACGACATCACATCTCGTCATGTAGTCGGCGTAGTCGGCGCCGCAACCGCGGGTTCCGAGATCGCGCGGATTCTCGCCGCGCGCGGCGCGATAGTCGTCGTGTTCGAGCAGAACGCGCGTCCGTACGGAAAAATCGAGGATGGACTTCCCAGATGGCACGTGAAGCAGCGGCACGACGAATATGAAGAAATCAATCGCCGCCTCGACCATCCGAATATCGCCTATGTTCCGCTGACCCGGATGGGCCGCGACCTGGATTTCGATCGCTTGCGCATCGAATGGGGACTCTCCGCGATCGTGCTCGCACATGGCGCGTGGCGCGACCGGCCGTTTCCGGTCGAAGGCGCCGATCGATTTATCGACCGCGGCTTGGTCTATCAGAACCGCCTGATCTACTGGTTCAATCACTACAACGAAAAGAGCTACGACGGGCCGACGTATCGGCTGACGCCCGGCGCGATCGTGGTTGGCGGCGGACTTGCCTCAATCGACGTGGTGAAGGTGCTGCAGATCGAAACCGCGCGCGCGGCGATGGCGGCGCGCGGGATAAAAGAAGACATGGTGCGCCTCGAGCGCGAGGGGCTCGACCCGGTTCTTGCGTCGCATCAGCTTGACTTCGCGACCCTCGGCGTCGCCCCGTGCAAGCTCTATTATCGGCGCCGCGTGCTCGACATGCCGCTGTCGGATATTTCGCCCGACGCGCCGCCCAAGCGGCGGGAAGCGATGCGGCAGGCGCGGGTGAAGATTCTTGAAAAGGCGATGCGCAAGTTTCGCTTCGAGTTCCAGGAGCTGCGCGCGCCGTCGGGGCTTATTGTCGAGCATGACGCGGTGGTTGGAGTGAAGTTCAGCGCCACCGAGATCGAGGATTCTCACGTGCGAATCGTCGAAAGCGACGTCGAAGCGCCGCGCGCGGAGCTGACCGTAAGCTCCATCGGCAGCATCCCGGAGCCGATCCCGGGAATTACCCAGAAGGGTGAGACCTATACCTACGCCGACCAGAAGACCGGCCTTCTGATGGACGGGCCGACCATCGTGTTCGCCTGCGGCAACGTGCTGACCGGCAAGGGCAATATCAAGGATTCGCTGGAAAGCGGGACCGAGGTCGGGACTCGGGTTGCGGAAGCGTACCTTGGCCTTTCAGACGAAGAGATTCCGATTGCCGACGGCGCGCGCAAGGACGCGGCCGATGAAGCCGCGGTAATCTCCACGATTCTTGCGGCGCGTCCGCGCCTTGCTCCTGAAGCTGTCGCGAGCCTCATGCGGCGGGTCGAGGATCGCCAGCGCGAGGTCGGCTACGAGGGCAACTATCGCGCCTGGATCGCAAAGGTGACTCCTCCCGATCTGGAGTGACCGCGTTCCCCGGACTGGATCTCTTTCTGACCAGGCGATAAGCGCCAAGCACGGAGGGAGCGACCGATGGCATCGCATAGTGAGATCACGTCCGGCTACGCATCATCAGACTCCGCGAAAATTTATTTCGAAAGCGCCGGCTCGGGCGCAAATCTGCTCTTTCTTCATGCCGGGGTATCGGACCGCCGGATGTGGGATCCACAATTCGAGGTGTTCTCCGATCGTTTCCGGGTCGTGCGCTATGACCATCGCGGCTTCGGCAAATCAAAACTCGTGGATGAGGCTTATTCGCTTCGCGGCGATCTGTTGAGCGTGGCGCGGCATCTGAAAATCCAGAGCACGGCGCTAATCGGATGCTCGATGGGTGGAGCGGCGGCGATAGACTTCACGCTGGAGCATCCCGAGATGGTTACCGCGCTGGTTCTGGTGGGATCGGGAGCGAGCGGACTCGATGATGCCGGGATGATGACGGCCGACGCATTAACCTACACGACCGAAATGATGCGGACGATCCAGAACCGCGACTTTGACGGCGCGCGCGAGGTAGACGCGAAGTATTGGATCGATGGTCCTTCGCGTGACGCGGCGAAGGTGGGAAAAGAGTACCGCGAACGCGCCCGAGAGCTGCATCGCGAGAACTTTTCCCTCGAACGCTTCAAACATCCAGAACTTGGGCTTAAACCGCCGGCGATCGGCAGGCTGGGCGAGATCAAAGCGCCGACACTCATCATTATTGGCGACAGCGACGAGACGGCTTTAATCAAACTTGCCGATCGGTTTGCCGCCGAGATACCGAACGCGCGCCTGGCAAGAATCGCGAACGCCGCGCATCTGCCGAGCCTGGAGCATCCGGTGGAGTTCAACCGCCTCGTACTGGATTTTCTGCTCCGCGCAATCTAGCGCGCGGGGCTTTCCTCTCCCGCGGCTTGTTGCGGCCAGATCCATACCGCCCGATCGTCATCCTGAACAGAGTCTGCGGAGACTCTGTGAATTTTTCTCGCTTCGCGCCGATCCCGTTCGACAGGCTCAGGGCAGACTCTCGACTCGCAGCGCTCGCTAAAGATGACGCAGATTTGGAAATACCCTCGCCCGCCGGGAGAGGGAGAGCGGCGCGGCGATTGCTCTTCTTTTGCAATCGTCGTGACGCGAGGGTGAGGGCGCACGCCGCCGCGTTTTCATCCTAAGGCGAGTGGGGATTGTGCGGGAGATAAAAAAGAACTCGCCTGCGGGTTCGATCAAGGAGCAATCAGATTTCCCGCGTTCAAACGGCGCGCCTTGCGGCGAAGTGCGGCGTCGAAAGTTGCGAAATCGCTTTCGCGGCCGGCAGAAGCGAGATGCAGCGCGTCGGCGAAATCCATGCCTTGCGACAGCCAGCTTATCGCTTGCGAAACCGCAGCCTGATCTTCGAATTCCGCGTTCGATACTTCGCCAAGCCTGCGAAGAGCCAGGGCGATATCTTCCCGTCGAATCCGGTAGGCGCTGCGAAGCACCCATTCAAGTTCGAGCAATACGGTTTTAGATACAAAAACCATATCCTGTCGGCGAAGAAAGGCGACCGCTCGCGCGGCCTGTGCCCGGTCATCATTGGTGATCACGCGAACCAGCACGTTGGTATCGACCGCGGTCATTTCAGCCGCGCTCTTTCTGCCCGTTTTGCCGCCGCTTCGACCGCGCGATCCATCTGCGCGATGGTTTTGCGCGGGCCGTGATACGAGACGCAGCCGATCAAGCTCTCCCAGTTCCCGCCCCGGCCGCTTTTCTTCGGCGTGAGCAGGATTCCTTCGTCATATTCCCGAAGGACAAATTCCGTGCCCCGCACCCATCGGCGGCGGGCGCGCAGAGACTTCGGCAGAACCACCTGTCCCTTGGTCGATAGCCTGGTCGTTTCACTCATGGTAAGACCTTAAGTAAGATTATCTCGGGCTTAAGCTTTGATTCAACGATCGCCGGGAATCGCTCCGCTCTCAAGCGCCCTGTTCGGGGGAGCTGGTGAGTTTTGATAATGAAGCAAATTGAACTCATCGAACGCGCGTTCGATCTCCCTGCTTCCTGACGGTTCGCGGACAGGATATTGCCCCAAATAACGACACTCGATAACCTATAGTATATTATAGTTAGAGGTCCTCGGGCGTCGTAGTTAAAATGGCGCGCCGAGTGGATATGCGATGTTGGGGGAACGTCGCAAGAAAAAACACTCTGCTCTTCTCGCCATTAACCCTTCCGGGAACGCGACTCGCGAACTCGTGCTCGATGCGCCTGAGTATACCCTAGGTAGTGGACCAACCGTTCAATTGATCGTCCGTGACAACTCGGTTTCCCGCCGCCACGCTTCCCTGCGCCTCAAACGCGGGCGATGGCAGGTGATCGATCAAGGCTCCGCAAACGGGACCTTTGTGGACGACCGGAAAGCGAGCGAATGGGTGACGCTGCGCAATGGGCAGGAAGTTCGTTTCGGCGGAGCGCGTTTTGTTTTTGAATCAGACGCCAGGACCGGCTCGAATCCTGTGCGTACAAGCTATCGGTCTCGCCGGAAGGCCTTGTCCGGCCTGCGCGCTCTCATCGTGTTGATACTTGTGTCGCTGGTAGTCGGTTTCGGAACTGCCGAGTATCTAATATACCGCTCGTACAAGACTGCGACCGGCCGGTCGTCCGCACCGGCAGCCGCTAACTCGAAGATTAGCGGCAATTCCTGACTGAGATGCGGGGAACCAGCGCGCGGAGGAGACATCCATAGCCTTCAGGCGTAAATATCCGGTACCCGAAGCTCGTCTGGTTTCGCTCGATGCACAGACGGGCGAGCCACACGAATTTCGCTTACTCAAGTCAGAGGCTTCAATCGGAAGCGGCGAAGAAAATCAGTTCGTCGTGCGGCGGTCGACTATCTCGCGGCGCCACGCCTCGGTCTCGTTTCGAAAAGATCATTACGAGCTGAACGATCTGAGCTCGAGCAATGGCACCTTTGTAAACGCGCGCCGCATTTCAGGGCCGGTGACGATCGTTTTTGGTGATGAAATCCGGTTCGGTGATGCGGGATTTATCTTTACGAAGCCTCTTGGCGCGACACCGCCGTATCCGGGACTGAGGCGAATCCTGACCTTTCGTGGAGCCATCGAAATCGCACTGGTCGCATTCGTGATCGGGTTTGCCGCGTCGCAGTACCTCGCCTACCTGCTCTATCATGAACAGAACCGCTTGATCCTGGCCGAGGCGGTGCCCCTTAAGCCGGCTCCGGAGATGTCGGCATCGGCTAAAGCGACCGAGCAGCCCCTCAAGGCAACTTCGTCCCAGGCGCGAGCGCAGCCGAGCCGCACTCCCGCTCAGGTGAGGATAGGGGGATCTCCAGCCCCCGAATCTGTCGAAAAAACTGCCCCTACGCCGCTTCTTAGCCCGCGCTCGAGACCAGCGGGGCCGAACGAGCTTGCCGCCGGCATTGCGCTCGCGGGCCTAATCACAGGAAGCGGCACGGAAGCCGGGCGCCTGGCCCCTGATTTCACGCTGCCTGGCCTTGATGGCTCCGGCGTCTCTCTGGATGCAACACGAGGAAAGGCCGTTTTTCTTAACTTCTGGGCAACATGGTGCCCAGCCTGCCGAAGCGAAATGCCTTCACTGCAAGCTTTGTATCGCGATTTCAGTTCCTATCATGACTTCACAATGGTCACGGTATGTATCAACAGCGGCAGCAAATCCGCAGTGGCGAGCTTTATCGCTCGCAGCGGGTATGACTTTCCTGTGCTGCTCGACAACGAGAACGTTACCGGAACGGCCTATAGAGTTCGTGGAATCCCGAGCACGTTCATAATCGCGCCCGACGGCCGGATCGTATGGAACTTCACCGGTGCGTTGAACTGGTCGTCGCCGGAGATCCGCGATGCGATAAAAAAGCTCCTGTAATCACTGCACCCCGATTCTTTCGAGACTTTTGCGTCGCGAGGCGAGCCTAGCTACCCTCTGCGCTGAACGGGAGTTACCGAGGAGGCGCGGCGTGGACGAGCTGAAGCGAACCGATCCGGAAATTTTCGAGATCATCCGCAACGAAGAGCGCTATCAGCGCGACTCCGTGCGCCTGATCCCGTCGGAGAACTACGCATCCGCCGCCGTGCTGGAAGCGACCGGTTCGATCCTCACCAACAAATATTCGGAAGGATATTCGGGCCGCCGATATTACGAGGGCCAGCGCTATATCGACCAGCTAGAGAACCTGGTGATCGATCGCGCCAAAGCGCTGTTCAACGTCGATCACGCCAACGTGCAGCCCTACTCGGGATCGCCTGCGAATCTCGCCGTGTACTTCGGCCTGCTCAAACCCGGCGACACGATAATGGGACTCGCGCTTCCGATGGGGGGCCATCTGACCCACGGATGGAACGTGAGTATCACCGGGCGGTTCTGGCGCGCCGCGCAATACAGCGTCGATCGTGAAACTCATCGTATCGACTACGACGCGGTGCTCGCGCTCGCGCGCAAGGAGAAGCCGCGGATAATCGTCTGCGGCGCAACCGCCTATCCTCGGATTATCGATTTCAAGGCGTTCGGCGAGATCGCGAAACAGACCGGTGCGCTGATGCTTGCCGATATCGCGCATATCGCGGGCCTGGTCGTCGGCGGGGTGCATCCGAGCCCCGCGCCGTATGCCGATGTGATCACGACCACGACCCACAAGACGCTGCGTGGGCCGCGCGGCGCGATGATCATGTGCCGCGCCGAGCATGCTGACGCGATCGACAAGGCGGTGTTCCCCGGATTGCAGGGCGGGCCGCATAACCATACCACCGCCGCGATCGGCGTCGCGCTCAAGGAAGCGGCAACCCCCGAATTCAAGGACTACGCCGCGCAAATCGTCCGCAACGCAAAAGCGCTTGCCGAGGAGCTGCTCGCACGCGGCTTCTCGCTCGTGTCCGGCGGCACTGACAACCATCTGATTCTCGTCGATCTGACCAACAAAAAAGTCATCGGCAAAAAGGGTGCGGTGGCGCTCGAGCGGGCGGGAATCGTATGCAACTACAACACCGTCCCGTACGATCCACGCAAGCCCTTCAGCCCGAGCGGGCTCAGACTTGGCACACCGGCGGTGACTTCGCGCGGGATGCGCGAGTCCGAGATGAAACAGATAGGCAAATGGATGGATGAAGCGATCGCGCATGCCGGTGATGATGCCGTGCTGGCGCGAATCGCCGGTGAAGTCGCGGAGATGTGCCGCAAATTTCCCGCCCCCGCCCTTCCGCGATAGGACCCACGAACCTGAGAAGGCTTTTTCGGGATCTCTCGACTCGCGCAACGCTCGCTCGGGATGACAGCACCCGGTGCCGCACTTTTTTGTGTCATCTTGAGCGAAGGCCGCGCATTGCTTACGGCTTTTGCCACGGCGTGCGCCTTGACAGCGCGGCGCCGGTGACGCGATAACCGCGCCATGGCAGTAAAAATCGAACGCGGACTCAACTACGGCGTCGCCTACAGCCCTGAGATGCAGCAGGGAGGCGCGCGGCCCGAACCAAGTTGGTCGACGATTCGCGATCAAGTGCGCGAGGCCGAGACGCTCGGCTACGATTCGCTTATCGCGGTTGAAACCCAGCACGATCCCTACCTTGCACTCGCGATTGCGGCACAGGAGCCGGCCAAAATCGAGCTCGGCACCGGAATCGCGCTCGCTTTCACCAAGAGCCCGGTCGCAACCGCATACACCGCGTGGGACTTGCAGCGGATGAGCGGCGGAAGGCTGATGCTCGGGCTCGGCTCGCAGGTGAAGGGCCATGTGATGCGGCGGTTTGGGATGCCGTGGTCTAAGCCCGCGCAGCGGATGAAGGACTACGTCGGCGCGATGCGCGCGTGCTGGCGCGCGTGGCAGACGGGCGAGCCGCTGGACTATCGCAGCGAGCACTACAATCTGTCGCTGATGACGCCGAACTTCGCCCCGCCGCCGCAGAAGCATCCGCACATCCCGGTCGCGATCGCCGCGGTGCAGGAGCGGATGCTGCAAGTTGCGGGCGAGGTCTGCGACGGCGTGCGGCTGCATGGAATCGTGACCCGCAAGTATATCGATCAGATTGCGCTGCCGAATCTGAAAAAAGGCTTTGCGAAATCCGGCAAGCCCGAGTCCGAATGGAGCAACTTTCAGATTTCCGGCGGAGGATTTCTTGCCGCCGCGAAGGATCGCGACGCGCTCAAGAAGGCGCGCGAGGCGATCAAATCGACCATCGCGTTTTACGGATCGACCCGCTCATACCGTTCCAGCTTCGAGCTGGACGGATGGGGCGATACTGCGGACGAGTTGCACAAGCTGTCGGTGCAGCAGAAATGGCGTGAGATGCCGCGGCTGGTCAGCGAAGATATGGTGGACGCTTTCGCCGCGGTGGGAACTTACGACGATATTGCCGCGGTGATCAAAAAGCGGTTTGCCGGAATTAATCGAGTCAGTTTTGATATTCCGGTTCGCGACGATCGCGATCGCGGCGTGCTGAAGGAGATTCTCCAGGATCTTCGCCGCCCGTAAGCGTTCGTGCGGCGCTCGCTCGGGATGGTAACTGACCGCTCAGTTAGCGTCTGTCCACTACGTGTTAGCTCGAAGGCAAGAACAATTCGCGGAACGCGATTTCGCAATCGGCCAAAGAAGAATCCTTCAGAATGAAGGATTATTCTACAATTCAAACACGGTTTCTGCGATGTTTCACGTGAAACGTGCCGCAGCGGAGACACGGTTTCTGCGATGTTTCACGTGAAACGTGCCACTTGAGCGATCCCGCTTTGGCCAACGATGCTCGCCTATCTTCTGGGCGAGCGCCGCGACGGCTTTCTGCCGCTCTTCAGCGCCGGACGCAGCGGACGCACGCGGTTGGGCGTCGAGCCGAGCGCTCGCAGATAGGCGCGCACCGCGTTCTCCAATCCGACGTAAAGTGCGTCGGAGATCAAAGCATGCCCGATCGAGACTTCGTCGAGCATCGGAATCGCATGCACGTATGCCGGGATATTGTTCAGGTTCAAATCGTGTCCAGCGTTGATGCCCAGGCCAACGTTCTGCGCGGTGCGCGCGGCCTCGCGATGCATCGCGAGGATGCGTTTGCCATCCGCGGTTCCAAACGCGCGCGCATAGCGGCCTGTGAACAGCTCGACCCGATCGGCGCCGAGCTCTTTTGCGCGGATGATGCCGGCCGGGTCGGCTTCCATGAACAGACTGGTGCGAACCTCCGCGTCGCGCAGCCGGTCGAGCACTCCGGAGAGCCACTCGGCGCCGGGCCCGAGGTTCCATCCCGCGTTCGAGGTCAACACTCCGGGCGGATCGGGCACCAGCGTGCACTGGGTCGGACGGACCCGCGCGACCAGCTCCAGAAATTCGGCGCCGGGGTATCCTTCGATATTGAACTCGACGCCGCGAGTCTCGGTCGAGAGCATCGCAGCCAGTTCGAGCACGTCCTGATAGGTGATGTGACGCGCGTCGGGACGCGGATGCACCGTGATACCGTGGCATCCCGCCTTGATTGCCGTGCGCGCGGCCTCAACCGGGCTCGGAAGATCTCCGCCGCGGGAGTTTCTAATCACCGCGACCTTGTTCACGTTGACGCTTAGCTTGATCATCGCGAGGACAAGGTAAGTTCATTCGATCGGCGCCCGCAAGGCAACTACCGTGCGGCGGCGCGATCGGTCTGGTAGGATCGCGATGACACCGAAGGTCCGCATCGAGCGATCACGCGGGAGCTTCCGCCGATGATTCTACTTAGCGCCGCCGAGAGCCGCAGACTCGATCATCTGAGCCAGACCCGCCACGGAATCGATTCATTCGCGCTGATGACTCGCGCGGGCGAGGCGGTCGCCGATATGCTGGCCGCCCGTTTTCCCGACGCGGTTCGCTGCGGTGTGCTGGTGATCGCGGGCAAGGGCAACAATGGCGGCGACGGGTTGGTTGCCGCGCGCCGGCTGCAGAACAGCGCGTTTTCGGTGCGCGTAGTTCTGCTCGGATGGGGCAGCGATCTGAAGGGTGACGCCCTGCGCGCGCACGACGAGCTGGTCGGCGCGGGCGGCACGATCATCCAGGCCACGGACGAATCCGATCTGGAAGCCGCTTTCGGCGCGAAGCCGGGCGCAATAGTTGACGCGATTTTCGGCACCGGACTCAACGCCGAGATTCGAGGTCATTCACGCGCGGCAATCGAACGCATCAACGCGCTTGGAGTTCCGGTCGTGGCGGTGGATATCGCGTCGGGGATCAATAGCGATACCGGCGCGGTGATGGGAATCGCGGTGAATGCCGCGCTGACGGTCACTTTTGGCTACGCCAAGTATGGCCACGTCTCATATCCGGGCGCGGGTCATTGCGGCGCGCTTGAGATTGCCGATATCGGCTTCGCCCGCGAGGCGATTGACGAGATAAAGCCGCGCGGACGCTACTACGACGCGGCGTTCGCGCGCGAATTTCTCTCGCCCCGAGCAAACGATGCGCACAAGGGGATGTTCGGGCATCCGCTGATTGTCGCCGGCAGCCGCGGAAAATCCGGCGCCGCCATCCTGGCCTCGCGCGCGGCGCTTAGAACCGGCGCGGGCCTGGTCACCGCGGCGTCGCCGGAATCAGTCCAGCCGATAGTTGCGTCGGCGCAGGCGGAACTGATGACCGAAGCCGTCGCCGAGCGCGAAGGGCATTTCGCGGGAACCGCCGCGGTCGAATTTCTGGCTCATCTTGCGGAAGGAAAGAGCGCGATCGTTTTCGGGCCGGGAGTCGGGATGAACGACGACACCCGGGAGCTGCTCGGATGGATGCTGCGCGAGGGCGCGGCGCCGTCGCGGCCGGTGCTTATAGATGCGGACGGACTGAATGCGCTTGCTGCGGAAGGCTGCGCCAAGGCGATGTCCGCGCGCGGGCCGCTCGTGATGACGCCGCATCCGGGCGAGATGGCGCGGCTGCTTAATTCCAGTGTGCGCGAGGTTAACGCCGATCGAATCAGCGCTGCGCGCAATCTTGCCCGGATTACCGGCGCGAGTGTGCTGCTGAAGGGCGCGCGATCGGTGGTCGCGAATGCAGATGGTGACATCTATGTGAATTCCACGGGAAATCCTGGGATGGCGACGCCGGGAATGGGTGACGCGCTGTCGGGAATCGTGGGCGCGCTGCTGACGTCGGGGATGCGTCCGTTCGACGCGCTGGCGCTCGGAGTGTTCCTGCATGGATACGCGGCGGATCGGGTTGCGGCGCGAAGGGGTCAGGTCGGCTTTCTTGCCGGCGACGTGATCGAGGAATTGCCCGCGGCGCGTGAAGCGCTAATCGCGCCGGTAGCACCGCGTTAACCGCGAGACTCAATCGAGGCGCAGGCCTATAATAACGGCGCTGAGCAGG
>JASHOJ010000233.1 GCA_030041155.1 Candidatus Binataceae bacterium | reverse complement strand
CGCTGCAAGCCGCCGGCTTTGCGGTGACGCCGATCGCCGGGCATCTTTCCGACCGGCTCGGGCGGCAGCGCATCATCGTCAGCAGCATGGCGATGACCATGGTGGTGCTGCTCGGCATGGCGTTCGCCGGCCATTCGGACGTCTTCGTGATTCTCATCGCCTTTCTCGGCTTCTTTTTGTTCGCCGTCCGCTCCGTGCTGCAGGCCTGGCTGCTCGACGCCACGCCGGCGCGCCAGGGCGGCACCAGCATCGGCATCATGTTCGGCAGCCAGGCGCTCGGCGCTGCGATCGGTCCGATCAGCGGCGGCCTTCTCGCCGACCATTACGGACTGAGCGTCGTGTTTCTGTTCCTGGCCGGCACGATCGTCGTCGCCAATTTGTTTGTCTTCTTCACGCCGACGCCGGAACGGCGCATGGTGTAGGCGGCTGCGCGATGACTCTGGGTCGCGCAGTGCACTCAGTCGTCATTGCGAGCGAAGCGAGGCAATCCAGTGCGGCGGCGCCGTTCTGGATTGCTAAGCCGACCCGCTGGCAGGCGGGCCGCCATTCACGTTATTCGCTTAACGTCAAAACCACCATGAAAGCGACAATTGCGGTCAGGACGGCAGCCGCGCCGATGGCGCCGAGCGTCGGATCGGTCGCGATGGTAACTGTCCACAATGCGACCGTCAGCAACACGCAAACACTTCGAAGAAATCTGGATACCGAACTTATAACATGTCTTTTCATTTCGACGATCTTAATCTGACGCCGCAAGCCGCCGGTCCCGAGAGACGCGCGTGATTTGTCGGCTACAAGGTTTGTGCGCGAGCTTCCTTCAAAATGCGCTATGCAATCGCGCGCCAAAGACGGAAACCGGTCCGCGGTCGGTGTTGTAGGCAGGGTTGGCGATAAACTGATAGTCGAAGGTGACTTTCGTCGAAGACGCGACAGCGTAGCTGTAATACGCTTCAACGATCTGCTCCATTCCAGGACGGGGCAGTTGTCCATCGCCAATCAGAATGCCGAGGCCGCCAGCGTTGAAAAAGGCTTCGTGCTCGTCCGAAATGCCATTGATGACGCCGGCCACTCCGACCGTATCGTCGGGACGGCCCCATCGCGCCCCCTTGAGCGACAATCCGGCCGCTACGGTCCGATCAATATCGGTAAACTCGTAAGGCTCGATATCGCCATTGGCGATACCGGCCCGGACGAACGCGCCGAGATCGGATGTGATCTCCTGCTCTATATTCATGCTCAGGCCGCCGCGACTGCGGTATTGCCGCACAGCAGCGATATCAGCCGGTTCACCAGTGATCTGCGCCAAGGTAATTGCGTCCTGATAGCTACCCATGCGCCCACGGCTGAGAAATCCTGTGACTGCGATCTTGCCGGGATGGCCCCACAGTTCGAAGCGGCGCTCGATTTCGCCGACCCATTGAAACTGGCCGAACGTCGGATCGAGTTCGAGATTGTTGGGGAGGATCGACAGATCAAAAAGGCCGCCACGCAACGTCCAATCGCCGTGATACCACTCAGCGGCGGCGCCGAGCGTGTAGCCCCATGGATCGGCCGCGTAATCGAACGTTCCGGTATCGACGACTGACCAGTTCAAGAAGTCGTTGCGCGGATCGTGGGCATATTTGTTGTTGTCGAACACATCGGTGACACTGAATTTTCCCACCGTTAGCACGAGGCGATTAGCGGTTTGGCTCCCGGCAAACTGATTGATCCCGGCGTCCACCTTCTGCGAGTCCCCGCCAAGATCGATGGTTTGACGGATGAAGGCGCGCTGTAATCGCGTATAGGGATAGGTAAAACCGATCTTGTAGGCTTCGCCGCTCGTATAACCGGCGATACCGAGCGTGTTGCCGATCCCGAATCCCTGGTCGATTTCAGGATTGAGCCATAACTCTGCGCCTGGCCACAGCCGAATACCGGCAAACAACGTGGCGTCCCAGGTTTCACGGCCTGAGCTGCCACCTGGGAGACTGTTGGTACCCTCATAGGGCGAACGGAACGCCGGATAACCCTGCCAAGTGAAAGTGGTCTGGCCGTGAAAATTGACGATATCCGGGTCCAGTGTGGACGACGGTACGGTTGACGAGGCCACGTCGTCGCCGAAACGATAATTCAGGCCGGCACGCAGTGCCTGCAGTGACAAATCCGAATTGAACCGCTGACCCGCATTGGCGAACAACACGCTGCTGTTGCCATAGTCTGTGAAAAGGTATTCCAGCCGCGCAGTCCAGTGCGGCGCCACTGGAGTCTCGACGCCGACACCGGCCGTCCATCCCAAGCGCCACAAAAACGGCATGTCAGTGGTGCCAGTGGCCAGTTGAGTCAGAGTCAGCCGATCATACGTCCAAGCAAAGCCCCCCGTCGCATAAAACAGCCAGTTCGCCGGCGCATAGCCGATGCGACCACGCACGGTACCGGAAGAAAGTACTGTCTCGCTGTAGCTCTCAGCACCAAATGGCGAAGACAATGTTGAGGTGCCGCCGATAGAAATGCCGTTGGGGTTTTCAATACTTGGAAACGACGCGTCGACCTCAGCACCGACGACGAACCGGTTCGGCAGCATGTAATTGTAGCCAGCTTGCAGTCCGGTGGAAAAACTTCCCGTCCCTTTGAAGAGATCGAACGGTTGAAACATGTCGAGTGCGCCGCTGAGGCTTGGCGCTGCCGTCCAGTTCGATCCGCCCGAGATGTAACCCATGTTCATGCCGGCATAGAAACCGCTCCAGTCATAGGCTGGAGACGATGATCCTGCCTTTACCGACAGGTCCGCTGCGACGGCTGTAGGCATCTGCGCCGCGGTAACAAACAGCATTACGCAAACTGCCAGCCAAATTGCCCGCACAACACGCCCCTTCACCCTCGCCAACTCACTCTCTACTATTTACCGGAAGATGTAGCATAGACTACAATCTAATGACCGTGCCAGTGTTGTCAATGGCTAGAGATGTAGCCGAGGCTCTATTTTGACATCAAAAGAAAAGCGTGCTCATTATGCAACACAATTGATCCAAGCAAGTGTGGCCGCCGAAATGAGATCAAACGCTTCGAGCGACGTGAGGCCAAAGCATCGCGGTGCCGCGACGGTGTTACCGGCAGAGCTAATCCAGGCGAGCCGTTTCGGTAAGACCCGATCGGCGCAATCGACCGCGCTGTTGGAAGACTATGTTGAGTTGATTGCGGACCTGCTGGCCAATGAAGGCGAGGCGCGGCCGACCGACATCGCGCGCCGGCTCGGCGTCTCCCATGCCACGGCAATCAAGACCGTTTCTCGCCTGAAGCGGGCGGGGTTGGCGACCGCTCGCCCATATCGCGGGGTTTTTTTGACGGAGAAGGGCGAGGCGCTGGCGCAAAAAGTCCGCACTCGTCATCGGCTCGTTGTCGACGTTCTTCGCGCGATTGGAGTGTCAGGAGAAGCCGCCGAGGCCGACGCGGAGGGTATCGAGCATTATGTGTCGGAAGCGACGCTCCAGGCGTTTGCCCGCTTCTTGCGTGGTCGATCTTGATATTTTCTGTGTTCGCCGAGGGCACCAAAACATAGCGCACGGGCTTTCCGCCCATCACGCGCGGTTGCAATCGGAGCGGCGTCAAGCGCGTGTGAATCCCGTCAAACGGCCGCAACGTCATACCGACACACCGGAATGTAGCCTATTGCATATTATTGATACATGGCTACTATATGGATCGGACACTGAGTAAAGGGGAGTGACGGCATGTCCGGTCTGAGCACCGCTCCGCGATCCAAATGGAGATTTTCGCGGCTGGACGATGAGAACGAACCAAGTCTGCCGGAAGTCTACAGCTCGATAGCGGTGCCGCAGTCCGTGGTCTGGTTTCGACGCATGTTCGCTTTCATGGGACCGGGCTACATGGTCTCGGTCGGCTACATGGACCCCGGCAATTGGGCGACTGACCTCGCCGGAGGCGCCTCGTTCGGCTACACGCTTCTTTTCATCATCATGCTGTCGAACCTGATGGCGATTCTGCTGCAGGCCCTGGCTGCGAGGCTCGGTATCGTCACCGGCCGCGATCTTGCGCAAGCCTGCCGCGCCTATTACCCGAGGTCGATCAATCTATTGCTGTGGATCGCCTGCGAGTTGGCGATCATCGCCTGTGACCTAGCCGAAGTGATCGGCACAGCAATCGCTCTTCAGCTTCTCTTCAATATCCCGCTGATCTCCGGTGCGGCAATTGCCGGGCTCGACGCCTTTTTGCTGTTGTTCCTGATGAACAACGGCTTCCGCTTCCTTGAAGCCTTCATCATCGCATTGCTGATCGTGATTTTTGCCTGCTTCACGATCCAGATCATCGCGGCGGCGCCCCCAGTGGGCGAACTGCTCAAAAATCTGTTCATTCCATCGCCGGAGATCGTGACCAATCCGGCCATGCTCTACGTAGCCATCGGCATCATCGGCGCTACCGTCATGCCGCACAATCTCTACCTGCATTCCTCGATCGTGCAGACCCGCGACTATGCCAAGACCGACGAAGGAAAGCGCGACGCCATCAAATGGGCGGTCACCGACTCAACCATTGCACTGATGCTGGCCCTGTTCGTGAATGCGGCGATCCTGATCGTCTCGGCGGTCGCCTTCCATGGCAGCGGCCATCAGGACATTGCCGACATCGGCCAGGCCTTCAAGTTGCTGTCGCCGTTGCTGGGGCTCGGCATCGCGTCCTTGCTGTTCGCAATCGCGCTGCTCGCTTCGGGGGTCAACTCGACCGTGACTGCAACGCTCGCCGGCCAGATCGTCATGGAAGGCTTCCTGCGCCTGCGCATTCCGCATTGGGTAAGACGACTGATTACGCGGGGCATTGCCATCGTTCCGGTAATCATCATAACCGCGCTCTATGGCGAGAAGGGCACTGGTAACCTGTTGATTTTCAGCCAAGTCGTCCTTTCGATGCAATTGCCGTTCGCGGTAATTCCGCTCGTGCAGTTCGTTTCGGACAAGAAGAAGATGGGCAGCCTTGCGATTTCGCGTAATGTTGCGGTTTTGTCGTGGATCGTCGCTGCGATTATTCTCATTCTTAACTTCAAGCTGCTTTATGATTCGATCTTCGGCAATTAAAGGGCGTCAGCACAATGCAGGCCTTAATGCTTGCTGGGTGGCCGAACATGAGCGCGCTCACCGAACACAAGCGGCGCATGGTCCGTCTTGAGCGGCAGCGACTCGTAATAGGCTTTGAGCGATCCCACATCGACCAGTGTGTGAGAATCAGCTTTTCGGGGCGGCGCGCTTCGCAATCAATGACGAATACCGAATCGATTTAGCTTCATTTTGTCTCAGGCGTTCAGCCGCCGCGGCCGTGATGGCCGGGCGCTGTGCTCCTCGGCCGGCTGCTCGGCGAACAGTTCGGCGAGTTTTTCGGTCATGACGCCGCCGAGCTCTTCGGCGTCGACGATCGTCACCGCGCGGCGGTAATAGCGCGTCACGTCGTGGCCGATGCCGATGGCGATCAGTTCGACCGGCGAGCGGGTCTCGATATCCTCGATGACCCAGCGCAGGTGGCGCTCCAGGT
>JASHOJ010000232.1 GCA_030041155.1 Candidatus Binataceae bacterium | reverse complement strand
CTCGCGGCGTTGTCCAGTTGCGCTCCGCGAGAGCAACTCGAAACGGAATGGATCGGAAAGACCCGCAATGACCTGACGGCCGCCTATGGACAACCTCGCGGTGCGGTCGCTGAGGGCGATACCGGGGGAGAAGAACTCTTCTACTCCTACCAGGGCCATCATTATGTTTTCGAGACCGGTCCGGACGGCAAGATTACTAGGGCGGTGGAAGTGAAATAACGCGGTATCCGGCTTGGGCTACAGTCGTGCATCGACCGCAGCCGGACTCTCCGGTTTGCAGATAGGGCGTTGACCGCTTCGACTGGGTCTATTGAGTGGTCAGCGATTCGCCGGTCGAATACTGCACACTCGCCTGAGATACCGAATATCCGTACAACGCGTTCACATAGGCGGCCGAGTCAGCCGTAAACACGCGTTCCGCTTGCTCAAGCTCCACGATCGAGCTCAGGCCCGCGCGGTAGCGTTGGGTCGCGAGCGTGAGTTCCTCGCGTGACGCATTCTCCGCCGCCTCGGCCTGCTTGATGATGGCGATGGAGGCCTGCCAATTCAGAAAGGCGGTATGCACCTGCTCAATTACGTGCTGCCGCAAGTCGGCGAAAGCGTAGCCAATCGCGTGCTGGCGAGCGCGCTCCTGCGCGATCTGGTTGGTCGTGCTGAAGCCATTGAAAAGCGGCCAGGTTATGACCAGTCCTGCGAAAAAATTGTTGGCCGCCGGAAGGCCGGTGCCCATCGCGGTATAGCCAACCTGCGCGGTTCCATTCGGCAGATAATCGCTTTTGTATTCCGCTATTCGCGCGCCCGCCGCGCGCGCCTCGTCGATCAGGACTTTGAGATCGGGCCGAAGCTCAAACGCGCGCGACATCAGATCGGGCAGGGTTTCGGTCACCGGCGAATAGCTGAGCTGGCCGATGACCTGATAGGGCGGCGCGGTATCAGCCATTCCCATTGCCGCATCGAGGGCGACCTTGGCGTCGTCGCGCGCGTTAACTGCCTGCAGTTGAGCCATCTGTGCGCGAGCGAGATCGGCCTGGGTCACCGATACATCGAGATAAGGTCGCAAGTCGGCCTTTGCCAGCACCTTCGCCTGTTTATATTGCTCGGTTCGCTCGCGGATGGCCTGGTCGTAAACCTTGATCTCCTGCTCCGCGGCGAGCAGCGCGTAATAGCGCTGAGCGACCGTGTAGATAAGGTTCAGGTCGGTCATTTTGAGTTGTGCGTTGGCGGCCTCGAGATCCGCGCGCCGCTCGTCGATAAAGCCGCGCACCCGCCCGAAATCGAAAAGGAACTGGGAGATGGAAATGCCTCCCAGATAATTGTTGCTCGTCTCGCTGCTCTGCGGGACGGAAGTATCGCTGGAGGGATAGTTGTGGTTGCTACCGCTAAAGCGTGGAAACAGGTCGAGTGAAAAGTAACTGGTGTTTCCGATGCCATTGTCAGTGGTGCGGTAATATTCCGCGGCTCCATACGCCTGCGGGAGCATCGCGGCTCGCGCCACGCCGATACCCGCGCGTGCGGCGGCGACCTGGGACTCCGATTCCTTTCGCAGCGGATGCATCTCTAGCGCAATTTCGATCGCGCGCTTGAGGGTCAGGCCGGAGTTCGGTTGGATCGGGATCTGCTCGGCGCTTGCGTGGCCGCAGGTGTTGATTACCAGAAGCAATGCGATTGCGACCGGCGCAGCGCCTCTCAACGATCGAAGAATCCAGCGCTTCATTTCACTCTTCTCCGTGAGGGGATTCGTCCAGGTTCTCGGTATTGGCGGCCAGAACGTGCACCGGTTCTCCCGCTGAAAGCGACGGCCGGATGTGCATCACCACCAGCTCGTTGCCTATGAGGCCCGAGGTGATCTCGATGTTGGTACCGTCAGTCAGCCCGGTGGTGACTGGATCCTTTTTCAACTTGCCGTTTTGCACGGTGTAGATGAAGGAATTTTCCTGGCCAATTCCAGCCACCGCCGAGCGCGGTACCTCCAGCGCTTCCGGATGCTGCACCAGGATGAGCGTCACGTCGGCATACATCCGCGGGTAAAGTTCGTGATGGGGGTTATTGATATCGATCTCGGTGAGCATCGTGCGGGTCGCAAGATCAAGTGACGATGCAAATCGTGTAACCGAGGCGTGAAACACTTTGCCCGGGAACGCCTTGAAAGTGATCGAAGCGGGCATTCCCACCCGCACTTTTGATACCTCCCCTTCGGGTACGTAAATGTAGGTGCGAAGCTTATTGATCTGGGCTTCGGTCAAGAGCGGCCCTCCGCCGGTCAGGTGCCCGCCGGCGCCTTCGGTCGCGGCTGGGCTGACGGTCACGCCGGAGCCCGAGATGCCGAAATCGCCGCCACCCGCGCGAATCAGCGCGCCGGGATCGGCAAAGCGGCCGGTGATAACGCCGTCGAAGGGCGCGACGATCTTCGTGTACGACAGCATCGTTTGGAGTTCGCCGACGGAATACTTGGCCTCCATGTATTTCGCGTACGCGATGTCGACGTCCTCTTTCGCGACCAGCCGCGGATCGCTCCTGCGCACGCCATCCAATCGCTCCCAGGTGAGCTTGCTGATTTGCAGAGTTGCCTGCGCGCGCTCGAGATTGTCGTGTAGTTCCGGCACCTCGATTACGGCAAGCACCTGACCGGCTTTGACCCAGTCACCCTTGTCGACATTCATCTTCACGAGATAGCCGGTCACCTTTGAATGGAGCGCGGCCTCGTAGTATCCGACCAGGTCGCCCGGCAACTCTATCGACTGGACGACGGTGTGACGTTGCGGGCGCACCACGAGCACGGAGCGCATCTCCGAACCCGTTATGGCAGGCTTGGTCGGAGCGCCACCTGTTTCGGATCCGGTATGACATCCGGTCGCGGCGATTATTATTGCCGCAGCAAGTATCGTTCTTCCGAGGCGGCGCACTATTTTGACCTCCAGGCGTACAAGAGTTCGTAGATGCACGGCACCAGCACGAGTGTCAGCACGGTCGAGACCACAAGGCCGCCAACCGCGGCGCGCGCAAGAGGGGCGGAAGCCTCTGACCCGGCGCCGAGCTCCAGCGCTATCGGCATCAGACCTGCCACAGTCGCGAGCGCGGTCATCAGGATTGGGCGCATACGGATGCGGGCGGACTCGACCACGGCGCGGCGCAGGTCCTGGCCCTCGCTCCGGCGCTGATTGGCAAAATCGACCAGCAGGATCGAATTGGAGACCACGATTCCGACCATCACGATGATCCCCATGAACGATTCGATGTTCAGAGTCGTGCCGGTCAGCCAAAGCGTCCAGATGACTCCGATCAGGCCCATCGGAACCGCGAACATGATGATGAACGGGTCGAGAAACGATTTGAATTGCGCCACCATCACCAGGTAGAGCAGCACGACCGCCATCGCCAACCCGAAGCCGAAGCTCGAAAAGGAGCGCTGCATGGCCGCGACCGCTCCGCGATAGGTGATCTGAACATCGGGCGGCGGCGTCAGATGCTGCAGACGCGCCTCAATCTTGTCCTCGGTGCCTCCGAGATCCGCGGTTGATGGTTGCACGTAAACGTCGACCACGCGCTGGATGTTGTAGTGGTCGGCTTCGGAAGGGAACTTTTCAGGCACCAGGCTTGCGACGCTGCGCAGCGGGATCGACTGTTCGTGAGCGCCGATACCGTCATGATGAGTTATGTGATGGACTGGAATGTCGCGCAGGGTCTCTATCGAGTCGATCGCCTGCTCGCGATATTGAGCGGTTAGGAAATAATCGTTGCCGGTCGACCGATCGATCCAGATTGAAGGCGCGATCATCTGGTTCGAGGTAAGCGCGGTAATGACGTTGGTGACCACGTCCTTTTCCGTCAATCCCAGACGCGCGGCCCTGACTCGGTCCACCTTGACGTCAAGGGTCGGATAGTCATCCTCCTGCGGAATGTAGGTCTGAGAGATGCCGGGCAGCGCGTTTACTTCGGATTGAATTTTTCGCGCGACTCTGAACAGTGGCGGGTACTCGGGACCGCTTACCTGGATATCGATCGGAGCTGGAAGTCCGAAATTGAGCACTGCGTCGATTATGCTGCCGGAAGAGAAGAAGGTGTTTACCTGAGGTATAATTTTCGGAAGACGGGTCTTCAGTTCATCCATGTAGTGGAAAGTCGACACTTTGTGATTGCCCCTGAGGGCGACCATGATCTCGCCCGTGTCTTCACCTGAATTCGACGAGTAGATGGCTGAGATACTCGGCGCGAGTCCCAGATTTGCGACCACTGTGTCGAGTTCATCGGGCGGAATAACCTTGCGAATCTCACGGCCGATTTCCGCTGCGTATTTCTGTGTTAATTCAATCCTGGTGCCCGCGGGCGATCGCATATGGATGATGAATTTGCCAGCGTCGGTGGTGGGGAATAACTGGGTGCCCAGAAGCGGATAGATCAGGACTGAGACTCCGAACAGGATCGTAACGGTGACAATTACCACCGCCTTGTGATTGAGGGCGTTTCCGAGTTGCCGCTCGTACCAGTGGGAAAATCGCGTATAGCGCCGATTGAATACGCCAAAAACGCGCTGAAACAATCCGCCACCCTGGCGCGTTCCGTACATCGCTCCTTCGAGCGCACGAGCTTGTTCCTGGGTCAGAAAGCGGGCGCAATAGATGGGAATCACCGCCATCGCGGCCACATACGAGGCGAGCATCGAGAGCACCACCGCCAGAGCCAGCGCGCTGAACAGATATTTCGCCACCCCGAACAGGAACATGACCGGGAAGAAGACGATGATCGTCGTGATGGTCGATGCCAGCACCGGCAGCGCGACTTCTTCGGCGCCTTCGCGCGCGGCGCGCGCCGGTTCCTTGCCCTCGGCGAGATGCCGGTTGATGTTCTCCAGGACCACGACCGAGTCATCAACCAGCCTGCCGATTGCCAGCGCAAATCCTCCGAGGGTCATGATGTTTATGGTCGAGCCGCCCAGGAACAGGCAAAAGGTTGCGGCCAGAATTGACAGCGGAATCGAAAGGAAAATCGCGAAAGTTGAACGCAGACTGCCGAGAAAGATCAGGATCATCAGCGAGGCAAGCAGCGCGCCGGTGATCGCCTCATGCTCGAGCGAGTGAACCGCATCGAGGATGTAACCCGACTGGTCGAAAATCGCCTTCAGGTGCATCCCTCGCGGGACTCCGATGACTTTGCTCAGCATGTCGTGGATGCCGTCGACTACCGCGATTGTGTTCGCGCCGCCCTGCTTTAGAATTGGGATATAAACCGAGGGCTGCCCGTCGATCAGGACCACGTTGTATTGAATGGCGGTCGAGTCTTCCGCATCGCCCACGTCACCCAGCCGCACCGGCATCTGATTGGCGCCCACCTTGATAGGAACGTTGTTCAGATCCTCAGGGTGGTTAATCATCGCGTTTGAGTAGATGTAGTAATCGGTCGAGCCGATTTTCGCGTCGCCGGCCGGCAGAATCAGATTGGTGCTGTTGAGCGCATCGACAACCGAATTGAGCGTAAGTCCGCGCGCCTGCAGCGCGTTGCGATTGACGTACGCCATTATCTGCCGGATTTTGCCGCCGAACGGCATCGGGATTGATGCTCCGGACACGGTGGCAAGCTGATTGCGGACGTTGTATCGGGCCTGATCCTCGAGCTCTACCTGGCTGAAACCTTTGCCCTTGACCGTTACCAGCGTCACGGGCAGCGATGACGCGTCGAACTTCAGCACCAGAGGCGGCAGAGTGCCCGGCGGCAGCACGCCCAGGTCAGCCATCGCGAGCGTAGCTAGCTGAGCCGCCGCCGCGTTTACGTCGACTCCGCTATGCAGGTACACGGTGATCATGCTGACCCCCGGCAGCGACCGCGATTCGATATGCTCGATACCGCTGCCCAGGGTGAAAAACCGCTCGTACCTGGTGGTGATGTCGCGCTCCATGTCGAGCGGCGGCATGCCGGGATAGAAAGTTGCCACCACGACCGCTGGCATCTTGAGGCTCGGGAAGACATCGACCGGCATTCTCATGAATGCGGTCACGCCGAGGATGGTGACTATCAGTGCGCCCACAATAACCGTGAACGGATTGCGCAAAGCAAAACTCGGCACGTTACTGCACCTCGCAGGTGATGCCTGGCGCGCCTGCGCTCGCCAGGACGAAAAATGTCAACGGAGATTGTTCATCTGCCGCGACTATTGCTTAAGGTGGCGTGAAATTTAGATGCGCAGTGGCGGCCCGCATGGATCGGAGGAGAGGGTCAGGCGATGGATGTGTCTGCGCGTGATCGCATCGTGAGCTTCGATCACCTGGGGACCGGGCCAAGCCGAGACGTGAAAGTTCAGGTTGGCCTCGGCGCGGCCGGCGCCGGGCGGAAAGCTAGCGGCAACCTCGATCTCCGGTTCTGTCGCATCATCAAAGAACCCGACAAACTCATGGCGCGCAGCGGCCTGTCGCACCTCGATCGGCTTGTACGAAAGCCCAAAACGGCGGGTATGCTCGGCCGGCAGGACGATCATCACCGCAACAGCGATGAAGCATCCAATAAAGTGCAGCAGGATTATGATCGATTTCGTTCGTGAACAAGCAAGCGTCATCTGTCGACCGACACATACAATATTTGGCCGAACGCGAATGCTCAAGCACCGCTGGCCTGCCGCGACATGCCGCCGCTGCGCGTGTATGCTCGCGACTTATGATCCGTAAACTTCGTGCTGCAATAGCCGCTGCCGCGCTCATAGCATTACTGGCGGCCACAATCGCATCCGGCCAATCGTATCATATCGATCAGAGCACCAGCGCCAATCTCACCCGGTATCTGCACCAGCATCGTTTGCCTTTGGTGGGCGCGCAGGTTCTGCGCACAGACGACGGCAATCCGAAACTGCTCTTGTATGGGTTCGTCGCTACTGAGTTCGGCAAGCGAGACGCGCAAAAAAAGGCAACCCAGTTCCTCGGAGTGCCAGGAATCCCGGTGGTCAACTCTATGCAGGTAAATCCTTCCATCGCGCACAAGCCAGGATCCGGCGCTTCGCCTCTTTCGCCCGGCAGCGGATCCGAAGAGACGAATCCGAATGGCCAATGGAACCGCGCGATGGAAGGCATTTACAAAAATGGCGCACAGCCGCTTCCTTCGCCCTCGTATTCGCCGTAAGCGCGGCGAATCGTCTTCGGGCATGATAAGATTCTTGTCGCCGTGGCTGACAAGGTCATCTATTTGCGCGCCCCGAAGACCGCGTCGGGCGAGTACAACTACAAAATCAAATATTCCGAACTGCTGAACGACGCCCAGCTCGCCGCGGTGACTCATCGCGACGGACCGCTGCTCGTCATCGCGGGCGCTGGTTCGGGAAAAACTCGGACCTTGATTTATCGGGTCGCCCGCCTGATCGAGAGCGGTGTCGCGCCTGAATCCATTCTTTTAATGACATTCACTCGCCGCGCCGCGCAGGAAATGCTCACCCGTGTCGAGCGGCTGGTGGGCGAGAGTTCGCGATCGGTCGCGGGTGGCACCTTCCATTCCTTTGCCAACACCGTTCTTAGGCGGCACGGCGGCGTGATCGGACTTAAGCCGAGTTTCACGATTCTGGACCATGGCGATATGGAGGACGTCATCAATCTGCTGCGAACCCGGATGGGGCTCGCATCGCGCGAGCGGCGCTTTCCGAAGAAGAGCACGCTCGCGGAGGCTATCAGCATGGCGCGCAACAAGATGCGCGCGCTCGCCGAGGAGATCGAAATTGATTTTCATCATCTGGCCGAGCACCAGGAGGAGATCTGCGAGCTTGCCGGGAAATACGAGTCGTACAAACGCGAGCGTGGCCTGCTTGATTACGATGATCTGCTCTACCGGCTGGCGGAGGTGCTGCGCCAACATGCGGAAGTGCGGCAGCGCCTCTCGGAATCGTACCGCTACATCATGATCGATGAGTACCAGGACACCAATCTTATCCAGGCTGAGTTGGTGCGGCTGCTCGCGTCGTCACATCACAATGTGATGGTGGTCGGTGACGACGCGCAGTCGATCTATTCGTTTCGCGGCGCGAATTTTCATAACATTATGGAATTCCCGAGCCAGTTTCCGGGCACACGGATTGTCAAGCTGGAGGAAAATTATCGATCGCTGCAGGGAATCCTCGATCTTGCCAATGAGGTGATCTCACGCGCTCCGGAAAGATACACCAAGGTTCTGGTCGCCAGCCGCCGCGGAGAGTTCCGGCCCATCCTGGTCCGCGCGCAGGATGAACGGATGCAATCGCGCTTTGTCGCGCAGCGGGTTTTGGAGCTGCGTGAGGAAGGAGTGGAGCTCGCCGAGATGGCGGTGTTGTTCCGTTCCAGTTTTCATTCGTTCGATCTCGAACTGGAACTGCAGCGCCGCGACATCCCGTTCATAAAACGTGGCGGATTCAAGTTTATCGAGACCGCGCATATCAAGGACGTGCTTGCGCATCTGCGGATCGTTGCGAATCCCACTGACGCTGTTTCATGGCTTCGCGCGCTCACGATGATTCGTGGAATCGGGCATCGAAGCGCAGAGCGGATGATTGATTCGCTGGTTTCGTCGGATTCGCCCCATGACGAGATTGCGCGCCTCGCGCAGTCACCGGGACGGGGCGGAGCCGGTTCGGGGTTCGCGCGCCTGGCCGCGCTGCTGCTTGAGCTTGGCGGCGAACACAAGCGGCCGGCGGAGCAGATCAGCGCCGTTCTGGAATATTATCTTCCGATCATGAGAGACGCTTATCCCGACGACTATCCCAAGCGCGAGCGCGATCTTGAACATTTCCAGAACATCACAGAGCGATATCGCAGTCTCGAATCGATGCTCGCCGATATGGCGCTCGAACCGCCGAGCGACTCAATCGGAGGCGTCCTGGCGGAAGATCGCGAGGATGAACATCTGACGCTCAGCACGATTCATTCGGCCAAGGGGCTTGAGTGGCGAGTGGTTTTTGTCATCTGGGCCGCGGACGGCAGATTTCCTGGCCCGATGAGCGTGGACGAAGAAGCTCTGGAGGAGGAACGCCGCCTGATGTACGTCGCGAGCACGCGCGCGCGCGACGAACTTTATCTTAGCTATCCGATTTACATGATCG
>JASHOJ010000231.1 GCA_030041155.1 Candidatus Binataceae bacterium | reverse complement strand
CTTCGCCGCCCGGCTTGATTACCGTGTATAGCGTCGCGTTGCCGCGCTGCACCAGGAGCAGCGCCGACTTATTGCCCTTCTTCGCCTCGGTGGCTTTCGAGACGAAATCCTTCACGTTGTTCACCTTGTCGTGATTGATTTCGAGCAACACGTCGCCCGGCTCCAATCCTGCGTCCGCCGCCGGACTGTCGGGCTGCACGCGCCGGATCACCACTCCCTTGTCGGCTTGCAGATGGAATTGCTGCACCAGATCGGGCGTAATCTCGCCAACCTGCA
This sequence comes from Candidatus Binataceae bacterium, assembly GCA_030041155.1. Taxonomy (GTDB): domain Bacteria; phylum Desulfobacterota; class Binatia; order Binatales; family Binataceae; genus JBARDN01. Next base: position 11,995 of record JASHOJ010000231.1, on the reverse strand, counting down.
TACCCCAGTTTAAGCCGGGCTCTTCGGCCTTGGCGCTCGCCACCTGCTGTTCCTTGAGCTCGCCGACTTTGACCTTAAGCGTCATGCTCTTGCCGTTGCGCAGGAGCTGCATCGGCACCGTCTGATTAACCGGAGTCTCGGCGACGAGCTCCGGCAGCTCATGCTCGTCCTCAACCTCGTGACCGTTGAACTTGGTGATGATGTCGCCGCGCTCGATGCCGGCCTTTGACGCAGGGCCGCCTTTCTCAACGCTGGCCACCAGCGCTCCTTCGGGCTTGGGCAGACCGAACGACTGCGCCAGGTCGGCGGTGACCTCCTGGATCTCGACGCCGAGCCATCCGCGGATGACGCGTCCGTGCGCCTTTAGCTGGTCCATCACGCTGCGCGCGAGATCGATTGGAATCGCGAAGCCGATACCGTTGTTCGCGCCGGTGCGGCTGTAGATCGCGGTATTGATTCCGATCACCTGGCCGGCGGTATTGAACAAAGGGCCGCCCGAGTTGCCGGGGTTAATAGAGGCATCGGTCTGCAGGAAATCGTCATAGTTGCCGCCCAGGATGCGTCCCTTGGCGCTGACGATTCCAGCCGTGACGGTCAGCGTGAATCCGAACGGATTTCCGATCGCAATCACCCAGTCCCCAACCTGAGACTGGTTCGAGTCGCCCAACTGCGCAACCGGTAGCGATTGTCCCTTGGTGTCGATCTTGATCAGGGCCAGGTCGGTCTTGGCGTCCTTGCCGATCACCTTGGCTGTGAATTCCCGCTTGTCCATCAGGGTGACGTGAATCTGCTCCGCACCGCCGACCACGTGATTGTTGGTCAGGATGTAGCCGTCGGGGGAGACGATCACGCCCGAGCCGAGCCCGTGCTCTTTGTACTCGCGCGGAATTTCACCAAAGAAGCGGCGGAACTGCTCGAACGGATTGCCAAAACCCGGCGGTACTTCGCCCTGACCGCCGCCGCCACCATTGTCGCCTTCGTTGCCGCCACCCTCTCCGCCTTCTCCGCCATTATCGCCCGGCGGAACCATCTCGAACGGCATCATTCCCTGGCTCTTTACTTCCTCCACCACCGCGACATTGACCACCGTAGGCATCACGCGCTTGACCAGCGGGGCAAAGGTCTGGATAACGCCCGCATTGCGCTCGCCCGGTTCGGGAGCGCTGGCGGGAGCGGGTGCCGTCGATGCCGCTTCGGCCTGCGATCCGGTCGACGGAGCGGACTTGTTGCCGGAATTCCAGAATGGAAACGCGCCGGCGTGCGCAAATGCGATTACCAATCCTAGAACTACGCCGCCCAAGATGGCGGCGATTTTCTTAGCCATGCATCCCTCCTGGAATTACTGGTCCAAGCCGTGGATCCGACCACGGTCCTTGGTATATCGGACGATGAAAAGCGGTCGAAATTCAGCTTCCAGCATTAGAATACTAGATGCTGCGCTCGCGTCCAGACGCGTTCAACACCCAGTCAGGGCAGCGGAGTCAGGTCGGACTGGCGGACAATCGCGAACTTGAGCCCGATAGCTCAGCGCCCGAGGCGCTCGCGCCGCGGCTGATTTCCGCAAGCGCCCAATCGCACCAGATGATCGTCTGCTCCATCCAGGCTATTCCGTAGCGGAGCGTGAAGTACGAGAACATCGCATTTACGTCCGGATACGCGCGCGGTTCGGGAAAGTACGCACGTTCGATTCCGCGCAACTCGTCCAGATAGCGCTCGGCCCCGCGTCGCTGTTCGTGTATCTGCGCGCGCGCCGCTGCCGCGCCAACATGTCCCAGGAAACGGGTGCGCAACAGAAGCGGATTCTTGAGCTTCATCCGCTCAAGCGGACTATTTAGCCATCTGACCAGCGCCCGCTCGCCATCGGGGTTGGCGCGATATTCGCGCTTGTTTGGACGTCCCTGCTGGATAACCTGGCGGCTGGTTATCCATCCGGCGGATTCCATCCGATCGAGGGTGCGATAGATCTGGCCGGCAAGCGCATGCCAGTAATGACGCGTCTCAAGCTCGAAGGTCTTCGCGATAGCATAGCCTGAGATTCCGCTGGTTTCGGAAATAAGGCCTAAAAGCGCGTACTCGAGCGACGACTTTATCGGCGCTTGCGCCGCTTTCCGCGCTCGGCGCCGAGGCGCGCTCGGCGACGTTCTGGCCCGTGATCCAGATGATCGCGACTCATTCACCTTGGTGATTTCCACCTGAGCGCCTTCGCGCCCGAGCGATATCTGCCGCCGATCACGAGGCGCCTCGCGCCAGCCAGTTGCCATGAAAGCCGAACGGCACGCGATGAGGCGCTTTCACGCGCGCAAGCGGCCTGCCCGAGAAGTCGCGCGCATCCTGAATAACCAGTTCGCTGCTGTCGACCGCCGGGTCATACCAGACCGAGAGCACAAATCCGTCGTCCTCGGCTTTGGAACTCGCTTTGGGAACGAAGACCGGCTCGCCCGGCGCCATCGCGCCGTTAAGCTTCTGGATCTCCTGCTTGCCGGATTGATAATCGCGCTTGATTACCGCGCTGAAGTTGAGATCGCCGCGCTGCTTGCCGGGACGGCCCGCGAAATATCCGTAGCGAAAGGACCGGCCTGCGCGCCGTTCGTCAAGACGCGGAAACTCGCACATTGTGTCGTCGATCTGCCGATCGCTCATCGTGCCGTCGCCGAGATTCAGGGTCCATTGCCACGGCATTGGCGGGTTTCCGAAATCGTTGCCGCTCATGTCGACCGCTTTCATGCGGCATCCGTCGATTATCAGCGCGCCGTTTTCTTCGTGCGCATTCAGGAAATGAAAGACGAAAAACGGCCCGGTCTGAAACCATTTGATCTCGCCCGATTTCCGATTCATCACGCCGATTTTGGTGCCATGCTCCGGCTCCCACACCATCATCGGCAGCCCCTTGGCCGCGTTCTCGAAACGAAAGACCGACGGACAGACGAAAAAGATCGCGTGACTGTCGGTTGCGATAAAATCGTGCATCATCACCGGAAGTCCAGTGTCGATCGGGCGCGCCTCCAGCAGATTTCCCGCGCGATCGGCCCGATACCAGGTGACATAGGGCGGAAACGGCGAATAGCCAAAGAACAGCAGGTCGCCGTTTGCGGGATCGTACTTCGGATGCGCCGTCATCGGGCCGTTGAGCTTTCCCGCAAAGTCGTAATATCCGATTGTCTCCAGCGACTGCGGCTTTAGCTCGGTCGGCAGCCCGCCTTCCATCAGCGCGAGCATCCGGCCTGCGTACCCGATCACGTTGGTATTGGCCTGATTTTTCAGCGGCGGCGAATCGGGCGGCAGCTCGCCATTCATCCCCGAAATAAGCCCGCCATAGAGCGCCCTGCCCGCCTTCATCTCGGCCTTGAGTCCCTCGGTTTTCACATATCGATTCCGATACGCGGCGCGTCCGCCGCGGAGCAGGAACGCATGCACCATCCCGTCGCCATCGAACCAGTGATAGGTGCCGAGCGGCTTGAAGTGCGGATTCGGCCCGATTCGATACAGGATACCGTCGAGCTCGACTGGAATTTCCCCATCGACTTCCAAGTCGTAGGCGTCACCCTCTTCTCGCCAGGGAGCGTAGTTTCCTTGAAGGTACTGATTATCGGAATTCCACATCGACGATTTCCTCCGCGAGTTATTTCGGCGTCGCGCCGCCATCGCAAGCGCCATCTAAGATACGTGATTAGTGTATTATGTGTCAAATACACTAAACTGCGCGGGTAAGATACGATCGCGATTCGCGCGCGAGGAATCCCGAGCGCCACGATGCAGCGGCGCGCCTGCGCTCTGATGCAGTAAACCGCGCGCGGTCGCGTCGCGAAATCGATGTGCGCGCGGGCATCTGCGCGCATCCAATAGCGGCACAGAAGATGCTGCCTGCCACAACCGTGCATTGGGCGTCACAGCCAGTTGCGTCCGCGGACATCGGCGCGTGCGCTTTACCGATTTGACTCATTATCTCAAGTCGAGCTATTGAGTTGAGACGTTATGACCGTGCGAAAGCTCAGATCGCCCTCGCCTCGCAAGACGGCGCGGGCGTCCGTTCCCGCCGGGCCGCTATCGGGAGACAGATTTCATCCCGCGGCGCCGCGTATCGACGTCAAGTTCCCGATTCTCGGCTTTCTGATGGAATCCGAGATGACCGGTTACGATTTGAAGCGCCGCTTTCAGGACCCGATCGGCTACTTCTATCGCGCCAGCGACGGATCGCTCTATCCGGCGCTCAAGAAACTCGCCCGCGACGGCCTGGTAACGATGCGCGCGGAGAAGCACGGCCGGCGCGCCCGCAACGTCTACGCGATAACCCCGGCTGGGCGCGAGCGCTTTCTTACGATGCTGCGCGAGCCGGCGCAGCCAATCTTCGTGTTCGACGAGTCCCAGGTAAAAATCTATTTCTCGCATCACGAGCCCGAGGCCGCGCTGGAGCATCTGGAACAGGCTCGCCGGCAGGACAGCGAGAACGTCCGGATGCTCGAGTGGCTCTCAGCCGCGATGCGCAAAAACGGCGAGAGCAGATTCCATCGGATCGTGGTGGAAATCGGACGCGCGACCCTGGCCGCGAAAGTCGAGGTGTTGTCAAAGCTTATTGCGCAGTTAAGGCGCGAAATTCCGAACCCGCGCCGCGCGCGCGCCGCTGTGGCCGCTCACAATCAAGGCCGCCCATGGCGGCCCGAAGGGAAAGCCGCTCATGGATGAAAAATACGCAGTCGATATCGAGCATGTAGTGCGAATCTACAAGCGCGATGAGTTTGAGGTTCGCGCGCTCGATGACGTGACGATCAGAGTGCCGCAGGCGCGCTTTGTCGCGATCATGGGTCCGTCGGGCTCGGGCAAAACCACCCTGCTCAACCTGATCGCCGGTATTGACCATGCGACTTCGGGAAAGGTCTCGGTCGGCGGCGAGGAAATCACCGGTATGAAGGAGCGCGATCTTGCCGCGTGGCGCGCGCGCCATATCGGGCTGGTGTTTCAGTTCTACAACCTGATTCCAGTGCTGACCGCGTTCGAAAACGTTGAGCTGCCGCTGCTTTTGACCCCGCTCACCAAGACCGAACGGCGCGAGCATGTTGAGACCGCGCTTCGAATCGTCGGCCTTGCCGATCGGATGGACCATTATCCGCGCCAGCTCTCGGGCGGCCAGGAACAGCGCGTCGCGATCGCGCGCGCGCTCGTCACCGATCCGACCATCGTCGTCGCCGACGAGCCGACCGGCGATCTGGACGCGAAATCGGCCGAGGAAATCCTGAACCTTCTGACCGAGTTGAATCGCCAGTTCCGGCGCACGGTCGTGATGGTCACGCATGACCCGCGCGCCGAGCGCTTCGTCGACACCGTCTATCGCCTGGATAAGGGCGTGCTGGTGGGAGTCGAGGCCGGTAAGATCGCGCCCGCGCACGCCGCGGCCGCAACCGCGCAGTGAACCATCGCGCAGTGACCGGACACGCTGGCATAAACCCGGCCCGCTTGCGTGGCAAGGATGTAACGCCATGAAGTACGTGATGCTGGTGCTGAAGAATCTTACCCGCAGCAAGCGCCGTACGCTCCTGACGATTTTCTCGATCGCGGTCTCGCTCTTTATCTTCTCGGCGCTGGTGAGTCTGCCGACTGTCGCAAGCGAGGTCCTCTCCGATACCGCATCGTCGGTCAGGATTTCGACTCACAACAAGGCGGGACTCGCCTACTCGATGCCCGAAGCCTATAAGCAGCGAATCGCGGCGGTTCCGCACGTGGTCGCGGTCACGCCGGAGAGCTGGTTCGGCGGTATCTATCACGAGGTGACCGACCAGTTTCCGAACCTTGCGGTCGATCCCGACACCGCCGAGACGATGTGGCCGGATTGGGGCGTGTCCAAAGAGTCGTGGAAGAAATTTGAGACGCTCCGCACCGCGTGCCTGGTCGGCACGGCGACCATGAAGCGGTTTCATCTCCATGTCGGCCAGCAGATCATGCTGCGCGGCACGATTTATCCCTTCAACGTGACGCTTCAGATCGTGGGAGTGATGCAGCAAAGCAATGCGCCGCCCAACTTCCTGATCTTCCGCCGCGACTACCTTGAGGAAGCGCGCGGGCGTCCCGGCGTGGTCGACAACTTCTGGGTGATGGTCGATCGGTCGGAAAACGTGCCGCAGGCGATCAAGGCGATCGACGAAGGCTTCGCCAACTCCACCGCCGAGACCCGCAGCGAATCGGAAGCGGCCTTTATCGGCAGCTTTATGGATAATTTCCGCACCTTTTTCCGCCTGGCGGAAATTCTGGGCGTGATCGTGGTCATCACGATCGGCCTGGTGGCCGCGAATACCGCCGCGATGTCGATTCGCGAGCGCCGCGGCGAGATCGCGGTGATGAGATCGATGGGGTTCCCGTCGCGGACGATCCTCTCGCTGCTGCTCTCGGAGTCGCTGGTGATAGGGCTGCTCGGCGGGATTATCGGATGCGGCGCCGCGTTCGCGGTGCTCAAGATTTTTTCGATCGGAAGCCCCGCGCTCGGCCCGATCACCGACATCCAGATGCCGCCTGAGATTCTCGCCGCAACCCTGGTGGTCGCCGCGCTTATCGGCCTCCTAAGCGCATGGATTCCGGCCCGAGCCGCAGCGCGGATGAATATCGTCGACGCGCTCAGGATGGTGGCGTAGATGGCGATACCGCTTAAATACAACGTCCGCAGCCTGCTGGTGCGCCGCGTGTCGACCTCGATGACCGCGGGCGGAATCGCGCTGGTGGTCGCGGTGTTCGTGATCGTGATGGCGATGGTCGCGGGACTCGGCTCCGCGATCAGCGACACCGGCGTTCCCGACAACATGATCGTGCTGCGCAAGGGCGCAACCACCGAGACCTACTCGTCAATCCAGCTCGACCAGTTCGACGCGATGAAATTCCTGCCGCAGATTAAGCGCGACACGGCGGGCGCGCCGATGATCTCGCCTGAACTGCCGGTGCAGGTCCTGATGGAGCGGCCCGGCGGCGCTCAGGACAATATCGTGGTGCGCGGAGTGCTCCCGATCGCGCTTGAGGTTCACGACAACGTCCATCTGATTGCGGGGCGGATGTTCCGGCCCGCGCTCAACGAGGTGATCGTCGGCAAAGGGCTGGTCGGCCGCTACTCGAACACCCATATCGGCGACACGATGCATTTCGGGCGCGGCGCGTGGAAGGTGGTCGGCATCTTTGACGCCAAAGGCGGATCGTTCGAGTCCGAGGTGTGGGCCGATATCCATAACGTGCAGGACGACACTCAGCGCGGCGCTTACTATGCCGACGTAAGGCTTAAGCTCGCTCCGGGCGCCGATTCCGACGCGCTGGTGCATCGCATTGCCGACGATCCGCGAATCAATCTGCAGGCGGAGACCGAGGCGGAGTACTACAAGCAGCAATCGGTGGTTGCCAATCAGATGCGCGTGCTCGGGATGATCGTCGCGATAATCATGGGAATCGGCGCGATCTTCGCAGCGATGAACACCATGTACGCGGCGGTCTCGGCCCGAACCTCGGAAATCGGCACTCTGCGCGCGCTCGGTTTCAGCCCCGGCGCGGTGCTCGGCTCGTTTCTGATCGAGTCGCTGATTCTCGCGGTCGCGGCCGGCATAATCGGCATCATTATCGCGATGCCGATAAACGGGTTTTCCACCACCTTCGGCAATTTCCTTACTTTTTCCACGATGGCGTTCAACTTCCGCGTAACCTTCGCGATCGTGGTCGAGGCGCTGATTTTCGCCGCCGTCATGGGGCTTTTCGGTGGATGGCTGCCCGCGCGTCAGGCAATGCGCCTGCACGTGGTCGAAGCGCTCAGAAGGAGCTAGGCTCAAGGAGCAAGCGGAGAATGGCAGTGGAACAGTCGCGCCCGCCCAATATCCGAGAGCTGGAGGCGCTTCGAATCAAGCGCGGCTCCGAGCCCGCGCGACGGTCACGCCTTGTGCCCGCTGCGATAAGTATCGTCGTCCTCGCGATTATCGGCGCCGGCGCATACTACGCCTACATCAAAACGCTGGGCCGCCCGCCCGAGGTCCAGACCGCCGTGGTGATGATCAAGCAGGCGGGACAGCCCGGCGCGGTGCTGACCGGCTCGGGGTATATCGTCACGCGAGAGAAATACATCACGATTGGCGCCCAGATTCTCGGCCAGATTGTCGCAGAGCCGATCCAGGAGGGGCAGCACGTAAAGAAAGGCGATCTTCTGGCGAAAATTGACGATCGCGACTACGTGGCGCAGCTCAATCAGGCAATTGCCGATCGCAATCTTGCCGCCGCCAACGTCAAGCTCGCGAAAGCCCAGCTTATCCGGCAGACCGAACTTTATAAGCAGAAAGTCATATCGAAGGACCAGTTTGATACTATAACCGATACGCTTTCGGTCGACGAAGCGGACCTCGAGAAAGCGAACGCCGAGATCGCGTTTGCGAAATTCAACGTAAGCCAGTGCTTCATCCGCTCGCCAATCAACGGGATCGTACTCAAGAAGTATCGCGAGCTGGGCTCGATGATCAGCTACGGCAACGCGGTCACCTCCGACGAAGGGATGACCGACATCGCGCAACTTGCCGATACCGATGACATGCGCGCCGAGGTCGATATCAATGAAAGCGATATCGCCAAGGTCGGAATCGGTACGCCCGCAACCGTGATTCTCGACGCCTACCCCGATCGCACGTTTCAGGCCCGGGTGGTGAAGATTTATCCCGAGGCCGACCGCCAGAAAGGCACCGTCGAGGTCGAGGTCCATATCGAGCATCCCGATTTGAAAATCGTCAAGCCCGAGATGAGCGCCAAGGTAACTTTTATGGCGGGCGCGCCCGCTCGCCCCATCGAGGCGCCGCTGGTGCTGGTGCCGAAGAAAGCGGTGATAAACGACGCTTCGATTAACTACGTGTGGGTGGTCAGCGGCGGAATCGCCAGACGGGTGGATATCGCGCTCGGGCGCGAGTTCCAGGATGGGATGCAGGTGACGCGCGGGCTGACCGGCGGCGAGACGGTTATCGTGATGCCGCCCGCCAAGCTGCGCGATGGCCAGGCCGTCACCCCCGTCGCGTCGTAACATAGAGGCAAGTCGCTAATCGCCTCAGGTGCCACACTCTGAGCGAGCGCTGCGCCCTACTCGCGCGGACTCTTTTTTCATCCCGGGCGAGGCACTCTTTTGTCGAGTCGACAGCTCCGAGATAACAACTAGTGGACCTACGCTAACTGACCGGTCAGTTAGCAAAAAGTGGATTTTGAGCCACAAATCGTTTATACGTGCCGGTTTCAGCCGACCGCTATGGAAATATCGGTTTGCCGTTGACAACGGCAGGAAGGGCCCGTTTCCGGCCCCTTAAAGGCCATTTCTGAGAGCGACCCCTATCGCCAAACCCGCCTCCGGCCCGAGAATGAGAAAATCGGATGCCACTTTCGCCCGTTGTTCGCGTCTGATCCGTGTCATTCCCGCGCTCTCGGTTGCCTCGCGCGCGAGGAATCTCGATCGCACGGCGAGACGTTGCGAATCGGCACGATTTCGTGATGATCAAGTGTCCTTTGCGGGAGGCCATTCGATGTCACAAACGTTTGTGCTGATTCATGGCGCATGGCATGGCGCGTGGTGCTGGGCCGCCGTGATGACCCAGCTTGAGAAGCTCGGCGATCGCGCCTATGCGCTAGATCTTCCAGGGCATGGCCAGAATTACACCAACCGCGCGGCGGTCACCCTCGATACTTACGTCGATTACGTCGTCCGGTTTATCGAGGATCGCGATCTGCGCGATGTTATCCTTGCGGGCCACAGCCTTGGCGGCCTGACGATCGCCGGTGTCACCGCGCGTATCCCGCAGCGAATCAAGCGAACGGTGTTCGTGAGCGCGATCGTGCCGCTCGATGGCGAAATGATTATCGATCCGGCAAATCCCGCGTCGGCGGCGATGGCGCAGATGATCAACGCCGCACCTGACAGGTCGTGGGAGCTCAGCGCGCTGGGTCCGGACTTTTACGCCGGCCTGATGAGCGACGTGCCGCCCGCGATGCGCGAATTTGTTGACGCCGCGGTATGCCCTGAGCCCGGCGAACCGCCGATGCATCGGGCTCCGATGGCGGCGTTTCATGCCTCGGGCGTTCCCACCGGTTACCTGGTCTGCGAGAACGACCAAACGCCGATTGCCGGCGTGTCGGGATGGCATCCGCATTTCTCCAGCCGGCTCAAAAATCCCGCGCTCAAGTTCATCAACTGCGGACATGAGGTGATGCTGACCCATCCGGTGGAATGCGCGCGCGCCCTGCACGAATTCGCCCTGATGTAAGCCGCGGCGGACAGGCGCGCCGCCCGGCCGCCGTGCTAGTCTCGAGCTGATGCGGTTGGCGCTGGACAACATCAGCACGGTTGCGGGCAGCTTCCGACTGGGTCCGATTTCGCTAGCGGCCGAAGATGGCGAATATCTGGTCGTGCTCGGCCCAACCGGCGCCGGCAAGACGCTGACGCTGGAAACAATTGCCGGCCTGCGAGCGCCCACGGCGGGAAAAATCCTGATGGACGGGCGCGACGTTACGGCGAGCGCGCCGGAATCGCGCCGAATTGGCTTTCTTTACCAGGACAGTCTTCTATTTCCGCATCTGAACGTTCGCGCCAACCTGGAATACGGCACCCGTGGCATTTCGAGGGCGGATCGCAAGCTCAAGGCGACGCATCTGGCGCGATTGCTCGGTATCGAGCCGCTGCTTGCGCGGATGCCGGGCGGACTTTCCGGCGGCGAGCGCCAGCGGGTCGCGCTCGCGCGCGCATTGGCGGCCGACCCCGCGGTGTTGCTGCTGGACGAGCCGATGGCGGCGCTCGATCCGAATTCTCGCCATACGCTGCGCGACACGCTCCGCGAACTGCATCGCGAACTCGGCACCACCACCGTCCACGTCACGCACAGTTTTGCAGAGGCAATGGCGCTCGGCAGCCGGGTCGCGATTCTGATCGGCGGCACTATCGTGCAATCGGGCGCGGCCAAAGAGGTTTTCGCGCGTCCCGGATCGCCGCTGGTGGCGCATTTTCTGCGCACCGCGAGTATCGACGGGAATGCAGCCGCGGAATCGGTCGGCGAAAGAACGATGATGCTTTGCGTGCGCGGGATGTCGCTTGCCGCAGGCGACGATTTTGGCGGTGCGCCGCTAATCGTCGCCTCCGAGGCGGAGCTTAGCGCGCCCTCGCCTTCCGATGCGGACGCGATCGCCGCGCGAGTGGTCGCGATCGAAAGCGAGGACGGCCAGGTTTCGCTACGAATCAGCGCCGGAATAGAGCTTCGCGCCCGGATCAAAACGCAGGACGCGCTCACCGAGCACCTGTTCGAGGGCTCCGCGATTTGGATTCGCCTTCCCCGCGAGTAAGGGTCTCCGATTCATTGTTTGTGAGTGGCGCATGACGAGAAAGAGGCCGCGATTCCTCGCGCGCCGCCAACTAAGGCGCACGGGAATGACAAAATACGAGCGGCGGTTCAGCGCCCTCACCCTCGCGTCACGATTCCTGCGAAAAACGAACGCAGGAATCGCGCCGCTCTCCCTCTCCCGGCCGGCGAGGGTATCCCAGAACCACCGGCACGGGATCGATCCTGGATGTCACGTCAAGCGCACACTCTTCAGCCAGTTCAGCAGGTCTGACATAACCTCATCGCGATTGGTTTCGTTCAGCATCTCGTGCCGCCCACCTGCATAATACTTCTCGGTAACGCTTCGTATTCCCGCGGCGCGGTACGCGTCGGCCAACGGCCTTAGCGATTCCAGTTTGTTATTCAGCGGGTCGGCATCTCCGGCGACGATGTAGATCGGCAAGTCTTTTCGAATTCGTGCAAGCTGTTTTGGATCAGTCAATTGCATTCTCGCGGCCCTCATCTCCTGCATCGACTGCGCGGGCATGTCAAAGCCGCACAGTGGATCGGCGACATACTTGTCAACCTCGGCCGGGTCACGGCTCAGCCAATCGAAAGGGGTTCGCGCGGGTTCGAACGCCTGGTTGAAGGAAGAGAGCGCAACCGGCTTCGAGGAATCGGGCAGCTCAAGCTTCCGGAATGAAGCG
>JASHOJ010000230.1 GCA_030041155.1 Candidatus Binataceae bacterium | reverse complement strand
CGGGCCAGCTCGCCGTCGCGATGCGAGATCGCATCGAACGAATCCTTCCATCCCTGATTCGCAAGCCCGCGGGGCGTCTCGCGCAGGTATTCGACGTAACCGTCGCGATCGCGATCGCCGTAGGTTTCGATCCAGTCGAGCGCGCGCTCGACGTTGGGCCACAGTTCCTCGGCAAGCTCCATGTCTCCGGTGGCGCTGGTGTATTCGCCGAACAGCCATAGAAACAGCGGCGTGGAATCCACGCTGCCGTAATAACGGCCGAATGGGACCTCGCCGGTCCGCGCCATCTCGCCGCTGCGGGTCTCGTGCACGATTTTTCCGGGCTGTTCGTCGCGCGCCTCGTCTTCGCGGGTGCCCTGCAGCTCCGCGAGCGAGCGCAGGGTTCCGGCGGCGATCGCGGGATTGAACGGCAGCAGCGACATCGCGGTGATAAGGCTGTCGCGGCCGAACAAAGTTGCGAACCATGGGATGCCCGCCATCATATAGGTGGCGCCATGGGAATGAGTGATGATCGAAGTAAGGTCCGCCTGCGACTGCTGGAGCATCGTCGAGAACATCTTGCTGCTGGCAGAGATGCTCGACCATGATTTCTCAGCCGACTCGAGCTCTTCGCGCCTGGATGCAAGCGACGCCGCGAACGAGCGCATTTTCCGGCGCGGGCCGGTGACAGCGGTTCCCCACTGCCCGCTTACCAGCACCTCAATTACCCCTTGTTCGTCGGGATCGAGGCCAAATTCAAATCCCGCGTGTGACCGGCTTATCGACCGCGGCGGAGTATTGAACTGAATCTCGGTGATGCGCCTGATCTCGTCGAGGCCTTCGTACAAAAAACGCACCGATCGCTCGCCGATTCGGGGCCGCAGATGGCGCCCGTGACGCTTGCGCGGCACCCCGCGCACCTCGAACAGGTCGGCGAAGTCGGCTCCATAGAAAAAATCCAGGGCGATATCGATTCGCGCACGTGAAAAATTTTTCACCATCACGCGATGCGCCAGCGCGCCGTTCGCCAGCGTCCATCCGCGCTCGATCTGCATCGAATTGCGGGCGAGCTGCACCACCCCGGTGTAATTGGCGATATCGGGATTGGTCAGGTTGGCGCGAAATTCCGCCTTGTCATCGCTCAGATACGAGTTGAGGAAGTACGGCAGCCGTCCCGCGACCTGCATCTCGAAGCGGCTGAGATAGCGCGTGTCATTATGAAAAAACCCGAGCGCTTCGAGCGGCGACTCCAGGATATCGCCGGTAGCGTCAAACACCGCGAAGTTATGCGCGCTGGTCAGGACTCGGACCGTGCGCCGCGACGCCTGCGACGACGCGAGAACGTAAAAGTCAGACCCAACCTTCAGGAACGGGCTTGGCCGGTTCTGATTTTGCCGGCGTTCTGCCTGCCTTGTTGCGGAATGCATTCAGGTTCTGGCGCAGGTCGAAGATCTCACAAGCTACGAGGATTTCACAGGCTACGAAGATTTCACCGGCCTTGAGGACTTCACGGTCTTTAAGCGAAACCGCACTGCCGCCCAGCCAGATTATTTATCCGCTAAGACGAAGCCGCCGCAAGACGCTCCGGCGCCGAATCGAAGTCGCGCCGGCTCGCCTTGATTAGCCGCGCGTAGACCTGCTCGTACCGATCCGCCATCACGTCAACCGTGAACCGGTCCTCGAATTCGGCGCGGCATCGCTCGCGCGGAATCCGGTCGAGGCGCTGGACCGCCGCGACCAAATCATCGACCTCGCTGGCGATATAGCCGGTGACCTCGTGCCGGATCACTTCCGGAACCGATCCGCATGGCCTCGCGATCACCGGGGTTCCGCACGCAAGCGACTCTATCATCGCAAGTCCGAACGGCTCGGGCCAATCGATAGTGAACATCAGCGCGATCGCGCCGCCTAGAAAATCGCTCTTCTCGCGTTCGGTGATCTCGCCTATATATTCGATCTCGGGCGGATCGAGCATCGGCTTTATCACGCTGGCGAAATACTCGCGGTCCACCGCATCCACCTTGGCCGCGATCTTGAGCGGAATTCCGGTCCTGCGCGCGATCTCGATCGCGAGATCCGGCCGCTTTTCGGGCGAGATTCGTCCCAGAAAGGACAGGTAGCGCCCTGGACTTCCGTTGAACCGCAAAAGATCGCGCGGAAGTCCGTGGTAGATCGTGTCGACCCATTTCATGTTCGGCAGCGGAGTTCGCTGCGAGTCACTGATGGAGACGAGCGACGCGCTCCGATAGCGATCGTAAACCGGCCGAATTTCCTGCATGTCCAGCCGCCCATGCATCGTGGAGAGGGTCGGCACCGCGGTCATACGCTCGAACGGGAAGCACCAGTAGTCGATATGCGAGTGGATTACGTCGAAGCGGTCGTCGGCCGTCTCGTAGATATTGCTCAGCATCGGCAGTTGCAGAAACACCGCGGTTTCGGGCTTCCCGGTAAGCCTCAGCGCCTGCGGACAGGCCGCCTCCAGACGCGCGCCGGTAACCGCGTCGCCCGCGGCAAACAGCGTCACGTCGTGGCCGCGCCGCACCAGCTCCTCGGTCAGGTATGAGACCACGCGCTCGGTTCCGCCATAAAGTTTGGGTGGAACCCGTTCATACAACGGCGCGACCTGTGCGATACGCAACAGATTTCGGCCCGCAACACTGCCGGCCGCGCGATCAGTGGTATTCAACGTCGTACTCCTTGCCATCAATACGGCGGTAACAGATCGGATCCTGAGAATTTGAAACCATGATATCGCTAAAACGCCGAGCGGGAAGGAAAAAAACATTTCCGCGGAGCCGGGCGCGCGAACTTTGATCGCTCACAGCCGACCGCCGCCTATGGTAGCGCCGGTGCGCGTATCGGCGCGCACTTAAATTTTCTCCGATGGATATCGCGAGCGCATCCACGCCGCGAACTCTTCCGGCGCTTCCATCGTGGATAACCGGCCCTGCCGCACCAGTGCGAACGCGTTGAATTTCCCCGCGCCCTTGATCTCCGCAAGCGAGGTGGGCGGCGCAAGATCGCAGGCAAACTCCAGATCGACAATCGCGGATTTCGGATCTTTCGGATCGTCGCGCGGATCCGATTTCACCACCGCCATCCCGACCACGCTCGACACCCCGCCGCTATGATAGATAAACACCCGATCGCCGGGACGCATCGCGCGAATCGCGCGGACCGCCTGCGCATTACGCACTCCATCCCACGCTGTGCGCCTATCGCGTTTGAGGTCGCTTATCGAGTAGGTATCGGGATCGGTCTTGGCAAGGAAATACTTCACGCCGGATTGTTTAGCAGCGTGGAGCATGGCATGCCAGCACCCCCGTCCGCTGCCGGTGCCGCGCGCGGTGCGCCAGGACGCGCAAGCGCGATCTTTACTTGCCGGTGCCCGTAATCGGGATTACCTGCGGCCCGTTGCTCGCGTTATCCATTACCGTGATCGACGAGGAGTTCCAGCCGAAGACCTGCGGCGTGAAGGTTACCGACACCACGCAGGTCTTCTTCGGAGCAAGCTCGCCTGGACAGTTGGAGCTGGACACAAACTGCTGCGGAACCTGCGCCAGCACCGC
>JASHOJ010000229.1 GCA_030041155.1 Candidatus Binataceae bacterium | reverse complement strand
ATCTGCCTGCCCTGCGAATCGCGCGGACCTGCATAGATCTTTTCCAGTGCCGTAATCTGCGGCGCCGTCAGGCAGCTCGGGGACTCCGGTCCGTGACACAGGAGCACACTCGGCTTGAAATCGCACCGCCGCGGATCCTCGATCAGCCCATCCTTGAGTCCATCGAGGACGTCGCACTGCTCGAGTACCGCCGCTTGAACCGCTGGCCACTTGTTGGCCGGAATGTAACTGGCGGGGTCCTTATCGGTTGCCTGGACGTCCCACTCCATGTGGGCGTTAAGCTGAGTGATGGACGCTGCCGGCGCGCCAGCGATCACCCCGTCGTAGTCCGCGGGATAACGCTGCGCTTCCATCAACCCCTGCCGGCCCCCGTTCGAGCAGCTGTCGAAGTACGAGTGCTCGGGAGCGCGGCGATAGAAGGCGCCAATAATCGCCTTGGCCCTCTCTGCGGTTTCGTGCACGGCACGGTAGCCGTAGTCGATGATCTTCTCGCGATGTCCCAGCGCCCACTTGCCGTCATTTAACGATGCCGCCTCATGCCCAGTATCCGTGGAGGAGGTCGCATACCCGTCCATCAACGCGGACTGTAGAGTGGGATCATTGCTCGTGATCACGCCGGGCGCCCCATAGGTGATGCTCCCCGCAAGCGCGCCGTTGCCGACACCGAGGTACCTGCCGTTCCAGCCGCTCAGCGGCATCCACACCTCGAACTCGATGTGCGAATCGCTCGAGGGCGCGATGATCCCCTGCACGCGGCAGAATGCGGGCAGGCGCTCGAAGGCTCGCAGCTCATCGGCAGGCAGCGCAGCCGGCCGCAGCCCGGGCACCCTGAACGATCCCGCCTCGACAACTTGCGCCGCCGTGATCGTCGTGGTCGACAATTTCAGCGCGGTGAGACTGGCGCACGGGGCGGCAAACACCGGTGCGGTCGCGAACAGGACTCCGGCGAACAAGGCAGGTAGTGCGATTCTCATTAGTCTTGGCTCCGCAGTCGGGACACGATCAGTTCGCTCGCTTTTTCTTCGCCTCTTCTCGCCACCATGCGAAGGGGGCATCGAGCACTTTGAGCTGCCGCAGGTTCGGCACCGGGCCGGCGTGGGGACGGGCGTCGAGATACATGACGCGCTGGGACGAGGCGCTGAACGCTGGCCAATGCGGCAGCCCGGGACCGTTGGGATTGCCCGTCCGGCGGTGCGGGGACGGTGTCTCATCGAGCGCGCCGGCAGGCGAAGTTTGCCGCCACATTCGTGTTGCCCGAGCCCTTGTATACCGCCACCTCGGGGTAAGGGCACAACGGGCGGGTTCGATCGACGCGGCCGTCTCTGATGCGCGATGCGATGATCCGGTCCGGCGCGCGGCCGTGCTCGACCCACTGCTCGAGCGCGGTGAGCATCGGGGCTGCGAATTGGTCGGTGCCGTCGCCGCCGCGGCAGTGATTCATCCCGGGCACCATGAAGAGCCGGTAGTCCTCTGCGATACGACTCGTTCCTCCCATCGTCCGTGCGACGCTCAGATAATAGTCGACACTGCTGAGCGGGGAGATGTCCGGATCGGCCCAGCCGTGATACTGGATGAGCTTGCCACCGTGCGCAAAGAAGGGGCGTAGGTTGGGATCGACAGCGTTGGTGAGCGCTATGTTGCTGTGGTCGGCGCGTGCCACGAGCTGATCGATGGTGACGGTACGGTAGTCCCAGTGCGGGTCTTGGAACACCAGGTCGGCGAATATGCTGGGAAACCTCGACAGTACCGCCGGTGAGCCGGGGTCAGCGCCGCCCGCGTCCCAGGCCGACTCCGATCCGGGCAATAGCCTCGGGAAGAGAATCGCGTGCGTACGCGTGTTGGTGAGCGGCGCATAGAGCCTGCGCGCCGTCTCCACCTGCGCGGCCGTGAGGCACGTCGAATCATTCCTGCCGCGAGTGCATTCGATCTGGCCGGGATCGAATTTGCAGTGCAGCGGATCCGCGATCACCCCGTCGGTGACCCCGTCGAGCGCGTCACAGGCCTTGAGCACCGCCGCGTGCAGCAGCAGGAGCTTATCCGGCGGCAGGAAGCTCGCCGCGCTCCGGTGCATCGTCTCCGCGCCCGCGAGAACGGCCGCGGCGAGATGCGTGCCATCGTTCGCCGGGTCGCCGGCAATGATGCCGTTGAAATCGGTCGGGAACCGTTGCGCCTCCATCAAGCCCTGGCCGCCTCCGGTAGAGCAGCCGCTCCAATAGGACGGTACCGCCGCAGTACGATAGTAGGCTCTGATGATGGCCTTCGACTGCACCGCCATCAGGTGCACGGCCCGGTAGGCGTTATCGATCAGCTTCTGGGGATGCCCGAGTGCGAAGCTGGCGTCCCAGACGCTCCCCTCGTGACCGGTGTCCGTCGATGCCGTGGCGTAGCCGCCAGTGAGCGGCGCGATCATCTCCGGATACCAGATCTCGCCGGAAAGGCCACCGTTTCCGACCGCCAGGAACCGGCCGTTCCACCCTTGCACAGGCAACCACAGCTCGAATTTGATGAGCGAGTCGGGCACGGGGCTCACCTGCGCGGCGACGCGGCAGAAGGCCGGCAGACCCTTGTACGACGGTTGCTGTCCAGGGGGAGCGAGCGAGAACGGCTTCGCCGGGACGAATGCCCCGGCGGGAACGATCTCGGCGAGCGTGATTCTCGTGTGCGGCAGCCTCAGCATCGCAAGCCGCCCGCAATTGCCACCCGTCACCGAGACGACTCCGATCTGCGCGACCGCAGGCCGCACACACACCAACGCGATCGCAGCGGGTGTCGCGCTGATCCATGTCTGTCCCCACTTCATCGACGTCTCCCCGTTATGCCTTCGTGCGGCACCTCAAAGCCGCCTGCGCGCTCTTATCGCTCTGAGCGGACGGCAAAATTGTTAATTCTGTCCGCTTCTCTGACCCCTGCACTTTGCCGCGCGTCTCAGGGAAAAAGGGGTGGCGCTTGCGGCCAGAGCCCGGCGTGACCTTCCGTTCGGCACGGTGCTGCCGGAGTTTCCTCCAGCGCGTCCTCGAAAGTGTACCTGCAGTAAAGGCAGCCGCGTGGTGGAAAGCGGAGGCACTAGGCTAAACCGGCCCAGGCAAGGAAGCGGTGGTCAGATGCGTCGTAACCCCTCACTTGATCCACACCCAGGGTCCGGTCGGCAGGATGAGCCAAGCTAAAACCCGGTGACCGTACTGGGTATGCCTGAGGCAACCCAGAATGCGACCCACTCCGACCGGCAGGCGCAGGTCTTGCGGATCGCTCATGACTATCTGGCTGGGGAACTGAGAAAAGCCAACCGCGGTGCCCCGTCGGGCACGATCCGCTTCGTGCCGGCCTAAACAAGGCCCGGGGCGTTCCACGGAGCTCGTCAGGCCCCCCAAGCCCAGTGGTGGCAGCGTCGCTCGAGCATGGAGCTTGTCCAGCTTGCTTGCGACGGAGCTGAGCACAGCGCCGCCGATGTGCGCGATCTGTGCCCTCCGGGGGTAATATGCGGCTCCGCCGCCTCTGCGGACATCTGACCACAGCGCGGGCAGAAAGAATGCGGCCGCCCGAGCGTATTCGCGTGCCGAAAAAAGGAACAATGACAACCGGGTCCGGGTCTGCGCTTCGATCTGCCGCCACGCTAGATGAGGATACGTGGGAGGATCTGCTCTCCTTCATCGAAGAGCGTCGGGTCATTCCGATCGTCAGCCCTGCTCGCGGTCCGCGCTGCAGTCGCCGCCGTCCACCCTGATCGGACTGCCATGGCAGACGAACTCTTCGACGGCATTCTCGGCGGCGACGACGATAAATCCGAATCCGCCGCCTCCGAGCCCACGGCCGGCGCCGAGGCGTTCGCGGCCGCGATCGCGGCACGCCTGAGCGGAAGCGACCCCGGCGTCGCGCGCAAGACCGAGGTGTTCTTGGAGAAGCAGGCGCGTCTGCTAGACCTCCAAGCGCAGCACCTCGAGGATGAGCACACCTCGCGCCTGACGCACCTCCGACTGACCGTCGGTGCCGCCAAGCGCAAGCGCTACGCCGACTACATGCGCAACGCCCTCTACACCTGCATCGCGTTGCTCGTCATCGGAGTTCTTCTCGCCGCGGTTCGCATGACCGTCGAGGCGATAAGCGATCACGGCCTCGTCGTGGAAGACTTCACGGTGCCGTCGGATCTCGCGGCGCGCGGCGTGACGAGCCAGGCGCTCGCCGAGGATCTGGCGAGCCGCGTTGCGGCCATCCGAGCCTTCACGAACAGTCATTCGCTCACTTACTCGAGTGACGTCCGCGCCGATCAGGCCAGCGTCTTGAAGGTGCAGATTCCGGAGACGGGCATCTCTATCGACGAGCTCGAGCGCTTCCTGCACCGCTGGCTCGGCCACCAGACCGTGGTCAACGGAGAGCTGCTCGCGGGGGAAGACGGCTCGATCTCTCTCGTATTGCATATTGCCGGCGCTGATCCGATCGTGGTGAGCGGATCGAGCGCAGACCTGAACGACCTGCTGCAGACCGCCGCTGAGAAGGCGTTTGCAGTCTTCGACCCCGGTAACGACGTCATTTATCTTGACAGCAAGGGTCGCCGAGCAGAGGCCTACGACAGCGCCGTGCGCTACGTGCACAGTGCGCGCCTGGCGGCGCTCTCCAGTCGAGACCGAGCTGACGCCTACGCGCTAGTGAGCGGCAGGGATCCGAATGCGCGCCGAGGGCTCTCGAGTGCCTTGATTGCGACGGACATCGATCCACGCGTGCTGGTTGGCTGGTACGAGGCTGCAGCTGCCAGTTCGGATCTGGGTCACGACGAGGCTGTCGTCGATTTTGCGCGGAAGTGGATAGGAACCCGGAGGCAGGATCAATTGGCGTCCCAACAGGATGCCTACCCTTGGACGATCGCCTATGGGCATAGCTATATCGACCAGCGCACGGGCGACTTCGCAGCACTCCGGGACGACTTCCAAGTTTTTGACCGGCGCCCCGACGTCCCATTCACACATCGTTACGCAGAACGCGCCCAGGTGGCTGCGCTTTTGCACGACGAGGCGGCCGCGCGGCAGGAGTTGGGCCTCGCGCTTGCCGCCGGACCTCCGGACGGTACGGTGCTGCAGGCTCGCTGGGATGTCAGCTCCGCAGCCCACGATTGGCCAGAGGCGCGCGACGCTGCCAACGCGTTGGTCGCGGCGGAGGTGGCGCAGAAGTCAGCTGAACTGAAGTCGGACCCGCAGCGCCCGGAGTTCGCGGCTCCCTATGATCTCGCTCTCGCCACTCAGTACTACCCCTTGCTCGCCTACGCCGAGGCAATGACTGGCGATACGGCATCAGCCAGCGCGCTCATCTCTCAAACCCCGACCGACTGCTATCTCTGTGTCCGCACTCGCGCCAAGGTTGCCGCAGCGGCGGGTGATGCAGCCACCGCCGACCGCTGGTTCGCCGAGGCCGTGCGTCAAGCCCCGGATCTCCCGATGGCCTACTTCGAGTGGGGCCAAGCGCTTCTCGCCCGCGGTGACCTCGCAGGTGCAGCCCGCGAGTTCTCACTCGCGCACGACAAAGGTCCGCACTTCGCCGACGCACTGAAAGGATGGGGCGACGCGCTCGCGAAGCAGGGCCGCCGGAGCGACGCGCTGGCCAAATACGATGAGGCGCTGAAATACGCCCCCCAGTGGACCGCACTGAAACAGGCTCGCAACGCTGCGGCGAGCCAACGACGCTGAGCGCCAGCGAGCCGACGGCCCTGAGGAATCTTCACTATGGCAGATGACTTGCTTGGCGGAGTTCTCGGCGGCGAGGAGGAGAGACCGGAAGTCGAAGCACCTCAGGCAGCAGCCGGCGCCGACGCGTTCGCGGCAGCCGTCGCTGCGCGCCTGAGCGGCAACGACCCTGGCGTCGCCCGCAAGACCGAGGCGTTTCTGGACGAGCAGACCCGGCTCCTCGCGACTCAGCGGCAGCACCTGGAGGACGAGCACGCGCTGCGCCTCGCGCAGCTCGCCCATCAACGGTCGCTGCTGCACGGCCAGCGCATCGGCCAGGCCATCCGAATCGCCTTCCAGGTCGTCATCGCGCTGGTCATGATCGTCATCGGCGCCGGCATCGCCGTGATGCTCTACGACGCCTTCACCTCGCACAGCGTCGTCATCGATGCCTTCGACGCTCCCGCGGCGCTCGCGGCCAGAGGGGTGACCGGGACCGTGGTCGCGAGCGACGTGCTGGATGAGCTCAGCCGCCTGCAGGACGCCACGCGAACTGCCGTGGTCAGCAAGCGCAGCCTCACGAACGCCTGGTCGAGCGAGGTCAGGGTCGACGTGCCCGAGACGGGAATCTCGCTCGGGGAGCTCTCGCGGCTTCTGAAGGCCCGGTTGGGCCACGATCTGCACATCGGCGGCGAGCTGGTCGAGACCGCATCGGGCGGGCTCGCACTCACCGTGCGCGGCGGCCAGCTCGTCCCGAAGACCTTCACCGGCAGCGCCGATGACTACCACGAGCTCGTCGTGGACGCGGCGCAGTACCTCTTTGCCGGGTTCCAGCCTTACCTGTGGGCGATCCATCTCTCGCAATCCGGCCATTGTCCGGACGCGATTGCCTTCGTTGAGTCGGCATATGCCGACGCCGACGAGCAACAGCGTGCACTGTTTCTCTACTCCTGGGGTTTGTGCCGGGTCTCTATAGATCCTTCCCCTGCCTCGATGCGCGCGGCTCTCGATCAGGTCCGTCAAGCGATCGAGCTGAGCCCGGACTTGCAGGTTGCCTACGCTGATGAGATGGCCCTTTTGTCACAGCTCGGAGAAGAGGAAGCCGCTTGGCGCGCGGGTAAGGCGTTGAGTCGAACCGTCAACCCCTACGTGGGCGAGGTCTTGGGCCAGTTGACCTGGGATGAGCGGCGCGCAGATCCCATCGACCTGGGCCTTTACGCCGCCATGGTTGACGTCCAACGCCACGATCCCTCCGCTGCAGCACTGGCGCTCCAGACCTTTCTGGCGCGCCAGATCTCTCTAGCGAGCGATCAGAATGGAGCGCTTTCAAACTCAAACCCCGGCGTGCACTACGTCCGGGGCCTGTTGGCGGAAGAAACCGGCGATGTGGGCCAGGCGGCGGACGAGATGGAAGCGTTCCGCGCTGCGGCGGCGACCGCATGGATCGCCGGGCCTGGGAGCATCAGCGCATGGAACGCGCGATGCTGGATCGCGCCGATCGAGGAGGAAGCCGGCCACCCCGATCTGGCCGACGCAGCGATGCACGAGCGGGCCGATGAGGCGGCTCGCCGCGGCGGACACTTCGTGGACTGCGAGCGCTTCCGCGGCGACATCCTCGATCACCGCGGCGATTGGGCGGGCGCGCAGCAAGCCTACGCGCAAGCCGTCGCGCTCGCCCCGGACCTCCCCGCCGCCTACTACTCCTGGGGCGTCGCACTCGCGCGCCACGGGGATTTCGGGGGCGCCATCACAAAGCTCCAAGCCGCCAACCAGCGCGGCCCGCACTGGGCTGACCCTCTCAAAGCCTGGGGCGACGTGCTCGCGAAGCAGGGTCATTGGAGCGACGCCCTCACCAAATACGATGAGGCGCTGAAGTACGCTCCGAACTGGGCGGCGCTGAAGCAAGCCCGAGCAGCAGCTGCGGCCAGAGCGAGTACCTGACTTATTGTGTTCGGCGTTTTCGCGGGTAATGCCGACTTCAAAAGATCCTGATTGTGCCACCCCTTCATTTTTATCCTTCACCGGATGGCTCCCTGCGACCGCGTGAGGGATCGAGTCACCGACTGCGGGCATCGTGGTGCTGTAGCTCATGGCTAGCGGTCACGGGTATAAAGGCGCTAGAAGCCACAGAACCGGGGGTGAAACTGTCGGCTAGTTTCTCGGAAACGCATCGAGCCTGTTAGGTTTAAACACCTGAAAGTCCGCGGATTCCACCGACTTTCCAGTCTTGACAGCACCAGCACCCTACAAATCCAGGCATTTGCTGTGTTTCGTTTTCTAACGAACCCTGTGAGTTGTTTCGTATTCTAAGTAATGACGGAATTTTGCCTACGTTGGTAAGCGCACCACGGGTACCGATGCCGGTGACTACCTCATCGTGGGCCCCGGCTGCAAGGGAGCGCTGCCAGATGGAATGCCGCGGATCTCTTCGCCGAACAATTCCGTGCTTGTTCTCTGTTGCGTGCTCGTCGAGAGCGCCAGCGATCTTCCGACCGCATACGCGCTCGCGAGACAGATCGAGCTTGTCCCGGTCGTCAGTCGACAACCGAGTCAGTAACACTTTTGGCGGTGCGCCCCCGGAACCCCAACTTCTCAAGATTCGTCACGCCAATGCCTTAAGGCTCCGTGAGCCCGATTCCGCCGGCGCCGCGCATCACTGGATTCCGGAAATCCACTTTGTCGACCGCGCGAACGCATTCGGCGTTTTGTGCTTGATGGTTGCCTGCGGGTGCATGCAGGCCACGCGAAAGCCTGGCAACTCCCTGCCGGGCACGCGCAAATCCCCATCTGGCTGGAACCCCGACCCGATGCTATTTCCGCGAGCAAAAACGGACCGCGATGACCTTCGGCCAACGATCATGGACTACCTATCCACGCCGGTGTGATCCGTAGTCAAGACGCTCAGAATCTGATCGCCTCGCGTCTCGGGCTCTTGCCAGCGTTGCCGTGCTCGCCGTATAAGCGAAGGATGCGCGAGCAGGCCGAACGTTTATGAACGACGATCAGGCGCCAGTAGAAACTGATGCCATTCGAACCCTATTAAGAGTCTACGAAAGCGGCCTAGTGGGTTTTTCTTCGGTGCCGCACCTGTCGATAATCGATTATCTCATGACGGCGCGTCGAATAGTCTTATGGGAACTGTCTGTTATTTTTTCTCTAGCGGCCGCCCCCTTTTTCGTATTCGGACTCCTTTACTGGTTGATCGCGAGGTGGGGCTTTGACCGTCAGCAATCGTTGCTTAGCTACAGACTCTTTGCGGCACTCATGGGCCTGCCTCGTGCCGCGTTCGTCCCGCTCAAATGTATTTGGCAGGGCAAGTTTACGCTAAGAATTATAAGGGTCCGCTATCCTGTGAAGTGGCTCTACTATCTATGGATACGCAGGAGCGCCGTCCAAATGAAGGATCGGCTGGCAACGCTCAGGTTGAGAGCTTTTTATCGCGACCCGAGCGATTCGAACGACTCATACAGTCTCCGTCTTGAGGCGTGCGACAGGCGGGTGGACGACTTGGTCGCTAAAATCAAGCCCAAACGGCACCTACTTTCAATTCTTGCGTTTGCTCTCAGTACCTTAGGGCCCGCGAGTGTCGTAAAGTATGGGCTGACGTTTGTATCGCAGCAGTCACACATCCGCTTCACTGGAGGGATATCGTTCGGATTCATTGTCCAGTTCGTCAAAGAGAATCTGCCGCTTACCATAGACGCTGAGTTTCTGGTCGCGTTCGTGCTCGGTGGCGTCATCTCGGTCGTCGTCGATACCCGAAGTGTCATGGAGTCGGCCGGAATCTACGAACTCGAGAATCGTTCTCGAATCTTTGTGCGTTCGGCTCGCGTGAGGGAAACGCCTTGGGATCTGATTGCCCTTTGTGCTGGCTCAGTATTTCTATTCTTCGTTGAGCTTGTAAAGTATCAACTGATCTGGCCTAGAGACAGCAGCAACTTGGTTGCTTGCGGTGTGACTGCTTGTCTAGGAGCCATCATGATCTGGCGTCGAAGGAAGTATCACTCAGACCGGAAGCAGGAGGCTGTCCGGGTCGGCACAGCGAATTCCTGATATTCCGGGCACCTTGGAAGAATTTGTGCTGGCTACGTTTAAGGGCAATGGCACTTACTTACGATGAAGGGTTTGGAAGATAGTCATACAAGCGCGCCTGCCGCCAGGCTTTCGCGCGCGGCACCTTCAGCCACTGATAGGGTTTGGGGCGGCGCTTGCGCGCCCGCGGTTCTATTCGACCAGGCCGATTGCCGACCTTCCGCTGTGCGATGGTCTGGAAAAGAACCGCGGCGTGCGCGGCAGCCATGCCGGCGAAGCCGTGGCAGAGCCATTCGATTCACAGCTGCACCGTATGCTTGAAGCTCAGCTGCCGCGGGTGTACCCGGCCTGCAGCGCCGCCCGAGCCATCAGGAGTCGGATCAGATCGTAGGCGAGCAGGTAGACAGCTCTTTCTCGCACATTGCTGGAGTCTTGCAGCTCAACGCCTCCAGTCCCAGAGTTTTTTCGATGTGGCGCAGGTGGAGCTCGATGTTCCATCTGCGCTCGTCATCAATGTGCCGGCCACTGGGAAAGAGGAGGCTCAGGAACTCTTGTCCGATCCCGCTCTCACACCCTTCCTCGAAGAGAGCTTGGCCACCTTCGATCCACGACTGTTATCGGCCAGCGCCTTCGCTCGGGTGGAGGACAACGATGCATTGCGGTGCACAGCGGAGATACTTCGGGCGAAAGGCGAGCGGCTGCTCGATCATGGTGGGACCTAGGCGGGGCGGGAAGCAGAGAGCCTCTTCCTTCGATCACTCGAGATTAGCAGACACCAAGGTGCGCAAGCCTGGGAGCTTCGCACTGCGGTTAGTCTGGGACGCCTCTGGCGCGACACCGATCGCACGCCTAGGAGTGGGTCACCGCGGCCCTCACCCGGCAGGACGCCGCTCCAGCCCATCCGTTGCAACGTGCGCCACACCGGAGCACCTTGCTGCGGACAAGCGGCGCCTACCCCATTCAGGACCAGCGACGGCCGCCCGTTTGCCCTGAGGCCGGCTCGCAGTCCGAGCACTGGGATCAGGATTTGGCCAGATCGAAGCGGTCGAGATTCATCACCTTGTTCCAGGCCGCGACGAAGTCTTCCGTGAACTTCTGCTTCGCGTCGGGAGACGCATAGACCTCGGCGATGGCGCGCAACTGCGCGTGCGAGCCGAAGATGAGATCGACCCGCGTGCCGGTCCATCGCGGTTCCTTGGTCTTGCGATCGCATCCCTGGTATATCCCATCAGGGTCCGGCGCCTGCCATTCCGTACCCATATCCAGCAGATTGACGAAGAAATCGTTCGTCAACGTCCCCGGCTTCCGGGTAAAAACCCCATGTTTGGATTGCCCTGCGTTGGCGCCCAGCACACGCAGACCGCCGACCAGCACTGTCATCTCCGGTGCGCTCAACTTGAGCAGTTGCGCGCGATCCACCAGGGATTCCTCGGGTGACATCAGCTGCGGTCCACGCTGATAGTTGCGAAAGCCATCGGCAACCGGCTCCAGAGGCGCAAAAGACTGCTCATCGGTCTGCTCCCGGGATGCATCCATGCGGCCTGGCGTAAAGGGGACCTTGATCTCTATGCCGCCCTCCTTCGCAGCCTTCTCGATCGCCGCGCAACCGCCGAGCACGATCAGGTCGGCGAGCGAAACGCGCTTGCCGTCGGACGCCGAAGCGTTGAATTGCTTCTGGATGGCCTCGAGCTTCTGCAGCACCGTCCCGAGCTGCGCCGGCTGGTTGATGTCCCAGTCCTTCTGCGGAGCCAGTCGAATGCGCGCACCATTGGCGCCACCGCGCTTGTCGGAACCGCGGAAGGTAGAAGCCGACGCCCAGGCCGCCGACACCAGCGCGGAAACCGACAGGCCGGATGCGAGGATCTGGGCCTTGAGCGCCGCGATCTCGACATCACCAATCAGCGGATGATCCACGGCCGGAATCGGATCCTGCCAGATCAACGCTTCCTTTGGCACGAGCGGACCGAGGTAGCGCACGATCGGCCCCATGTCGCGATGCGTGAGTTTGAACCACGCGCGCGCGAATTCGTCCGCGAACTGCTCCGG
>JASHOJ010000228.1 GCA_030041155.1 Candidatus Binataceae bacterium | reverse complement strand
GCGGTACCGCGCCAGCCACCAGAGTGTTGCGATCGCAAGCGCGAAGGTCTTGCCGGACGCGTTGCAGGCCTTGATGGCGGTCCTGCGATTACGCTTGATCGATCTGAGAATCTCGACCTGGCCCTGCCAGAGCTTGACGCCCAGAATGTACTTGGCAAACAGGACCGGGGCGGAGATCATTTTCTAACGCGCACTTTCTGCTTCGGCGACAGCTCGCTACTTTTCATTGTCTTCTCCTGTTTCGGTGTGGTCTTCATCTAGCGGTCCGACCGCTTCGAGCAGTTGGACCAGGGTGAGAGGCCTGCCGTCTTTGCCGGTCAGCTCGTGCCGCTTGGGAGCGGCGTAGCCGTTTACCCGGGCGGAGTGGTCGAGCACCTTGAGTCCGACCCTCTACTGCGCGCAGGCTGCCTCTGCGAATCATGGGCTGCAAATTCAGAAACACTTCCTCCGCCCGCGCATGATCGATCTTCCGTAACTCCTCGGCGGCAAGCGCAGGCGCCCGTGCGAGCGCCTGCCTAATTCGCTTGGCTACGGCTTCGTGGCTGATGGAATAGTCCGCCGGAAAGGTGATTACAGCCGGAACCGGATTCAGCGGCTGTGCCTCGCCGCTGCCGATTAGGGTGATCTGGTCCGCGATGGCCCTGAGTGATAGTCTCATCTGGTTGAGTTGCAGCGTCTCGGTCTCGATCCAGCGCGCACGCTGGGTTGACTCAGACATCACTCTGGGCTGCCTCGGGCCACGAAAAGTACCGTCGGAGTTACGCTTCATGACTTGCGACCACCTCCGGCTTGAGACTGAGCATTGACATGCGCGCCTGGTCGATTTGTGCCGGCGGTTCCGCCTGCGGATGCACCTGTGCCCAGAGCGGATCGCCTGCAGTTCGTCGTAGGAGTTCGCGCTCCATCTGATGCCGGAAGACGGTCGGTTCACGCTCCTGCTCGGGCCAACGGTGCATTTCTCGGCTTTGTTTTGTGCCCTCGCGCTTGAGGTTACGAATCGGACGTTGGGCCGAAAGCTGGCGGTCTGCTGCAACTGCGGTAGCTTGTTCAGTGGTCGAGCGGCACGCACCGGACAGAATCTCTGGTGCGCGCGCCCGGCTTGTCAGCGCGCTGCACGGGCTCAACCGTCACGTAGCTATCGAGAAAGGCCACGGAAACTGCGCCGTTGAGTTACCGCCCCAATCGTTGTCGCAATTGCGTAGGTCATGGACTACGCGAGGTAAACCCACAGGGAACGGGGAACTATCTGCCGTTACATAAACTACCGTTTTATTTTAAACCAACACTCTACAGACCCATCGACTGCAGTTCCCTGTCAACCGCCGGCTGTCAAACCACCGTATTGGTGTCAACCGGTTGACGGGTTGACAGAGAGCACCTCGCATCGGACTGTATCATCCACCACACCCTATGGATTGAACTCGGATTGCGCCTTGACTTGCTGTGCCGGATTATTTGATATTGCGCGCAAACCGGTGATGGGGGTTTCACCGAAACCGCTCTTCCGCATGAGCTGATGACCCCTACTGGTGACAGATACGGGTAAGGGTTTCTCTGGTTGTTAGCACCCTGCCGAAAGAGGTTGGAGAGATCTGTAGCGACAACAGATCGGCTCCGACAGCGTCCTTGCAGCAGATTGAAAGACTGTATCTGGGAGGTCGGCGAGGATGTTTACCGGCAGGGGCAAGCAACTGACGATCTTCGTCGCGGAAACCGATTTATACCATCACAGGGCGCTCTACACGACGATCATTGAGATGCTTCGTCGCGAAGGATGCAGCGGTGCGACGGCGATGCGCGGGGTTGCCGGCTTCGGTCATCCTCGGTAATCCACACCCCAGCCCTGCTTCGACTCTCGATGGATTTGCCGATCGTGATCATTATGATCGATCGGCCAGAGCGCGTAGATCGCGTCGTACCCAGCCTGCGCGAAATGGCGCCACACGCGCTGATTCTCGTCCACGAAGTGGAGGTAATTCAATCCGGTACACCGCTGAAGGAGGGCCTGCCCGACGTAAGAGTCGCCGAGATCATGCGGCGTGACGTTGCCACCGTGCACGCCGACAGCCCGATAACCGAAGTCGTTGAACTGTTGCTGGACAAGGATTTTACCGCCGTTCCGGTGACGGACGAGCAAGGCCACGTAATTGGTGTGGTGAGCGACAGCGATCTGCTGACGCGTGGCGGCATGGGCTTGACGATAAGCCTGAAAAGGCGACCGATCGTGAGTTTGTTCGCGAACTGCACCACTCGTTCAAAGATTCGAGCCGCAAGGTCTCGGAGGTGATGACACGCGAAGTCGTGACGACGTCGCCAGAAGTCCATCTTGGGCAAGCAGCCAGGGTGATGGTCGAACGGCACCTGAAGCGGCTTCCGGTCATCGACGACAACGGAAAGCTGGTCGGGATACTCGGACGGCTCGACCTCTAGAACACCATGGCTGCCGTTCACCTGCCTGAATGGCACCCGGAAGCTCATCCGGTCGGTGAGCAGGCAACGGTCGCGGACGTTATGACACGTGAGGTGCCGAGCGTACCTTCGTCAGTGTCCGTCGAGCAAACCTTTGATGTGCTGGTTTCGTCGGCGCACAAGCGAATAGTCGTGATCGATAATCAGCGCCATCCGGTCGGCATAGTCGCCGACTCGGATTTGATTTCGCGAGTGTGCCGTGAAAGCTGGCCAGGCATGCTTGAGTCACTGCGCGCACGGATTCCCGTCTCGAGGATCAATGGGGAAGCTCGCAGGCATCTTCAGAGGCTGCGCGGAAAATCGGTGGAAGCACTGATGACGCGCGGTGTCATAACAGTTCATGAAAAAAATGCCAGTCGCAAGCGCGCTCGCGCTGTCGGCCGAGAAACGGGTGAAGCGCATGCCGGTGGTCAACGACAAAAACGAGTTGGTCGGGATCGTCGGCAGGACTGAGATGATGCGCGCGCTTCTCGGCCGATCTTCAATTGGGTAGCCGCTGCGGTCGCAGATTGACTCGAAATGCCAGCCTGTTAGACTCTGCGCAATAGTTGGTGATGGGGTTCACCGCCACAACCGCCCATCTGTGAGCTGGGCTGATGACCCCTGCCGAGGCGCAAGCCGGTAGGGGTGAATTTGCAAAAGTTCCCTACCCGCACATACTGAATCTCGCGGGTTCGCGGCAAATGTCGGCCTGAGCAGTAGCGCCTCGTGTGACAGGCGGGCAAAACGATGGGGCGTTCGATAGCATTTAACCTGCTGCAGATCCTGTTCGTCGTGGCGCTCGCTCCCCTAGCCTCGGGCGTGCTCGCACGCTTGAAAGAAGTCGTGCAGTCAAGGCGCGGTCCCAGCATTTTCCAGCCTTACCGCGACCTGCGAAAGCTATTCAACAAGGACGAGATTGTCTCGGACCAGGCTTCGTGGATCTTCCGGTTCACTCCTTACGTGGCGTTCGTAGCGCCGATTTTCGTCACAACGCTGATTCCGGTTCTTACCAACTATCCGTTGTTCTTCGCATTTATGGGCGACATGCTCGGTGCCGGGTTTATCCTTGCCCTTAGCGGGTTCTTCGCAACCCTCGCGGCCATCGACACAGCTAACCCGTATGGTCCGATGGGTGCCAGCCGCACGCGAATGGTGGGCTTTCTGGCCGAGCCGGTGTTTATGATCGTTTTTTTTACCGTGTCATTCATAGCCGGTTCGACCATCCCATATATAGTTCAGGAGCATTGGATAACACTTCCGGAATTTTTTGCCCCCTCGCACGTGTTGCTGGTGATCGCGTTCGTGATGTTGATCCTTGCGGAGGGAGGACGGATACCGGTTGACAATCCTTCTGGACACTTCGAGCTCGCGATGATCGACGAATCCAAGAGCCTTGAATACTCGGGACTGGGCATGGCGCTGATGAAGTGGGGCGGTCAGATGAAACTCTTTGTTCTGATGTGCGTTCTGCTCAATGTGCTCGTGACTCCCTGGGGACTGGCCGCCGGGAAAACGACGGGCGACCTCCTCTTTGCAGCACCTTTTGTCCTTTTCAAGATCAGCATCTTTATTCTTGTGCTAGTCGTGATCGAATCCTCACTGTCAAAGTTGAGATTGTTTAGAGTTAGCGAATTCCTGGGCGCTGCTTTCGTAACGTCAGTGGTCGCGATGATCACGGGGCTGCTGAAGTTTTAGGATGATGACTCATGGGTACCTGGCTAGCACTTGTCGCCTCGCTCAACGGTCTGGCCGCTGGCGCTTTCCTGCTGGGCGCTTTCGGCCTACTGGCTACTCGGCAAATGCTGGGCTGTGTCCGATTCTTCAGGCTGCAGTCGCTCGCCCTTGTTGCTTCCATTTTTCTGATAGCGATTGGTATGCGGGTTCCGGATCTGATCGCCGTCGCGTTGCTGGATCTTGCGATCAAGCCTCTTCTAATTCCGTGGTTATTACGCCGCTACGTTCGCGAGGAACTATTCCGGCGACGTGAGATAGACCAATTGTTGAATATTCCTACCTCATTGGTCATCGGTTTGACGCTTACCTTAACTGCTTACTTTCTGGCCGGCGTTCTTCCGCCGGCGGCTGGAGCGATGGGAAATATCAATGTACCGATCGGTCTTGCAGGACTGCTCCTCGGCGCTTACACCCTTGCGGTGCGCCGAGAAGCGGTACCACAACTGATTGGTATTTTCGCAATTGAAAATGGTTCGCTGTTCGCGGGTATCGCGATTGCGCCGCGTTTGCCGCTCGTTGCTGAGATGGCTTTCCCGTTCGATATGTTGATTATCGCTCTAGTTATCGGGATTCTGACCCGCATTACTCACGAGCGTGTCGGAACAACCAGGGTCGGAGCACTAGCCACGCTTCGCGAGGGCGCGCCGAAATGACTCTGTTCGTGATCCTGGCTCTGCCGTTGATTGCAGCTATCGTCTCTGCGCTACCGCTTGGCCGTAAACTAGCGCCATCCGCTACGCTGTTGGCCGCAGTGGCTTCGGTTTGTCTGGTGGGGAGAGCTGCTCTGACGGTTGCGGCCGGGCATCGAGTCGTCGCGGTTCCTGACTGGGTTGAGTTGGATGGCTTGGGTGCGCTTATCCTGCTGCTAGTTGCGGTGGTCGGAACTACGGCAGCGCTCTTTTCGTGGGGGTACATCGCCCGCGAAGAGAATTCGCGCCATCTGCGCCAATACTACGCGAACTACAATCTTTTCGTGTTTTCAATGCTTGCGGTTCCGATGCTGGTCGAGCCAGCGCTGGTCTGGACGGCAGTCGAGCTGACCACGATATTCGCGATCTATCTCGTCGCGTTCGACAATACACCTGAAGCAGTGGAAGCGGCGTGGAAGTATTCGATTCTCACGATTATGGGTGGCGCGATGGCACTGCTCGGGTTCATCGTTCTGTTCCATGCCATGCGTTTCGGTAACGAACCTTTCACGTGGGCGGGCCTGGTAAAGCTCGCGCCCAAGGTTTCGCCCGAGGTACTCGAATCTGCATTCTTATTAATTCTGATAGGCTTCGGTGCGAAGGTGGGATTGGTCCCGCTTCACACATGGCTTCCCGACGCGCACAGCCAGGCACCATCGCCGATCTGCGCGCTCCTGTCGGGCGTCAAAACCACCGTCGTTTTGTACGTGATCCTAAGGTTTGTGCCGATTCTCAACGCTTCGGGGCGCATCAATGTAGATCGCTGGGCGATCATCGTCGGCCTCATCTCGGTTGGGATTGCGGCTTTTCTCATTCTTCAGGTGACTGATTACAAACGCTTGTTTGCATTCTCTACGGTCGAGCACATGGGAATTATTCTTGTGGCGGCCGGCCTCGGCGGCGCCGCCGCTCATTACGGCGCCGTCTACCAAATTCTGAACCATTCGCTCACCAAGTCGTTCTGCTTCTTCGCCGCGGGAACGACGTTGCTGGCCGTCGATACACGCCAGATCGCAGACCTGCGTGGTCTCATCAGAACTTCGCCGATCGCGGGAGTTGCCCTGCTATTCGGAGGAATCGCAATCGCCGGTGCTCCACCGCTCGCGGTGTTTTTGAGTGAATTCTCTATCTTCCGGTCGGGAATCGCTGGACAGCACTATATTGCGATCGGTTTGCTCGCCATCTTTATCATTGTCGCTTTCTTTGGGATCCTGCACCACTTGAACAGCATGGTTTTCGGCGAGCCGATGCCTCAGGCAACACCAATGACTCCGGTCCACTTGCCGCTCAGTTCCGTGTTAACCCTGATCTTGGCGGGAGCACCGATCGTAATATTGGGCCTCTACATGCCGTCTTTTCTACACCGAATTCTGCAGACGGCAGCGCAAGGGCTTGCAGGTTAGATGATGTCAGGACGCTTGGACCAGGTTGTGGAACAGATAGGACTGCGATGGAACGGCGCTGTCCGACCGAGCCCTAACCTTGCTCACGACGCGGTTTGTCAGATCGAGTGTCCATCCGAACAACTGGGTGAGGTTTGCAATTGGCTGTTCTCTGAACAGGACTATAGTTTTGGCGGGCTCATAGTTGAGCAGCAAAAGCACTGGCACCTTCGCTATGTTTTCTATGGCGGTGCTCACGCGGGGTGGATTCATCTAACGACTTCTCTTCCTGGCGGTGAATCTCAACTTCCGAGCATCAGCCGGCTTATTCATGCCGCGGATTGGCACGAGCGGGAAGTGGAAGACTTGTATGGCCTCAGCTTCGAGGGTCATCCGCGCCTGGGCGACTTCGTTCTTCACAACGACGTGTTTCACGAAGGTATTGCCCCCATGCTTAAGAACTTCAACGGCTCAGAGCCTGTGACAGATCGCTCTCCTGATACGAACTGGAGACCCCGGCGCATCGTTGAGGAGATCGGCGCGTTTGCGATGCCTATAGGTCCAATCCATTCAACGGGTACAGCTCCTGTCTATTTTCAGCTCGAGACTGTGGGTGAGGATGTGATTCGGGCGCAACCACGATTGTTTTATGCTTATCGCGGTCTCGAAAAGATCGCCGAGGGCCGCCGAGCCGACGATGTGCTACTGATTGCGGAACGCATAAGCGGAACCTCAGCATTCGCTCATTCGCTTGCGTTGTGTCAAAGCGTTGAGCGCCTGTGCCAGGTTGCAGTACCGCGACGAGCCTCGACTCTGCGAATTCTGATCGCGGAGTTGGAACGTCTGCGTCATCATATTTCCGCGATTGCGGGTATCTGCGAATCGACGGGGCTCGCAGTCGCGGCAGCGCACGCATCGATTCTTGAAGAGGAGCTTCTTCGGATCTCAGGTGCTCTAACCGGCCATCGCTATCTCTTTGGCCTAAACGTGTTCGGCGGCCTCAGCATGGATCTGGAAGACACCCGGTGTAGCTTGGCTGCAGAAGCGGTTGCAAACGTGAGCGATAGGCTCGATACCCTTCAAGCCATGTTGAGTACGTCCAGCAGCTTCTTAGATCGGTTGGAGGAAGTTGGGGTCATTGAATTTCCGGACGCACGCGATTTCGGATTGGTGGGGCCAGTAGCTCGCGCCTCAGGGCTCTCACGCGACTTACGCAATGCGCAACCTTACTGCGGCTATGATCGGATCGAGTTTCTGGTGCCGCATGAGTCCGAGGGCGACGGATACGCACGGCTGCGATTATTGTTTCGCGAAGCCCAACAGTCCACGCGCATTATCTCGGCTATTGCGAAGAGTCTGCCTGCCGGCCAGTGCCGAACGCCAGAGTGGGGTCTGCGGCCGGGCGCTGCACTCGGATGGGTTGAAGCCCCCGGCGGCGCCGCACTGCACTGGCTCCGACTCGGCGAGCAGGGTGTGGTCGAGCGCTATAGGATAATTACGCCGTCCTTCGCGAACTGGCACGGGTTCAGACTTGCCGCGGAAAACTTTGCATTCCAGGACTTTCCAATTATTTTGGCAACCTTTGCACTCTCGGTTCACGAGAACGATCGCTAACCTGTGAACGACATATGACTAATTGGGTAATCAAGGGTCTTCGAACGGGCGTGAAAAGCACCCGTTATCCACGCGCCGAGGAAACCGCCGCCGGATGTTCGCCTGGTCTGCCTGCCGCGACGCGATTACCGTCCGATTTGGCTGAGATGATTGTGGCCCGCTGCCCAACCGGAGCTCTGGAGCGGAGCCTTGAAGGAGTCGATGTTGATCTTCGCCGCTGCGTCCATTGCTTCCGCTGCACACGCGGGTCCAATTGTACCGTGGATTGGAGCGGTGGCTACGACTGGGCTGGGTTTGCTACTGAGCGCACAGGAGCATTTGGACCACCTTTCGGTCGATCTCTTCATATACTAGTCGTTGACACTGGCGACTGCGGAGCCTGCCTAAGCGAGGTCAAGCAACTCAACAATCCATATTACAACATGCATCGGCTTGGATTTTTCCTTACTCCCACGCCCCGTCATGCCGATGTCTTGTTGGTGGTTGGAGCTTTGACCGAACAGATGCGACTGCCTTTGCGCAAAGCGTATGACGCGATGCCGACGCCGAAACGCGTAGTTGCAGCAGGCGCATGTGCGTTGTCCGGAGGAGTTTTTGGCCGGAGTTTTATCTGCTCTGGGGGAGTTGGCGAGTTTCTACCGGTCGATGTTGAGGTGCCCGGCAATCCCCCTCCTCCACTCGCGATATTGCATGGACTGATGGTTGTCGCTGGGCGTAAGCCTCCCGCGTCCTTGTACCGCCGAGTCGAGAACTCCAGCGCCGACGAGCCCCGGTAATGCCTATGCCGTTTGTGTTGGCTGCCACCTTGCTGACCTGCGGTGCTGGTATCGTCCTATCGCTCGTGCTCGATGATTCTAGGATCCCGGCGCTACTAGGATGTTTGGGTGCGATCGCATCTCTACTTCTGCTCGTACTTAGCGGGGCCTCGCTCTTCACAGGCACTTCCTTTCACGAGACGTTATGGACCATACCGCAACTAGGAGCGCTGACTTTGTCACTCGACAGACTCTCGGCTCTGTTCCTTTTTATCAGCGGATTGGTTCTGCTACCTGCTTCTGTCTTCGCCTCTGGCAATCTGTTCAGGTACTTGGGCAAGTACAGCCTACGCACTTATTGCATCTTATACTTCGCACTCTTTGCTACGCTTGTACTCATTCCGATCTCCGCGGATGCATTGTCGTTTCTCATGCTTTGGGAGTCGATGTCGATTCTCATATATTTGCTGGTTAACTACGAACACGAGGAGAAGGAACACACGCGTGCGGGTTATATCATGCTCGCGATTGGCGAGGCCGGCACGATTGCGGTCGCACTTGCGTTCATAACCCTTGCTCGAAATGGTTCGCTTGAGTTTGCAGCGATGAAAGCGGCGGGTATTGGGCTCGGAGAAGAGGCGCGTTGGTCCGTTTTTCTGCTCGCATTCTTCGGATTTGGCGTCAAGGCTGGTCTTGTCCCGGTCAACTTTTGGCTTCCACAGGCGTATACGTCAGCGCCGGGTTCATTCGTTCCCGTGCTCGCGGGTGCGACATTAAATCTGGGGATCTATGGAATCGTCCGAGTCAACGGTTATCTGCTTCCCGCGCTAACGCCGGGGCCAGGTCTGGTCGCTCTCATCATCGGCAGCGTTACAGCGATACTCGGGATTCTTTACGCAACCACTCAGAGCGATCTGAAAACCCTGCTCGCGCATAGCTCGATTGAAAACGCGGGTATTATAACAGCGGCCTTGGGCGCAGGCTTCGTTTTCGTAGCCTTAAAACACTATCCCCTTGCCGCGATCGCGTTCGCGGCAGCTCTCTATCAGATGCTCAATCACTCGATTTACAAGACCCTCCTGTTTTGCGCAACCGGCACTGTCGATTCGCACACCGGCACGAGGAACATCGACAGGCTGGGAGGTCTTATCAAGGTGATGCCGCTCACCGCCGGGTTCTTCCTGGTGGGTGCACTGTCAATAGCAGCATTGCCGCCGTTTAATGGCTTCGACAGTGAATGGCTGACTTTGCAAACGATGTTACAAAGCGCCGAGCTTGCTTCAACCGGCATAAAGATTGTCTTTGCGATTTGCGGTGCGATACTCGCACTGACCGCGGCGCTCTCAGTGACCTGCTTCGTAAAGGCTTTTGCGATGAGCTTCCTGGGAATGTCGCGCTCGGAAGCTGCGGCCCAGGCGGAACGCGCGCCGCGGGTGGCGACGGTGCCGATGGGATTTCTCGCCCTGCTCTGCTTCTTGCTTGGCATTGCGCCGACGTATGTTATTCCGATTCTCGACGGTCCGATCGCGCCGATCGCACAGGCCGCGCGGGCCGCCGATGCTTTAGTTCCTCCGTTTTTTGCAGGGAATCCGCACCACAACGAATTGCCCGCTGCTTTTGTCGCGGACTTTCACGCGATCGGTGCCCAAGTCGGACAAAGCGTAATGCCTGCCCGCGGACTCATAGTGATGCATCGAGGCGGTGCTGCAAATCCGGTAGTCTTCGCAATGTCGACGTTTTATACGGCCGTGGTTCTCGCGCTAATGCTGCTGGGAACCTACGTGGTGTTCCGGTTGATTATCTCTAGCAGCCGCGCGGTAGATCGGCGTGTGGTTTGGGACGGGGGAATACGCCGGCTTCTGCCGGAGATGACGTACACAGGAACTGGATTCTCGAATCCGGTCCGCGTGATATTCGAAGCGGTATTCAGGCCAACGATGGTAGAGGACACCAGCGAGACGGTCGGCAAACATTTTCGCGCAGCGATTCGACGCACCCGTGGCGAAAATCATGTTCTCGACCGCTTGATTCTCGACCCGATTTCGGACGCCGCGCTGCAGGCGGCCAATGGGTTTGCACGTATGCACCACGGCTTTTTGAACGCGTACGCGGTCTATGGGCTGGCCGCGCTCCTCGTTGCGCTATTGGTCGCGAGGTTCGCTTGACCACCCTGCAAGAGACGGTTTCGTCGGTGAACGGACCTGAAAGGTCGGGATCGCAAAATGGATCTTCAATCTCGCGCCCTTGCCATCTCCGCACCCTCCGCCGTTAATCCACAGTCTTTCATCTGCCACCGTCTTCTCCGATTTCGGATTTACCAGGGCCCGGTATCGCATTGAAAACTCTGTGGTACAAATCCTCTCCGTAGCTGGTTTGCTGCGGTTCTCCCTGCAGCACTTTGAAAGTCCGCAATCCGTTTGGTCGTCTTTCAGCCCGCAAGAAGATGGACCCCTCCATGTGTTTTTCGAACATCCCACTGGCAAATTCCCACAAATGTGTGACGAAAAAAATCTTTACGTTCTTTTCCAGCAGAGCTGAGACTATCTGGCGTGCGATCTCAGAACCCTCCCGATCATTGGTGGCTGCGAACGATTCGTTGAAAAGCACAATGGAATTGCTGTTTATATGATCCGCGATTTCACTCATACGGGCCAGCTCTTCATCGAGCTTACCGCTCTGCATGGTTGCATCCTCTTCTCGCTTGAAGTGAGTGAAAATCGCTTCGCGCACGTCTGCACAGAACGATTCCGCAGGGACGAACATGCCGCACTGCATCATTAGCTGTGCCAGCCCGATGCTGCGCAGAAAAGTGGACTTGCCGCCCTGATTCGCGCCGGTGATTATTGCGAGACATCGTCCGTCGGCATCCAGATCGTTGCCCACAACCGAATCACCTTGGCGCACGGCCAGGCACACGTCGTACAAGCCACGAACGGTATGCCTGCTTCCGCCTGCTGGTGCAGGTACTGGAAAGCAGGTCGGCAGAACTTTCTTTTGGGCTAGATGCTTGTGCAGGTTCAAACATCCAAGGTAGAAGGCGAGCTCGTTGCGCAGCAACTGGAAGAAGCCGAGCACATGATCGCTGGATTGAGCTAAAACGTTTGCAGCTGCATTAATGCCGCGATCCCTGAGTTCCGAGAGGGCGCTGAAGCCGCTTTCGTCGCGCGGATGAAGATGAAACGTATATTCTTCGGGGCGGCGGCTGAAGATCCGTTCGATCCATCCCAGCCCATCAGACTCCTGCCGAGCACGAAGGACGTGATTGACGCCCTTATTGCCTCTCCCCAGTTCGGCGCTGAGCAAAATCCCGTCGGGAAATCTGAGCTGCTTCAGGTGCTTGCTCACGGTCGCGAGGTACTCGTCCGCTAACTCAGTCTTTAGCATCGTGACAAATTTCCCGAATCCTTCCGAATGAAACGCCGAAGAGTTCTGTTCAGCAGTGCTTCGCAGTCTTACGAGCATGCCCATGAACATCTCAAGTACATCGATCGCGCGACTCAAGATGAGACCGGGAGACTTGATCGAAACCCGCCAAAAATCTTTCTTCTCTCTTTCAATCGCCTCCACGGCGATCTGGTAAATGCTTACAACCACAGCTGCGTTTGCCAAGCAGTCGCGAAGAACAGCCTGGCGATAATTCAGGAGATCGGGATCACTTATGCTGGACAGGACGACCTTTCGGGCGGCTTCGAACAGGAACTTGTCTCCATTGGCCATCGCAGCGAAGAGCGTGTTCAACTCCAGGTCCTGGGTTAACGTCTCAGCGGCCCATGCAGGGGCAGCGTGCCAGTCAAAGTCGCGAGAGGGGTACAGGAGGTGCGCTTTCATGACTTCAAGCGCTTACTAAGGTAGTCGTAGGTAACGCGATACTTTTCGGCGATCGACATTGCCCATGCCACTCCCTGCGGAGCCATTCTGACGATCTTGTACGTTCGCACGGCCGGATTTTGAGGATCCGCTGTGGCGACCATGCTGACAATCTTCTTGCTCATTGACGCGAGTTCATCGATGAAAGTGACGCATACGCAGAGGAGATCCAGCTCGATTACTTTGCTCAGCACTTTCTCGCTCAGGAATAGCGCGTCGCGAACCGTGGTAGAAGTAAAGATCTCGTTCAATATGATGACACTGTCGGGTGTCGCCGCGGCGAGGATGTCGTGGACTCGGATTAGGCTGTCCTCCAAGGCTCCGCGCAGAGCCTCGGGATCCTCCACTCCCTGAAAATGAGTAAATAGCTTATCGAAAACAAACACGCGTACCGCACTGCCGGGAACGAAGCATCCGAGACAGCCGAGATATTGCAACTGCCCGAATGTCCTGGCGAAGGTCGTTTTGCCGCCCTGATTCGGTCCAGTAACGACATAGATCCGCTCGCTCTCTTTGAAGTAGAAGTCGTTGCATACAACAGGCGTGTGGTCGGTGAGGAGCTTCTGGG
Organism: Candidatus Binataceae bacterium; assembly: GCA_030041155.1. Lineage (GTDB taxonomy): Bacteria > Desulfobacterota > Binatia > Binatales > Binataceae > JBARDN01. Next base: position 8,463 of record JASHOJ010000228.1, on the reverse strand, counting down.
CGAGGGCGAGATCAAACACCTCGGATCCGTAAACATCCTTTCGATTTTCCGAAACTTCCGGGCAGCATACTCTCAAACCCCCTCGGGTCACTCGCGAGACGTATTCCAAGTACGCGATGTAGAATTGAACTTCATGGTCGAATTCTCTTACCGTCACATCCAGAAATGAGTCGCGTGCGGCGCAATAATTTTCTAGCTGCGACATTTGGGGGTACAACTTCGCAACAAATTCCAGGATTTTCTCCTCAACCTGGCTCATCTCGGGCCACTCATGGAAGTCCACCGTGTAATCCTTTACGGCGCCGAGCTTGAATCGCTCAAACGTGCGCTCGACCTCTGCGCTGTAATCGCATTCGCCCTCATGCTTTCGGACCGTAAAGCTGCCATCCCTTATGATCACGGAGTATTGGATAGACGCGAGGTTTGCCTTCTGGGTCTTAGTTTCCTCGAGCAGCGATAGGAAAGGGCCGGACTTCACATAGGCGCTTAAGTATTCTCGAAACGCGACGAGGCCACGAGACTGCAGACGAGCCGCGGCCAGATCGGTGTTGAGGGAAGTAACTGCCTCGCAGTAGACGGCGATCGCCTCGAGAAACCAAGCTTCCCGTTGGTGCCTGTTGCGTAGCTTTTCTGACTGGGCAAGGTGCTCCCGTACGGTGCGCATACTCTGTGCGAAAAGGGCCACGGATGCATACAATCCGGGATCTTCCAGGTCTCGCATTATTTGTTGGCGGTAAGTGACTGCGCGCGCGCTTTTCAGTGGAGCGTGGAAGAAGGACTTAAGATCATACTCCTCCTTTCCCGACGTGATACCAGTGATAATCTGATCGATGTTCAGGTCGAAAAAGAGAGGCTCCTCCGGGTTCAGGATTTCTGCCCGATCTTCAGGTCGCTCGAACAGAATGCTGTAGAACTTATCGGTAGCAGTGCTAAGCACTCCGAAAAGCTCCGTCGCGAGCCAGATCGCACGATGCTTGTACGGTGGCAGTAAGAGTGGTCGGTGCCTGAGTCTCTGTCATGCGAAGGTACCAGGCTTAATGAGATGGACACTGTTATCGTGTTTCTGGATCGCTGCGATTTGCTCGCGAAGCCGGTCTAGCTGGTCGAGCGACGATCGGACGGCTTCAGCTCCTGCAGCGCGCGTCGCTTCCGCTCGCGCGAGAATGGTTTCGGCGGAAGTCCGCAATTCAACCAGCATGCTTCTGATCTCCGCCTCAAGACGCCGTCCACTTTCTCGAACGATCTCATCGAAGTCATTCAGTATCCGGGTGCTGTTCAGCGAGAGAAGCGTGTCAAGATAGCGGGCAACCTTGGCTTCCGTAAGTTCAAGCTGACGGTTCCGAGACCTGAAGACATTTAAGATTCGCTCGGGTACGGATTCCCGCGGATAGCCGAAGTGTTCGCCGAAGTAGAGCCGGCCTTTTGCGCGGAATCCCGATTCGTTGCTAACTTCGCGCGGCAGCTCGGCAAGCATGGAGTCGGAGGAATCGGCAATTCTGTGTAAGTAATCATTGGCCAAGGTGATAAAGCGCAGAGCTGACTCACGATACATTTGCTCCGCGGCCGGACGCTCTTCTGCCAGCCACTGATCCAGCAAGCGGCGCGAGATCGTTTGCGCGATTTCCGTCACGGTTTCACTGACAGGCCGTCCACGCGGCTTTTCTGCGGCAAGAATCGCGTCATGAAACTCCTTACGTGCGGAGGGCAAGATCCTGGCCAGAAAGACGTCGCGGCGTTCATTGCAGCGCCGACTGACGCGCTCCTGTTCCGCCTTGAACAGGTGGCTGAGATCGCTCAACGACCTTTCGGCGTCGCCAATCACCTGTCGCAGGCGATGGGCGGTCGCCTGGGATTCCTCGATCGGGGCGGTGAGCGTACGGCGTTGGATGTCGATCTCGCCAATGAGCGCAGCCGACAACCGTCTAACGCCGCGTCGCTCAGCCTGTGCGACGAGCTGGGGCGCGGTTTGCGTTGCCAGGCGTTCGAGCTCCGCCAACAGGGCCGGTGCCTCGCGGGTTGGCTGGCGGCGCTCAAGCCATTCCGCAGAACTCACCCGAAAAATGTTTCCGATTTCCCGTCCGAGCTTTTGACCTAAGGTGCGGCGCGCGAACGCGATGGCTTCACCGGATTCCGCGGCGCTCATGCGGTCTGCCTTATTGAGCACGAAGATCATCTCAGTCGCCTGGCCGGCGACTTCGTCAAGCAGCGCGAGTTCTTCACCGGATATCGGCGGATCCGCACCCAGCACAACCAACGCAGCGTCAATGTGCGGTACGAATGCTCTAGTTACCGCAGTGTTGCCGGCGTATGTGGAACCGACCCCCGGCGTGTCCACCAGGCACATGCCGCTCGCCAGTAGCGCACTGGGCACGAATACCTCTACGGCTGCGACGCCTTTGTAATTCGAAAGGTTGTGCGTCTCGGAAACGTAATCGCGGACGGACTCAATCTGAATCTGCTGACGCGCTCCCTTCTCGAAGTGAACCTCGCTGCGAAGAATCGGGCCGTGGCGAACAACCGTAGCGATAGCAGTGACCGGCACCACGCCGGTGGGCAGCACCGACGTCCCAACGAGCGCATTCAGAAGACTGGATTTACCGCGCTTGAATTGCCCAATGCAGGCGACAAAGAAACGCTTGTCCGCGACACGATCAGCAAGGGCCTGCGCCTCGCGCCCTATCCGATCGTTTTGGAGCTCGCGAGCGGCGGCGATGAGTCTCAGCAGAGAACCATGGCGTGCGGTCCGCGACTCATCGGGTGCCGGTCCGAATGTCTGGCTAGGCGCCTCCACATGCCTCCTTGAACGTCGGAGCGAGAGGCCGAAGAAAAGAACACTCCCACGGCTCAGCACGCACCGCAGGAGTCATTGGCCGCGGGAACAACGCGGCGATTCGGGCGAACTCCACCGCCCAATCTTGTTTTCTATTCTAATTGCGTTGGCCGCGGATTCAAGCCGTGAATGATCTTCCAGACTGATAGGCTTTGACGCCCAGGCAAATTGCATCTGCTGGAGCCACTCTGCGCGGCAACGTGCGCTGGCGGCAAGATCTGCGCGAAATGAACAGGACCATCTCAGTTATCTCCTGGAAGACTTGGCACGTTCGGTATCTGAGGAGGGTTGCAAGAGGTCGCGAAACGCTCCGGAACGGAACGCAACCACAAAATCGTGAATCGTATCCGGCATTTCGACGCTGTGAAGCAACGGGTCTGTGAAAGGACTTCTCCAAACTTTGGAAGCAGCAGCGGCGTACCACGGGTAGCAAAATACTATTCGCCGCTCCTCAGGAATGACCAATGCCGATAGTGCTTTCGCGATTGGGCAAGCGTCTTCGGCGTGCTCCATTGAGCCAAGCGGAAGTGACTTCAAGACCGGATCGCCGGCCTCCTCTCGGACCGCGTTGGCAAGCTGGAGAACTCGTCGGATCAGGTCAGCTCTGTCAATTGCTCCCACGACAATTTCGTCCTCGCAGGAGTCATTGGCTGCCTGATAGCCAGCAGTTCGGGCGGACTCCACCACCTCTGCGCGACATTATCTATCGGATCAGGCGTGTGACGAAACACCCCAGGGCGTCAGCGCCGAGCGGAGATCTCGCGAACAGCGTAGCGTGGCTTCCTCAGATCAGGAACTGCTTCTCTGAAGTCCTTGACTGCGCTAAATTGATGGAAGGAATCGACGAGGCGGTGGAGTCCGCTTGAACTGCCATCAAGGCCAATGACTCCTGTTGCGGGCAATAGCCTGAGACAGGGAGTTGTCTCCCCGACAGACCGAGTTTCGGCCCGCAAACGCGCAAGCCTTGGAGGTGATGCGCCTGCTGGAGCTTTGGACACGAAACTTCCGGCGTCTTTTGAGCGCCTTGGACGGCGCCGACTGTCCGCTCTGCGCGGTTACTGATCGCATCGTTCGGGAGCATCTGAGAAAAATCGCCGAAGGCGGATCGCTGCAGCGCCGCGCTTTGTGCGGGACGCATCTCCGTGTTCTCCTCGACCTGATGCCTGGCGATGATTCGCGCGTGTCTGCGGTTCAGTCTGCGTTGCACGCGTCGATTGCGTCTGAACCAAATAGCCCCCCGCGTGAATGTCAGGTATGCGCGTTCTCACGACGGTCGACGAGCCAGTTGGCTCGCATGATCGGACCGATGGAAGGTCGAATCCGATTCGAAAAGGCGCTCGAGAGCGGTCCGCCTTTCTGCAGCGTTCACATTAGACAAGTTGAGAATACGGTTCGGGCAGAACGCTTCGCGCAGATCGAGCACAAGAAGGTTGAGGCCATGATCGCCCAAATTGGACAGTCACGACTTCGCGGCGGCGCCGATCTGAAACGCCTGATCGCGGAAGCAATCAGCTATCTGGGCGCGGTGGAAGGCGAGAGCGCTGGCTCGCCAAGCCTCGATGCGGACTATTGCGCCGCCGATATGGATCAATTGGCCGCGGATGTCGCCCGAGAGTTTGCCGGTTGGGATGAGGCGAAGCGGGCAGTGCATCTGAACAATATTGAAAGCGAGCTGGCCAGTCTCAGATACCGTAACAGCGTGCTTTCCGAAGAAAATCGGCGGCTTCGGCTCGCCCATACCGCTAGTGAGGCTATGCGCCAGGATCTGGAGCGTGATCGCAAGGAATTGCTTGCCGCTGTGAAGGACCACGACTCCACGACGACGCCAGAGAAGCGCTGAGCGGGAAGGTTGTCCAGTCATGCGAGTGTGCATTATCTCTGACCTGCACGCGAATACCGAAGCGCTTTCCGCTCTGCCGTCCGATTACGAGGAGCTTTGGGTGCTCGGTGACCTCGTGGACTACGGACCTGATCCCGCTGGGGCAATTGAATTCGTGCGCTCGCACGCGTCGATGGTCGTGCGCGGCAATCATGATAATGCCGTTGGATTTGGCGTTGATTGCGGATGCTCGCCTCGGTTTCGTGCGATGGCGGAGGCAACAAAGGAATACACGGAGTCAATGCTGTCAGAGCAGGATAAGCAATTTCTGCGTGACCTTCCGATGTGCGCATGCCGGCGGATCGATGGGCGAGCTTTCTTTCTCTGTCACGCCACGCCGTCGGACATGCTCTTTGAATACCGACCCTCCGACTCTCCGCTGTGGTCGCGTGAGGAAGAATCCATCTCGGGTGCGGATGTGATTCTCGCCGGCCATACACATCTGCCGTTCGTCAGTGATTTCGGTTCCCGCCTCGTTGCCAATCCAGGAAGCCTGGGACAGTCCAAGGCGGGCGATCCGCGTGCCCGCTACGCCGTCTGGCAGGACGATCATTTCGAACTCAAGGCCTATGAGTATCCAGTCGAAACAACTGTCCGAAAAATCAATTCGCTTCCGTTGCAGGACGAGATCAAAGACGACCTGATTCGAACCCTCCGCACCGGAAAGAATCCCTGAGCATGGAACGCAACAACGACATCGTAGGCGTTCCGCACCCACCTGACTATGGCAGATTGCGCGCCATGGTGAGCCGTATACGATCTTTGCAAGACGGCGACCTTGCGGTTCTCGACGCGCTTGCGATCGGAAACGACGCCATCCCTCTGCTTCGGCAGCTTCTATTCGACCGAGAACCTGCCGGTATCTTCCAGCCGCGCCAGCGAGCGATTCAGGCGCTCGTTGGCCTCGATGCCTTCGACGTGCTCCGAGACTACATCGCGAAGTGGCGGCCCGCTCCCGATCCGGTCGAGCGGCTTGGCGATGAAGTTGTGGTCGGCATGGCGGCGAATGCTCTAGCTGCACATGGTGATTACGACGGATTCGCGCTCGTGCTCGCGGTTGCTCGCCGACATCCCACGCCAGGTGTCATCGAAGCTCTCGGCACCTATCAGCGCGCGGAAGTAATCCCAATTCTGATCGAAGCGCTTCTCGATGATTGCGCCGCAGGACCGGCCCGAGAAGGGCTGAGAGCTTTCGGTCAGATGGCGGTTCCCGCGCTCGTCGACGTTGCTGTGAATGCGATCGTCGGTCCAAGCGGCAGGGAAACGCCGTCAAGCATCCGCCGCCGGCGCCATGCGCTGTCTCTGCTGATTGATCTGGGTGCGAACTGCGAATCCAATATACGGATTCGTTCCCTGTCCTACGACTCCGACGATGAAATTGCGAGCCTCGCGTGCCGGATGGGAATCGCATCTGCGTATACAGCTTGGTCGCGCGAGTGCGCGCGCCGGCTGATCGAGTTACTTCGGCAGGCCGCGTGGCCGATCCGTGGGGAAATCGAGGATTCACTGATAGCGAATGCCGCGGTCGCGGGTAATCTAGTCGAACGGGCGCTGCGGCGGGCGACGGAATCGCCCTCGCCAGATCCGCCAGCCGTACGTTTCGTGACATCTCTACGGCGAGTTTTATTGGCGATCTCGAGCGCACGCGAGCCGTCAGCCTGATCGTTATGCTCGACCCCGAACCGCAAATCAGCGACTTTGCGGCCGAAGCAATCCGCCGCTACGACGATCTGAAGCTGCAGGTCGGCGCAATCGCGCAGACCGCCTTGCTTCAATGCGCCAAGGCCAAAGACGAAGAAGGCGAACGCGATTTCCAGCAGCTTCTCGCGCGATTGGCCGAAGATCGCTTCAACCTCGCCGTTGTCGGCCCCTTCAATCGCGGCAAAAGCAGTCTGATGAACGCCATTCTTGGATTTGATGTGCTACCGACCGGAGTCCTGCCGCACACGTCCGTTATAACCACGGTCACCTATGGGCCCCGTGAGCGCGTTCTTCTTTGGTGTGCGGGGTGGCCGTTTCCGCAAGAGATTCCGCTCAAACAACTCGAAGAATACGTGACCGAGCGAGGAAATCCAGGCAATCGCCGGCGCGTTTCACTCGCTGAAATCCAGGTCCCCGCCGAAATCCTGCGACGCGGCCTCCACTTTATCGATACGCCCGGCGTCGGCTCCGCAATCCTGGCGAACACAGATACCACCGAGAAATTTCTGCCGGAGATCGATGCCGCGATATTCGTGTCCAGTTTCGATTCAGCCGTAAGCGAAGGCGACCTGGAATTTCTGGCGCGGGTTCGTGAGACCGTCGGCGTGGTGTTCTTCGTGCTGAACAAGATGGATCTTGTCTCGAATTCCGAACGCGGCGAGGTCGCTCGATTTGTGGAAGAGCGCCTCGAACGCGATCCTCGAGTCGGTCAGTGCACACTATTTTCAGTAAGCGCCAAACGCGCACTCGAAGCGAAATTGGCGGGTGATCAGGAGGCTCTTGGCCGCTCCGGTTTACCGGAGCTGGAAGCTGCCTTGGGCTACTTTCTGAGAACCGACAAAACCCGGCAGCTTTCCTCGCGCATCGTGGACCGATTGATCGCATGCCTTCAACGTCAGCAGGCAGTCGCGGAACTCATTTTCGGCGCCAATGAGTCGGCAACGCATCGCGAGAATGCGTTTAAGGATTTGGATGCTCGCGTGGCCGAACTTAAAGGCCATCTACACGACTATTCTGCCCGGCTCGAAATGCTCGCCGACAGCACGTTGCGCGCCCTGAAACCTCGAATCGACGACATCTTTCAACGACTTAAAGACGATTTGCTGAAGAACTTCGAATCCAAGCTTTCTTCCGGCAGCTTTTTCTTAAACCCTGCAACTCTCAACCTCTGGGCGCGAGACGTACCCGCACTTTGTAGGGAGGCTTTCGCACGCGAGCTGCCATCGTACGAGGACGCTCTGAATAACGAATGGCAGGTGCAGGGGGGCGCGCTCCTCGCCAAGATCCAAGGTCTACCGGACGAACTACTAAAGCTATCACCGAACGACAATGACCTCGCCGACGGCGTGCATACGGCGCGCGACGGGAAGGTCGGTTTCGAGTTCAGAAAGGAGCAATTTGCCCCAGCCAATTGGCAACTGCAATTGAAGTGGCGGCGATCTGTTGTTCCGATGCGTTGGTTTTCCGCGGCTCTGAGAAAACAAGCCGCCGAGCAGCTTGACGGTGTTCTTAACGAATATCGCTATCGAGTTGAATCCGCGGTACGCAATGAGATCAGCCGTTCCATAAGAGATCTTACGCGCGAAACGGAGAAATCAATCGATGCCCGAGCCGCACGCATCAAGCAACCATCTGCCATCGAGAGTGCTACGCAAGATCGCGCCCGCCTCGATCAGCTAATGCAGCGAGCACTTAGTCTCAAAAGAAACCTCGGCGGCCAATCGCAGAGTGCGATAACCACAGGCGCCAACCGGCGTATGGAGGGCGGCCGGGAAGTTCCGATCCGCGACGGATTGCTTAGGAGCTTCTGGGCATGCCCAATCTGTCGGAAAACCGTAGAAGCCGTAATGAAACATCTCAGTATTCTGCAATATGAACTGAGTACAGAGACGAGCGCTCAAAAGGACCACGCTCTGAAGGGCGGCTTTTGCGCAACCCATACATGGATCTATTCGAGTCTCACTTCGCCGGTCGGTATATCCCGTGCTTATCCAGCTCTAGCCGACTCACAAGCTGCAAGACTTGAATCCGCGGCTTCCTCCGCAAACTCGCT
>JASHOJ010000227.1 GCA_030041155.1 Candidatus Binataceae bacterium | reverse complement strand
GAGCACGGGATGTGCTCGATCCTGAACGGCATCGCGCTCCACGGCGCTCTGATCCCCTATGGATCATCGTTTTTCGTTTTCACCGACTACTGCCGGGCGTCAATCCGGCTCTCGGCGATTATGGGCGTCCAGGTCATCTACGTATTTACCCACGATTCGATCGGAGTTGGCGAAGATGGACCAACGCATCAGCCGGTCGAGCATCTGACTGCGATGCGCGCAGTGCCAAACCTAATCGTGATTCGCCCCGGCGATGCCAATGAGGCTGCCGAAGCGTGGCGCGCCGCGATCCGGCATCGCGGCGGTCCGACTATGCTGGTGTTGTGCCGGCAGAAAATCCCAACTCTGGATCGAACCAAGATGGCGCCCGCGAGCGGACTGCAGCGCGGAGCTTACGTGCTCACGGAAACGCCCGGCAAACGCCCCGACATTATCCTGATAGCGACTGGATCGGAGTTGCAACTGGCAGTCGACGCAAAGCCAGAACTGGAAAAGCAGGGTGCGGCGGTGCGGGTGGTCTCGATGCCGAGTTTCGAGATTTTCGAGAAGCAGGATCAGGCTTATCGCGATTCGGTGCTGCCGCCGTCAATTCGCAAGCGACTGGCTATAGAGGCCGGATCCCCGCTGTCCTGGTACCGGTGGGTAGGTATCGATGGTGATGTCGTTGGGATGACGACGTTCGGCGCTTCTGCGCCATATCAGGACACCATGAAGCACTTTGGCTTCACGGTCGAAAACGTGGTTGCCCACGCGCGCAAGCTGCTGGGGCAGTAGGCGCGGTGCCTCCCCACACCAAGCTGTCGTGAGAATCTGATGAGCGAGCCGAAAATTGTTGTCTTGGACGATACCGCGTCACTGCATGTTCATGCCGCGGAAGAGATTGCACATCTTGCCGGCGAAGCGATTTGTACCCACGGCGAATTCACTATCGCGCTTTCGGGAGGCTCAACTCCTGCCGGTATCTATGAGCTGCTCGCCCAACGTTTTGAAATGAGTGTCGATTGGAAAGAGGTACAGTTCTACTGGGGTGACGAGCGATGCGTCGGTCCTGAGGACAAGCTCTCCAACTACGCGATGGCAAATCGAACGATGCTGTCGCCGCTCGAGATCAAGCCCGCGCAGATTCATCGGATGAAAGGCGAACTGGCGCCGGAGGAGGGCGCGCTCGCCTATGAGGCTGAATTAGCGCGCGGCTTTAATCTGACCGACGGCGGCTTGCCTCGCTTCGACCTGGTGCTGCTTGGTCTGGGCAGCAATCGGCATTGCCTGTCACTGTTCCCGGGCGATCGCGGTGCGATCCACGAAAGCAAGAAAATGGTGATCGCTGTGAACGTCGATGCCGAGCCGCGCAACCGAATCAGCTTTACTCAAGCCGTCGCAAACAACGCGCAGCGCCTCATGTTCGTGGTGTCGGGACCAGCGAAAGCCGATGCGGTGCATGATGTTATCGAAGGCCCGCGCGACGCCGACCGATTTCCCGCCCAGATAATCGCGCCGACCGATGGCGAGGTGATCTGGATGCTCGATCGTGCCGCGGCGAGCAAGCTCGCGAGTCGCTAGGCGGCGAAATTACGCTCTCCATGCGCGTTTCTGAAACCCGCTCGACAATGCCTGCCAGAGCCGGGCAAGATATTTAGTTATGTTTCGGTTTGCGCTGCGCAATATCACCGCGATTCTGATCGTAATCGTCGCGGGATGGTGGTTGATTTTTTATCTTCCTAATTCGCCGACCTGGTCGGTGCTACGGCTCAAACAGGCAATCGACGCGCGCGACGGCGATGCCGCGGCACGCTACGTCGATTTTCAGAGCGTGGTGGAACACGCGGGTCAGCAGATGGTGCAGGCGCAATCGGGAGGAAATCCGCTCGGCGCCCTTGTCGGACGGGCGGCGCTTGCGGTGTTCGCGCGGCCGGCGGCGCAACTGGTCGCGTCGCAGGCCAAACAGAAGGTCGAATCGGGTGACAAGAACGTCCAGATGCCGTGGGGGGCGGTGCTCGGCTCAATTGTGCTGATGCATCGCAGTGGCGACACCGCGTTCACCAAATTCACCGACCGTAAGAATCAGACCTGGGAAATCCATTTCAAGCGCGAGAGCGGCGTCTGGATGATAACCGAGGTAGATAACATCCAACAGCTTCTCGCCCGCTTGCAGACTCAGCATGCCGCGCCCGGCGCCTCGCCATGAGCCGCGATTTGGTCCGATATTCCAGCTCCGCGTTTACTCCGCCAAAGATGGTCGGTACTATGGGTCTTCGCGAACCGATGCGGCTCGGCCCCGCTCCGTAGCCATCCCGGCACATGCGACGACAGGATATTCGAAACCTCGCGATCGTGGCGCACGTCGATCACGGCAAGACCACCCTGGTGGATGCGATGCTGCGCCAGGCGGGAGTGTTCCGCGCCAACGAAAATGTTCAGGAACGGGTGATGGATTCGTTCGCGCTGGAACGCGAACGGGGCATCACGATCATGGCAAAGAACACCTCGATTCTCTGGGAGTCGACTCGCATCAACATCGTCGATACGCCCGGGCATTCGGATTTCGGTGGCGAAGTCGAACGCACGCTCTCGATGGTCGACGGGATATTGCTGCTGGTCGATGCAGCGGAAGGGCCTCTGCCGCAGACCCGTTTCGTGCTCAAGAAGGCGCTCGAAGCTGGACTTAGCGCGATAGTTTGCATCAACAAGATCGATCGCTCCGACGCGCGCGCGCCGGAAGTCCTGGACGAGGTCTACGATCTGTTTATCGACCTCGGTGCCAACGATGCGCAGCTCGATTTCCCGGTCCTCTATACAAATGCAAGGCTCGGCACCGCGACCGCGAAGCTGGAACAGCCCGGCGCCAATCTGCGTCCGCTGTTCCAGGCGATCATTGCGCATCTGCCCGGTCCGGAGGTCGATCCGGACGCGACGCTTCAGTTGCAGGTAAATAACCTTGACTACGATGATTATGTCGGGCGGCTGGCGATTGGCCGCATCCTTGCCGGATCGATCACGGTCGGCGCCACTTATTCGCTCTGCCGGCTCGACGCATCGCGCGGCACCGCCAAAATCGCGCATCTCTACGGATGGCAGGGGCTCAAACGAATCGAAACTCAGAGCGCGAGGGCGGGGGAGATCGTCATCGTAGCGGGAATCGAGGACGTAGCTATCGGCGAGACAATAGCGGATCTTGAAGACCCTAGGCCGCTTCCGCCGATTCGCATCGACGAGCCGACGGTTGCGATGACTTTCTCGGTCAACAATGCGCCGTGGGCCGGACGCGAGGGTGATTACGTAACTTCGCGGAAGCTCGGTGAGCGTCTCGATTTGGAGTCGCGCCGCAACGTCAGCATCAAGGTTGAGCAACTCTCGCCCGATTCGTGGCGCGTCATGGGTCGCGGGGAATTGCAGCTCGCGGTGATTGTCGAAACCATGCGCCGCGAGGGCTACGAGCTGCAAGTCTCGAAGCCGACCGTGCTCACGCGCCAGTCTGGCGCGCAGGTGCTGGAGCCGATGGAATTGCTGACGGTCGATATTCCGCAAGAGCATATTGGCGGCGTGACGCAGACGCTTTCGATGCGGAAGGGAAGGATGAGGACGATGGTGACGCATGCGGACGGCCGGGTGAGGCTCGAATATGAGGTTCCGGCGCGGGGACTTATCGGCTTTCGCGGCAGATTTCTGGAAAGCACTCGCGGCAGCGGCGTGATGAATTCGCTGTTCAATGGCTATGCTCCCTGGGCTGGACCGATCATGTCGCGGCCGAACGGTGCGATGGTTTCCGATCGTGAAGGTGTGGCCACGCCGTATGCAATCTTCCATCTACAGGAACGCGGCCGATTCTTTGTCGGGCCTGGCGAGCCGGTGTACGAGGGCATGATCGTTGGCGAGTATTCGCGCGAGATAAACTTGCCGGTCAACGTCTGTCGCGAAAAGAAACTCTCCAACATGCGCGCAACCGGCCACGATGAGGCGGTGCGGGTCTCGCCGGTCCGCGAGATGACGCTGGATCTCGCACTGGAATGGATCGACGAAGAGGAACTGGTCGAGGTGACACCAAAGTCGGTCAGAATGCGAAACCGGATCCTCAAGACCGCTTTGCGCAACAAGCATCGCGCCGGCTTCGTCGAAACCGCGGGGCAGGAACTGGCGGAAGGCGACTGAACCTCGCCAAGGAGCTGAAGAATCAGGGCGGGAAGCTCCGGGCCAGCAAGCATGCGAATCCTCCGGCTCGCCGCGATAATCGTCGCTGTAATCGTTTTTGTAATCGCAGCTCTAGCGGCGGTTCTCTACTTCAATCAGGACCGGATTGTTGCGGCCGTCCTCCAGGGACTGCGGCAGAGCACCGGGGTGCAGGTTACGGTCTCGGGTTCGCGGCTCCATCTGCGCAGCCATCTTGTGGTCGAGCTGGATCATCCGCGAATAGTCAACGGATCGCACGAGCTGGTGAAGCTTGCCCGAATCCGCGCGTCGATCGGATATCATGCGCTGCTCTTCACGCGCGGTCTTCCGCTTTACGCGATCGCGCTCGACAATCCGGATATTACGGTGCCGGCTGGCGCGGTGGGCGCGCAGGCGGTTCCGCTGCCGCAAGCGGGATCAGATGCGGTACGCGCTATTCTTATCGCATTGCACGATCTCGGCGGGATTGCATGGCGGATTGAGATCGTCGATGGCGAGCTGCGCGGCCCTGATGGCGGCCCCATCGCCGATCGAGTCGGAATGTTCGCGTTTCGGCGTCATTTCGATTCCAACGTGTGGCAGGTCTCCTTCAGCGCGCAGGCGCTCCGCCCGCCGTTTCGCGATTGCGAGATCGCCGGCCATATCGTGGGCGGCATCGGAAAGCGCACGCCGCCGCATCAGGTGGCGCGCGGCACGCTCTGGTACTGGAACGCGCGCCTTGCGCCGCTGACCGAAAGCGCGGTCGTCCACGCGCAAGGCAGAGGGGCGGGAAAAATCGATTTCACGCTCGCCGATGATGGAAGCGCGGCGGGCAGCGGCGATCTGGGGTTTAGCAGCCTGAAGCTGACCGGGCAGGACCTTGTCGGCACCGAGGCGCTGGGTAGCCTGTCGATTTCAGCCGCCTTCACCGCGGCATCAAGCGAGATTGCGCTGCATCAGCTTGTGATCACCCGATCCGGCAGGACCGTGTTTTCGGGTGACAGCGAACTCGCGAGCCCGTTTAGCGACAATCCGGAGATCACGATTCACTCCTCGGCAATGTCGTTGGACGTGGTTCCGCTGCGCGCGCTACTGCGCCGCATCCGCCGCGTCCCACGTCCACTTCTCACGACGCTCGATCGGGTGAAAAGCGCGCGTATGGTGATATCGAGCGCGAGCTTTACCGCTCCAATCCAGCAACTTCGGATTGATCCGTTTGAGGCAATCAGAATCGGGCTCGATTTCAATGCCAACCTGATCGGTGCTTCGTTTCCACTGCCCGACGGCTATCGCCTGCCCCCGGTCTCCAATCTCGCTGTCAGTCTCAATTACGCGGATCGCGTACTGACAGCGAGCCAGGGCTCGGCGGATCTTGGCAAATCCCGGTTGAGTGGTCTGTCCGCGAGAATTGCCACCAACCGCGGATTGTCGCTGATTGATTACAAGCTTGAGGTGAATGTCGATGCGGCAGCGGACGAACTCTACCCAGCCGCAATCGCAGAGCTGGAATCCCTCAAGATAGAGTTCGCCAAACGCATCGCGTCGGTCGGCGGCAGAGTCTCCGTAGCGTTCTTTGCCAACGGAATGCTGGATACTGCGCGTCCGACGCCGCCCGGCAAATACAACCTTCGCGTCGAACCCAATCACCTGGTCGTGAGGGTGAAGGGAACTCCCGCGCCGGTTGATTTTCGCCGCGGCGTCATCAGGGTCGTGCCCGGCCGGATCGATATCGAGCGGATCGCGCTTGCTACCACCGGAGGCGACGGATCCGTGGGCGGCGAGCTGGATTTCAATCGGCACGGGGTCCACGTTCGGACCGCGACAATCGAACTGCATCAGATGCAGGCGGGATTGTGGCTGGCGCTGGCGATCGATCCATCCGACCTCAGTATCGACGGCCCGATTGGCGGAAAACTGGAACTCCGCGGCGATCGATCGAAACCGGACGAGATCGTCGCGAACGGCAGATTTTTGTTGGCCCATGGCCAAATTACCTTCGGATTCCTGCGCTCGCCGATGAAAGTGCAGGGCGCGACTATCCGTTTCGACAAGCACATGGTTCAAGTTGCGCTGCCCTCGGCGACGCTGGAAGGGGAGTCGCTGTCGTTGCTGATGACGGTGCCGGACCTGGAGCATCCGACGCTGAGAATCGACGCCGATGCGCAAGTGCTGGACATGGAAGCGCTCAAGTTCATCCGCTTGCCGTGGTCGCCGGCGACTCCGCCAACGCATTTTCCGGTGCCAGTTTCCGGTCACGTCCAGGTTGGCCGAGCGCATCTTGGCGTATTTCCGATGACCACCGTGGCGACCGATTTCAGCTACAACGACGGCAACTGGCGGGTTTGGAACTATTCCGCCCAGTCATTTCGCGGGAAAATCAATCTCGACATCATCGGGCGCAAGAAGGACGACTGGATTCACATCATTGGCAAGATAGCCGACATCGATTCCGCGCCGCTTTTCATGCTTTCGGGCCAGCGCAAGGAGTCGCCGGTGCTCGGAAAGATGTGGGTTGCCGGAGATCTGTGGGCCGACACTGACGCGGATTTTTTTCAGACCCTGGCGGGCCGTATCTCGGTCACGATGCGCGACGGCACCATCAATAAGTTCACCATGATCTCGCGGATGCTCGCATTCATCAATCTGAAGAGCTGGCTCACTGCTAATATTCCCGATCCTCGGGTATCCGGGTTGCCTTTTAAGACTATCTTTATGGATCTGAAAGGTGAGGACGGCGTTTTCTGGACCAAGGACTTCTTTCTTGACGGCCCGGTGATGATCATGACCGGCACCGGCAACATCGATTTTGCGCAGAGCACGCTGGACATGAAGTTCGGCTTGTTTCCCTTTACCACCGTGAGTTGGCTGGTGAGCAAAATTCCCGTGGTTGGCGGACACGTCGCGGGCGGAACGGATTTGCTGGCCGCATACATGCACGTGCACGGCAAGGTGAGCGATCCTAAAGTCGCCCCGATGCCGATAACCTCGGTTGCCGAGTTCGTCAAGAAAACCCTTGGCATGCCGATCAACATCATTCGTCCGAACACGATAAAGTGATCTCGCCGACGGGTCGCGATGGACTTCTTGGACTGCTCGAATAATCGCGGCTAAAGTATTTCGTCGCGCGTAGGCGCCAATGGCGCTTGCGGGCGATGGCGGATGATTTTGCTAACCTTGTACACGCGATCTGGCTGCGGGCTTTGCCGTGAGATGGAGCAGACGCTCGAGGGCGAGTTGCCGCGCTTCGACGCGCACATCGAACGCGTCGAGATCGACGGCAATCCGGCACTCGAGGTGGCTTACGGGGGCGAGGTGCCGGTGCTGTTTGTTAGCGGGCGCAAGGCGTTCAAATTCCGATGCACTCCACGAGAGCTTCGCAAGCGGTTGCTGCGCGAAGTTCGGCGCGGCTCAGATGCGCGACGCTGATCCAGTTCGGTTGGTCCTCATCACCGTGTCCGGCGAGCCAGAAGCCGCGGCGATCGCGCGTGCCCTCGTGTCGGAGCGGCTCGCCGCGTGCGTTAACATTTTCGGTCCAATTCGATCGATCTATCGCTGGCGCGGCGCTATCGAAGATGATCGCGAGGTCTTAATGCTGGTGAAAACCGTGGCGCCTCTTCTTGAAGCCCTCGAAAAGCGGATCCGCGCGTTGCACAGCTACGAGGTGCCGGAACTGATGTCGATTTCCGCCGACAGCGTCTCCGCTCCGTATCTCGAATGGCTCTGCGAATCGGTAGCCGCACCGAAGCGCGCCAAATCCAAGCGGAGAAAGAGAGCATGATACGGATCGCGGTCGCCGGTGTGGGTGCGATTGCCGAGCGCGCGCACATTCCAGCGCTTCGCGCGACCGGTCATTTCCAAGTCGTCGCGCTTCAGTCTCGCACGGTCGAAAAGGCGGTTCGTGCCGCGGAGACGCTATGGCCGGCCGCCGAATCGCGGCCCGCGTTCTATGGAAATTTTTCCGAGATGCTCTCGCGGGTGAACCCCGACGCCGTCGCAATCCTTACGCCGAATAATCTTCACTGCGAATACGCGCTTATGGCATTTGCTGCGGGCGCGCATGTGTTATGCGAAAAACCGCTTGCGCCAGATGTTGATGAGGCGCGGCGGATGGTCGACGCCGCGGCGCGGGCAGGACGGGTGCTGATGACCTCAATGCAGCGCAGATATGGCAGCCTTGAGCGAGCGGTAAAGCGCGCTCTCGACGGCGGCGCTATCGGCACGCCGAACTTTATCCGCGCGCGCCTGTCGCACGGCGGTCCTCAGGGATGGGCGCCGGGACAGACCTGGTTCACCACTGCGCGCCAGTCCGGCGGCGGCGCGATGCTCGATCTCGGAGTTCACGTTGCGGATCTGGCGCTCTGGTACATGGGATCGGTCGCCGCAGTCAATGCCCAGATTGGAAACCTGGTCAAGAACATCGAGGTCGAAGATACCGGCGCGGCGCTGCTCAGGTTCGAATCGGGATCATTGGGCGTGCTCGAGGCAAGCTGGAGCAGCACGCCGGCGCTTTCCGCTATCGAGATATATGGCAGCGCGGGGCGAGTGATGATGGGTTATCCGCGAAACGACATATCAATTCTGCGCGCGGACGGGTCCGAGGCGCCGGGCTTTTCGCGATCCGAAATCTTGTCAGGCTTCGATCCGCGTGATCTGCTAGCGCCATTCCGCGCGCTGGCCGACAATTTCGCCGATGCTATTGCCGGGCGCGCCGAACCATTTCCGAGCGGCGAAGACGGGGTGCGCGCCATCGAAGTGATCGAGGCGTGCTACCGCTCCGCCAGGGCCGGAGCTCGCGTGGATCTGCCACTTCGGTGAAAGAGCGAGCCACGATGTTTCGAGCTTCGATCAGGCGGATGGCGCCGTACACGCCAGGCGAGCAGCCGCGCGCCGGAGAGAATCTGATCAAGCTCAACACCAACGAGAATCCGTATCCTCCGTCGCCCAAGGTTCGCCGGGCAGTTAATGCCGCGGCGCGCGCGACGCTTCGCCTTTATCCGCCGCCGCGCGCCGATGGATTTGTCGCGGCTGCATCCCGACTGTACGGTATCGATCCTGAAATGATCGTTGCCGGCAATGGGTCCGACGAGTTGCTTGCGATGATCTTCCGCGCGGCGCTGGGGCGTGGGGACAGCGTCGCCTATCCGGTTCCGACCTATTCGCTTTACGACACGCTGGCGGAAGTGCAGGAAGCCAAAGTCAGGCGAATTCCTTTCGGTCCTGAGTTCAAGCTGCCGTACGAAAAACTCGCGCGCGCACGTGCCGCGCTCACGATTATTTGCAATCCCAATTCGCCCTCGGGCAGTTTCGCGCCGGTCGGCAAGCTCAGCGCGCTCGCCCGGGCGCTGGCCGGGCGTCTGCTGGTGATTGACGAGGCGTACGTCGATTTTGCCGCCGATAACGCGCTGCGCCTTCTGAGCCGTCATCGCAACGTGATCATATTGCGCACGCTCTCGAAATCATTTTCCCTCGCCGGCATGCGGCTGGGATTGTGCTTCGCCAATCCGGAAATCGCGGCCGACCTGATGAAGGTGAAGGACTCCTACAATCTTAACCGGATCGCGCTGGCCGCCGGTGAGGCGGCGCTTAAGGATCACGGCTGGATGCGCCGCAACGTCGATCGCGTAATCGAGACTCGCGAGACCGCGACTCGCCGCCTTGCCGCTATGGGCTTTATGGTGGCGCCGTCGCAATCGAACTTTATCCTCGCGCGATTGCCCGGACGTGATCTTGGAAACCTTGCGCGCGAGCTCAGAAAGGCGGGAATTCTGGTGCGTCACTTCGCAACCGCGCTGCTGCGCGACGCGCTGCGAATCTCGATCGGCACGCCCGCCGAGATGAGAGCCCTGTATCGCGCGCTCGAGTCGCTGCTCATGGCCGGCAGAGCTCGTCATTCCAGGCGGGCGATGCGATGAGCCGGCTTGCGAACCTCTTTGGTGCGTTTCGCAAGCAGAAGAGTGCAAGCCAAAGTGACGAACTGGCGAGCACGATCGAATGGGTGGTGGCCGGGCTTGGAAATCCGGGAGGAGAGTATGCGCGCTCGCGCCATAACTCCGGGTTCATGGCGATCGATTGTCTCGCCCAGAGCGCGCAAGTGGAGCTTCAACGCCGACGCTTCGGCGGAATTACCGCGCAGGCGACGCTTGCGGACAGGCGCGCTATTCTGGTCAGGCCGGAGACGTTCTACAACGCGTCGGGTGACTGCGTGGCGGCGTTGCTCGGTTACTTCAAAGTTCCAGCCGACCGGCTGATCGTCATCCACGACGAAATGGATCTTGAAGCCGGACGGTTGCGGGTCAAACGAGGTGGCGGAGACGCCGGCAACCGCGGCGTGCGCTCAATTGCGCAGTCGCTCGGTACGCCGGATTTCATTCGCGTGCGTATCGGCCTTGGACGTCCGCCGGGTGATGAGGACCCAAAGGACTACTTGCTGAAGCCGATGCGCACGGCCGAGCTGGAGTCGCACGCGCCGATTGTTGACCGGGCGGCGGAGGCGGTGGTCGCGATAATCGAGCATGGCCTCGAACGCGCGATGAACCGGTACAATCAGCGCGCGTGAGTTGCACGTCGTGGAGAGACGCCATGAAAGAGTGCATGGGTCGCCGCTATTTTTCATCGCGTCGCGCTTTCCGATACCTTGAGGTTGAAAGGAAGCCACATCGTGAGCGGTGCAAAGAAAGTAAAAGATGATATCGCGCAGCGTGCCGCCGTCCTGATGCACGGCGCTGCGGAAGTGATATCGCTGCCGGAACTTGAGCAGCGGCTGAAGCTTGGCCGTCCGCTGCGGATCAAGCTCGGGCTCGATCCCACCGCGCCAGATTTGCACCTGGGCCATTCGCTGGTCCTCAAGAAACTGCGCGATTTTCAACGCGATGGCCACACTGTGATCTTCCTGGTTGGAGACTTCACCGCCATGATCGGCGACCCGACCGGCCGCTCGGAGACTCGCAAACCGCTGACCCGCGAGGAAATTTCCACAAACGCCGAGACTTACAGATCACAGGCGTTCAAGATTCTTGATCCAGACCGCACGGAGGTGCGCTTCAACAGCGAGTGGATGGATGAGATGGGTGTCCGCCGTCTTATCCAGCTTGCGGCACGACAGAGTGTGGCGCGGATGCTCGAGCGCGACGATTTTGAGAAACGCCTCGAAGCCGAAGAGCCGCTGTTCCTGCACGAGCTGTTGTACCCGCTCATCCAGGCCTACGACTCGGTTGCGCTGGGCGCGGATGTCGAGCTTGGCGGCACGGATCAGAAATTCAATTTGCTCGTTGGCCGCGACCTGCAGCGCTCAATGAGCCACGAACCACAAATAGTAATGACGATGCCGCTGCTGGAAGGCCTCGACGGCGTGCGCAAAATGTCCAAGTCGCTCGGCAATTACGTGGGTATTACCGAGTCAGCCGATGAGATGTTCGGCAAGCTGATGTCAGTGTCCGACACGCTGATGCTCAGGTACTACGAGCTTCTGACGGACACGCCGACGGCGGAGATCGAAAAAATCCGCAAGCATGAAATTCATCCGATGGAAGCGAAGAAGCGCCTGGCGGAGACGATCATAACCGAGTATCACGGCGCAGCCGCGGCGCGTGCGGCTCGCCATCATTTCGAGTCCCGTTTTCAGCGCGGCGAAATCCCTCGCGACGCACAGGTCTTCAGGATCGCGAGCGCTTTATGGATTTGCGAATTGATGAAACAGCTCAAGTTTGCGCCGTCCACCAGCGAGGCGCGCCGCCTGCTCGGCCAGGGCGCCGTGCGCGTGGATGGCAAAACCATCACTGACGTGAATTTCAGATTCGTACCAGGCGAGCACGAAGTGATCGAGGTCGGCAAGCGCCGCGTCGCGCGCATCAAACCCTGAGCACAGCCTCAGCTCTGTTTCGTCTTTTCCGCGGCTGCGACGGCCTCGCGCAGCTTCTTCATCGTGCGGTCGAGTGCCTTCAAGTAGCGCTGCTTGGTCCAGGTTTCCTTGGTGCGCATCTTGAGCCATCCGAGCTTGACCGCATCAGGCTTGTTGCCCATCTCGCCGGTCGAAACCTCGATGACGGCGCGCTCCTCGGGCGTCAGGGCGGACAGTACCTCGCGCTTCAAATTCTGCAAAAAGCCGGCCTTCAAATCGATATCGAATTTCACTGAAGATGACATCGCGTGTCTTCCTGATCTGAGCCTAGATCACGGATTCGCGACTCTCAACCGACTGTGATGCTCTCGTTCTCATGCGACTGGCGGATCGATATCGGACCACAGCCGGCGCATCATCTCGATATGTGTTTCCACCGCCCACAGGGTTTCGGCCGCCGCGCTTTCAGGAATCGCGCGGAAGATCGATCCGGCGCTGCTGTCGCCGTGATCCTTGTCCACCTTCACATGAACCGAGAAGAACAGCAGTGCGTCATCGGATAGATGATAATGGCGGCGCAAACCCTCGATAACTCGCACATATGCGTCCGGGTTGAAGAGCTCGGAGCCGAGACTGATTCCCGCCAGCGTCACGTACCAGGGACGCGAGTCCGCGAGCCAGTACATCCAATGCTTCATCGCGGTGGCATCGGGCGACATCCGCGCCGAGAGGAGATCGGCGCGCTTGATGCCAATCGATTCGCCGAACTCCAGGTAGAGTTCCGGATGCGAACGGCCGACGCCGGAGACGCGGCCCAGTTCCTCTTCGATTAGATTTTCGACTATCGCTTTGCGCGCCGGAAAGTCGTCGCATCGCGCATATATCATCCCGAGGATATTCGCGTTGTGCGCCTTGTTGCCCGCGAAGAGCTGCGTCGCCCACCATCGTAGCTGCTCGATCGAAAGCTGACCGC
Organism: Candidatus Binataceae bacterium; assembly: GCA_030041155.1. Classification (GTDB taxonomy): domain Bacteria; phylum Desulfobacterota; class Binatia; order Binatales; family Binataceae; genus JBARDN01. The sequence goes on along the minus strand of JASHOJ010000227.1, from coordinate 31,721 downwards.
GCTCGATCTTTTCGATCGTAGGATGCGAGCGCAGCGTGCGATGGCCGCGTTCGAGGCGCGCGATCAGCGAATTAAGCTCCGCAATTCCCTTGTGGACATCCATCGCGGCTTCTCCCTAGCGGTGTCCGTGACGTGATCGGGCGATGCACTCGCGGTGGTTCAGCCATTTGCGGATTCACTCCTCTCGGCTGCGACTCGCGCCTCGATCCATCGTCTCAATTCCGCACGCTTGATCTTTCCGACGTTGGTTAGCGGCATCGCGTCGACCATCTCGAGCCGCTCGGGCCATTTATATCGCGCGAGCCCGCGCTCCGACAGAAACTCGCGCAAGCCGTCGAGGGTCAGCGCCTCGCCCGCTCGCAGCGTTACGTACGCGCATGCTTTCTGTCCGAGCCGCTCATCGGGCATCGGCACCACAGCGGCGGCCGCCACCGCCGGATGGCTTATCAGGTGCAGTTCGACTTCATCCGCGCTGATCTTTTCGCCGCCGCGATTAATCTGATCCTTGATTCTGCCCTCGACGATGAGATTCCCCGAGGGACTGCGGCGCACCAGGTCACCGGTGCGATAAAAGCCGTCGCCGGTAAAAGCTTCAAGGTTCTCCCGCGTCGCGCGATAGTAGCCGCGTATGGTCGACGGTCCGCGGCACCATAGTTCGCCAGGCATGCCTTCCAGAACGTTGGAGCCGTCTGTTCCGACGATCCGAATTTCGTCGGCCTCGGACGCAGGACGGCCTTGCGTAGTGCATGCCAAGTCGTCGTTAGCGTCAAGTCCGGTGTAGAAGAGCATTCCCTCGCTCATGCCAAGGACCTGCTGCACCTTCACGTGCGGAAACATTGCTCGCAGGGCGCGAGCCACGGGCTCCTGGAGGCGCTGTCCACCGATAGTGAGCACGCGAAGGCTCGCGAGCGATTCTATGAGATGATCCGGCAGAGCGAGCAAGGACGCAGCAATGGTCGGAACACAGGGAAGATGCGTCACCTTTTCCGACTCGATTATCGCCGCGAGGTCCGCCGCGGTTGTCGTGTCGGTAAGAATCGCGGTCGCGCCGGCTGCGAGCGATCCAACCAGCCCAGGCGCGCCGAGCGCGAAATTGTGCTCAATCGGCAGAGCGAAAAGGATTCGGGCGTTAACTCCAACACCGCATCTGACCGCGGACGCTCGCGCGCCGCTCAGAAAATCCGCGTGAGTGCGCGGAATCAGTTTCGGCAGGCCGGTCGTGCCACCGGATAGAAGCATGAGGGCGATATCGAACGGATCATTCGCGGATGAGCCAATTGTGCGTGGCCGCGCTGAGCTGACGTCGTTGAGATCGGTCGCGCCGCTTGCGGGTCCGAGGCTGAATATCGATCCAAGCGACGGCACCGCCGACTGCAGCTCCCGCGCGAGCGCAACGTGGTCGAAGCCGCGATGCGTGGGGCGCACGATGATCGCCGCCGCCTGAGAGACCGCCGCGAGATGTTCCAGCTCGGCGCGCCTGAGCGCCGGCAGTACCATCAGGGGTATTGCGCCGAGTTCGATACAGGCGAGCATCACCGCCGCGAAATCGGCGCAATTCGGGACCTGCACGATAACGCGATCCCCGCGCCCGACACCGCCATCGGCGAGCACGCCTGCCATGCTCGATGCCCATTCCAACAGCTCCGGATATCCGAGCCGGCGATAGGCGTCGATAACTACAGGTGAGCGCAAATTGTCGCGGTTCGCAGCTGCCGCAGCCAGAACGGCCTCGACAATCGTCTCGGATCGCCAGTGCCCCTGGCGCAGATAACGCTCGATAAATTCGAGCGGGTAGGGGGTGCATCCGTCAAGCATCGGTGTTGATCCGTCCAATCGCCTAGCCGCCAATGATTGCGCCGGCGGCCATCCGGTATACCTCGTCCATGATTCGGGCGCGCTGCTCGTAATCACGAGCGGGGTCGTACCAGGTGTAAAACCAGTTCATTGAACCGAACAGCAGGGAGGTGATGATGCGGCTCCGGTCGCGATCGAGGGGATGGCCGTTTTCCTCCGCAAGCTGCTCGATCATCTTGCGGCACAAACGTGAATACTCGCGCTTGAGCCGCGCGATATCTGCTTGATAACGACCCGACAGCGAGTCGGCTTCGCGCACCAGCACCTTCATCTCGGCAAGATTGTTCATGTGATAATCCAGATGGCCGCTGATGAACTGGCGCAGGCGCGCCGATGCGTCCGGCGTCGAGCGCGCGGCGTCTCCGGCGCGGCGCAAGAGCTCCTCGAACGCGCGCCGTGATATTAGGTAGAGAATTTCTTCCTTGTTGCGCAGGTAATAGTAAATTCGCGGAAACGAGATCCTGGCCTGCGCCGCAATATCGCGGATTGAGGCGAGTCCGAAACTGCGCTCCGAGAAAACCACGGCCGCGGCGCGGAGAATATGGTCGATGTTCGCGTCGTATCGCTCGTCTGGCGCCAGCGCACGCCCATCACGTTTCAGCTTTACTACCCGCGAAACTGCGGAGTGTGGACCAACTTTTTTCACGCTTTGGCACGCCTCCTAGGGCATGCTTACCGACGCGTACGCAAGGCGCAAGCGCCGTCCGGTCAAAGATAGCGGCGTCCGGCGGACGGGTCGGGAGCTTCGATTTCGAGCTTGGTCAACAGATTGTTAACCTCGGCTTCGAATTGATCGCGCATCTGCTCGTTGGTCCGCCGTCTGAGACCCCAGCGCAGATAGTCAAGCTGCCGCTTGGATCCCGACTTGCCGAACATGTCCAGCCCGGCCGGATACCACTTCTTGAGATTCTGGATCAGCAGAGCACGTCCGCTTTCGCCCTCGCGCTGCAGATAGCGGCGCATCAGTCGATAGCCGAATGCGGCATGCCCGAGCTCCTCCTTGTAAACGCGGTCGGCGATGCGCGCTAGCGGTTCGTAGGAACATCCGAGCCATTCGTATCCCATGTAGGCGCCTTGGCGATCGGCGAAGAAGCTGAACAGACCATATTCGATCCAATCACGCGCCTGGTCGCGCATCTCGAAAATATAGATAGGCATCGGCGTCGCCATGAACGCATCGTCGACCTTGACGCCGAGTTCAGCGAGCAGGCGCATCCAGTAGCTGGCGTGCCGAACCTCGTCAGACCAGAATGCCGCGTACTCGGCTTTGTCTTCCGGGGTGGGCGCAAGCCCGAGCGGGCGGTTCAATGTGCGTTCCGGCGCGAGCATGTATTCGGATTCGATTCGCGACTGGATCGAAAGCATCCGCACCAGGAGCTCGCGATAGTCCGCGGGCAGACCCGCGGGTCCGGAGAACGTGACGCTGGAGGAATTAGCCGTCTGACTCATTTGAAAGTTCCTCGTACAAGCTCGTCGGGGCAAGCCGCGTCCAAGATAGCCCGCAAAGAAATAAACCTACAAAAAAGTTGCCACTCTGAACGATAGTTCAGATAGCTACCACGGTCAATTTGCGATCCGGAGCCGACGCCGCCGAGGCTATCCGGCCATGGTAAGGCCACCGCTCACACTTAACACCTGGCCAGTAACGTAATCGGCGTCCGATGAGGCAAAAAACGCGACCGCTCCGGCAAGATCGGCCGGCTGACCCAGGCGCCTGAACGGGATCCCGCGCGCCATCGCCTCCAGCACGCCCTCACGCCCCGCCATCGCGTCCCGCAGTAGGGCGGTTTCAGTCGGTCCGGGGCACACGACATTAACGTTGATTTTATAACGCGCCAGTTCGCGCGCGAGTGTTTTTGAAAAGCCGATGATCGCGGCTTTGCATCCCGCATAGACCGCTTCGCCGGTCGATCCTACTCGCGCGGCGTCCGACGAGATCGAAATGATCTTTCCGCTGCCTCGCGTCTTCATCAGCGGCGCGATCGCCCTGCAGCAATTCAGCACTCCGATGTAGTTGATCGCGATGATGCGTTGCCAGATTTCAGGCACGCTATCGATAAATGGCTCTACTTTATCCCATCCCGCATTGTTTACCAGGATCGATACCGGTCCGAGTTCGCGCTCGACGCGAGCGGCCGCGTCCGCCGCGTTCTCGAAGTTTGTCACGTCCAGGGAAATCGCCATCGCGCGCGCGCCGCTTTTGCGCAACTCCACGGCTACGTTCTCGGCCAATTCCGCCTGAAGATCGGCAATCGCGACCGCGGCGCCCTCGCTCGACAGCCGGGTCGCGATTGCGCGCCCGATTCCGCGCGCCGCACCGGTTACTATCGCGACCTGTCCACCAAGCCGCGTAGCACTCGATTCCATTTTTGCCCCCGCCGATTATCGCGCAACCCAGCCGCCGTCGACTATAAACGGCGCGCCGGTCGCGAATGGTGCGTCGTCGCTTGCGAGGAATAGCGCGGTGCGCGCGATTTCGTCAGCCGATCCCACTCTGCCGAGCACCGAGAGCCGATTGTTCGATTGCGAAGTGACGCCGCCTTCCTCGGATACCCGTCGTGCCATCGGAGTGTCGATCACGCCTGGGCAAATGCAGTTGGCCCGGATGTTATAGCGGCCGTATTCGAGCGCTGCGACGCGAGTCAACGAGATTACACCGGCTTTCGCGGCACAGTATGCGGCGGCGCCTTTGATCGCCACTATGCCCGCCACTGACGCGGTGTTGATGATCGAGCCGCCGCCGCGCTTGATAAGATGCGGCAGCGCGTATTTCATGCCGAGCCACACTCCGCGCAGATTGATCGCGATCACGCGGTCGAATCCTTCTTCGCTGAGCTGCGCCAGAAATCCGCCTTCGCCTTCAATTCCGGCGTTGTTGTAACTGATATCCAGGCCGCCGAATCGGCGCGCGGTTTCGTCGGCCATCGCGCATGCGTCCTCGGAATTCGACACGTCGGCGCGCATCGCGAATGCCGCTCCGCCACTCTTTGATATTTCGGCGGCGGTTTCCTTCGCCGAGGCTTCGTTCACGTCGACCACGCCGACCTTTGCTCCTTCGCGCGCGAACAGAATCGCGGCGGCGCGGCCCATCCCTGATCCGGCACCTGTTATGAGCGCCACTTTTCCGCTGAGTTTCATGTAAATTCTCCCGCGACGGCGGAAATATCCTGATTTTGTCCGCCACGGCGGACAATACTCCAGGCAGGTGCCGGCGGGGTAGGGCGATTGCGAGATTTACATCTCCGTCTCGAGTCTGCTACGCGACCATACGGCAACAAAACGCCTGCGGAGAATCGATGATGGACTTCAAAGGAAAAGTAGGAATAGTGACCGGTGGCGGCTCAGGAATCGGCCGTGCGACCGCGATCGGGTTTGCGGCCTCAGGCGGCACGATCGTTGTCGCGGATATTGATCGTGACAACGCGCGCAAAGTCGCTTCCGAGATCGAAGCAGCCGGTGGCCGAGCGCTTGCTGTGACGGCGGACGTGACCAGCGCGGCGGAGCTGGAAAAGCTGATTTCCGACACTAAGAATCGATTTGGACGAATCGATTTCCTGCACAACAATGCCTTCGGAGTCCCACCCGCGATCCAGGCGAGCGCTCAAACAGCGGGGCGGTTGGCCGACGTTGCCGACAACGTCTGGAATCATATGATCGATCTCGGACTTACCTCGGTCTGGCGCGCGATGAAGCTGGTGCTGCCGATCATGCAGGCGCAGCGCTCGGGCGCGATCGTGAATACCGCGTCCATCTCGGGTTTGCGAGCGGATTACGGTATCGCCGCATACAACGCGGCTAAAGCGGGGGTGATCAATCTGACTCGGGTCGCCGCAATCGAATATGCGCGCAACGGCGTGCGCGTGAATTGCATATGCCCGGGCGCGATCGACACACCGCTTTTGGCGCCTGCACTTGCCTTTCCCGGATTTGCCGAGCGCTTTTACGAGGCAATCCCGATGGGAAGGCTCGGCAAGCCCGAGGAAATGGCGAATGTGATCCTGTTTCTCGCGTCCGACCTCGCATCGTTTGTCACCGGCGCCGCATTTGTTGCCGACGGCGGCCAGACTGCCAAGACCGGGAGTCCGTCGTTTATGCCGGAGTAGCCCGATTGCGAAGCATCAGCTTGTTCGCATCGGGATGCGCGATCACATCGTCGACAAACGTGTTGTAGGTGCCATGGTCGAGAAGCTCGCGCGCGACTCTGCGAGTAGCCGTCATCGCGCCACGCGCTGGTCCACCGCCAACGCTGACGCGCGCGACGCCGAGCTTTTCCAGTTCCGAGACAGATGGAGTTCCGGGTCCCGCCAGGATATTCAGCGGACCCGTAATCGCGGCCGCGAGTTTGCCGATCACATCCGGATTGCGCACCCCAGGCACGAACAGCGAATCAGCGCCTGCCGCGCGGTACGCATTCACGCGGCGCACTGCTTCATCGAAACGCGCCTCCCGCTCGCCGATTCCGTGCAGGAAAACGTCGGTGCGCGCATTGATTACGATCGGAACGCCGGCTGCCATAGCGGCCTGACGCGCTGCGCGCACCCGCTCGACCGAAGTTTCGAGATCGAGGAGGGGCTTGCCCCGATTCATCATCGAATCCTCGAGATTTATCCCGATCGCGCCGGCCTCGATCACCATACGGATCGTCTCGCCAAGGGTCGCGAGGTCATCCGCATAGCCAGCCTCGATATCGGCTGTGACTGGAACGCTGACGCTGCGGGCGATTCTTCCGATCACGAACAGCATCTCGCTTCGTGGAATAACTTGCCCGTCGGGATAACCGAGCGAGTTGGCGACTCCCGAACTGGTGGTCGCGATCGCTTTGAATCCCGCTTCCTCAAAGATGAGGGCGCTTGCCGCGTCCCATGCGTTTGGCAGGACGAGAATTCGCGAACGGTCATGCATCTTGCGGAACGTTTCGGCTTTTTCTATCTGGGTTGGATGGCTCATTGGTCGGAGGCCTCTAATGTCATCTAACACTGAAGCAGGTAATTTGTGATACAGACGCAAAGCCGCTAGCGAAAGTCGTGCGACGGTGGTGTCGCGCTCGGCAGTTTCAGCTCGCCAAATCGACGGGCGCGAATCGCCGTGACGCCATCGACGCGTTGCAGCCATCCTTCGGCGTATAGGATTCCCACGCTGCGCAGGAGCATGCGATTTTTCTGAAACACGTCGGAGGCGATGCGGTTCGAGCGTGCAGTTCCAATCCGACACCGCAACGTCGATCGGCAACACCAGGACGCCGCGGCGTTCAGCATCCTTGACCAGGGTTGAAGGATGATAAAAGCCGAGCGGATAGCAGTTGAGCATCGCCGCGAAAAAAGCCGCGGAATAATGACACTTAAGGTAGGCCGACGCGTATGCAATAAACGCGAAGCTCGCGGCGTGCGACTCAGGAAATCCATAGAGCGCGAATGAGGTTATTGACCGCGCGATACTGTCCGCCAGAGCGCCGGAAATCCCGTTGCGCAGCATCCCGGCGCGCAGTCGCGCATCGATTTTTTGCATCCGCTCCACCGATCGCTTGAAGCCCATCGCGCGGCGCAGTTCTTCGGCCTCGCCGCCGGTGAACCCACCCACTGCCATCGCGATACGAAGCAGTTGCTCCTGGAACAGCGGCACTCCGAGCGTGCGGCGCAATATCGGCTCAAGAGCGGGATGCGGATATGTGACGGGAGCGCGCCCGTTGCGGCGATCCAGGTACGGATGCACCATTTTGCCGACAATCGGTCCCGGCCGGATTATCGCTACCTCGACCACCAGGTCATAAAAGCGCTCCGGTTTCATCCGCGGCAGCGTCGCCATCTGGGCGCGACTTTCGATCTGGAAAACTCCGACCGTGTCCGCCCGCCTGAGCATCGCATACACGTCGGGGTCGTCGGGCGGCAGATGCGCAAGGTCGATCCCGACGCCCTGGCGCTCATGAAGCGTAGCGATCGCCTCTTCCAACACCGCCAACATCCCTAGTCCGAGCAGGTCAATCTTGATTATCCCCAGGTCGGCGCAATCGTCCTTGTCCCACTGGAGCACGACCCGCCCCGGCATCGTGGCCGGCTCCAGCGACACGATCTCGTCAAGCGGCTGTGCGGCAATTACCATTCCGCCGCTATGCTGCCCAAGATGGCGCGGCGCGTTCTGGATGCGCCGGACGAGATCGACCAGCATCAGGATTCGCGGCGCCTCGGCATCGATTCCGCCGCGCCGCAGAAGCTCGACGATATCGTCGTGACGGTCGCGGAATTCGTAAACCTGGTTGAGCTTGGCGAGCCTGTCGACCTGCTCTGCGGTGAAGCCCAGCACCTTGCCGACCTCGCGCACCGCGCTTTTGGTGCGGTACGTGATCACATTCGCGGTCATCGCGGCGCCGCGATCTCCGTAGCGCCGGTAAACATACTGGATAACCTGTTCGCGCTCGTCGCCGCTTGGCAGATCGAGATCGATATCGGGCCATTCGCCGCGTTCCTCGGAAAGAAAACGCTCGAACAGCAGGTCCATGTTAATCGCGTCGACCGCGGTGATTCCAAGCGCGTAGCAGACCGCGCTGTTGGCCGCCGATCCGCGTCCCTGCACCATGATGCGGCTTTCGCGGCAGAACTGAACGATATCCCATACAATCAAAAAGTAGCCCGCGAGCTTTAGTTGCTCGATTACGGAAAGCTCGTGCTCGAGCTGGCGGCGCGTGCGCTCGTCGAGCTTTGCGCCCCATTTCTCTCGCGCGCCGGCGTAAGTGAGGATTCGCAAGTAGCTGTCGGTGGTTTCACCCGGCGGCAGCGGATAATCGGGAAAACGATAGCCCATGTCAGAATGAATTCGCATTGATCAGCGATTGCGCGGGTCGCGGCGATCGCGCCGGGAAGATCGCGAAACAGGGCGACCTTCTCGGCGGGCGGTTTCAGGTGACGGTTGCTGTTGACCCACAACGTGCGTACGGCCTCCTCGAGCGTGGTCTTGAGCCGGATACAGCTCATAGTGATCGCGGCCCATAGCAAGCGCGATAGATCGACGCCCGCCGCCGCGATACTAGGAGGATCGAACGCATCCGAAGCTTCCAACCATGAGGCAATCTCGCCGTGGCGGGTAGCGGCGGCGGCGAACGCGGCCGCAAGCGAGGTTCGACCGCTGCCCGGACGTCCGATAATTTCGCTCAGGCGTCCGCGAGCGATTCCGCCGCCCACCAGGGAGTCAATCGGGGCGATTTCCGAGGCTAATCGGCGGGTTTTGTGGGTAAGCTCGCGACCGCGAAAAACTCCTGCAAAATCAGTTATTTGTGACCTATCGACGAGCGGGGATGCGAGTCGGCTGGCGGCATTTGCCAGGGATCTTCGGGGAATCCGCAGGTTTAGCGATGCCGCCGTCATGGATCATGTTTTCGCTCTTTCTTCGCCTTACTGTCAATGGCTATAAATATACGTAAAAGCTGATACAACACTTTAGATTCTGTTGGCGCGGGCGAGCGCGTCATGCCTCAGGATTGAGGTCGGTTGCGCCGTTCAGCATCGGCGAAAGGCGGCGGATCAGAATCCCGGATAGAAAATTTTTCGCGAACCATACGAACGGCGCACTCATCATCGCGCGGCTGTAAAGCGTGTCGGTGAACATGAGGCGAGGGCCGAGCTGTTGCAGCTCCTGGATTCTCACAACCTCGGGCGCGCGCTCGGACTCAACCGCGCGCGCCGCCGTGTCGATTTTTTCCGCGGGCGCATTATCGCTCATCGCGCGTCCCAGATGAGCGGCGGTGACGATCGCGTCGCGCATCGCGATATTGATTCCCTGCGCTCCCACCGGCGACATCGGATGGGCCGCGTCGCCGATAAGCAGCACGCCAGGCGCCATCCAATCGCGCAGGCGATCGCAGACGACATCCAGCAGCACGGGATGAGCCATCGCCTCGCGATTGGGGCTCAGAAACTCGATCAAATCGCGCGGCAGAAACGGCGTCATCGCGGCAAACCATCCTTCACCGCCGAGACTGCGCAGTTCTCCAAAGTGCCCCTTCTGAATTATCCATCCGATCTGGAGATGCCCTTCGGGCGAGGGATAGATGATAAACAGATGTCCCCGGCAAAAGACGAATTGCGCGGTGCGGCTATCGAGAAATTCGCCGGGAACGTGAGTCCACACGACGTCGAAGCGCTGCTCGATTCGATCGACCGCGGCGCCAAGCCGCTTACGCACCACCGAGGTGCGGCCGTCGGTTGCTACCAGGAAATCAGCGCGAAATTCGCGCGGCCCGTGCACGGTGTCAGCGCGGACGCCCACAACGCGGCCGCTCTCGCTTATCAGATCGCGCACAGTGGTGCCGCGCTCGAGCTTGAAATTCGGGAATTTTGCCGCCTCCGCGGTGATCATCTCGAGCATCGGCGGCTGAGGCACGACGGTAGGGGCAACCGGCAAGCTGAAGAACGGTATCTGAGCGATCTTTTTCGTTCCACGAAAGATCTCGACCGCCGCGATCGCGGTCTGCGGCAGGCGCTTAACTTGTTCGCCCAGTCCCGCGCGTTCGAGCGCCGCGATCCCCGACGGCATCAGCATCTCGCCGCGAAATTCGCGGCCAAAGTCGGTCTGCCGTTCGAGCAGAGTGACGTTCACGCCGCGGCGCGCCAGCCGATAGCCGAGCAGTGCGCCAGCCGGTCCGGCGCCGACTATTATCAGCGATGAAGCCGCGGCAAAGTCCCCTCTCTGCCTGAACTAGACCTCGCGATCGATCTGTTCGTCGATGAGCATCGCCAGGCTGTCGCGATAGATCGAAGGTCTGAGCTCGCGCACGATTTCGCGCGCGTTCCTCACCTCCGCCGCCGCCATCGCGCGCGCCCGCGCGATAAGTTTCGGGTCGCGCAGGATTTTGAGCGCGCGCTCGAACGCCGCGCCCGACATCTCGGTGCCATCAAGAAACATTTGCCTGAGCTCGGGATCGTGGGCGACCGCAAGCACGACCGGCAGCGACGGAATACCCTCGCGCAGATCGGATCCGACCGGCTTGCCGATTTTTTCTTCGGGACCGAGGATATCCAGGATGTCGTCGATCATCTGAAACGCAAGTCCCATCGAAAGTCCAAGCGAGGCCATCGCGGTGACGCCTCGCGCCGGCATCCCAGCCAGGTCGGCGGCCACTTTTCCGCCCGCGAAAAACAACGATGCGGTTTTGCGGGTGATAACCTTGCGATAGTCCGCAAGGCTGGCCGCGGCGCTATGGCGCAGCCGCCCCTCCATCACCTCGCCCTCGGTCAGCTCCATGCATGCCGTGGCCGCGATTCGCACCAGGTGCTCCTCGAAACGGCCGCACAATTCAAACGCACGGCAGAAAAGATAGTCGCCGGCAATCAGAGTCGGAGCGAACCCGTAGCGGGCGAGAGCCGATGGCTTGCCGCGGCGCAGCTTGCCGCCATCGATAATGTCGTCGTGCAAGAGCGTGGCGGAATGAATCAGCTCCAGCGCGATCGCGGCGTCGATTGCGTCCTCGACTTTATCGTCGCCTCCACCGCAGGCGCGATAGACCAGCAGGATGAAGGTCGGGCGTAGGCGCTTGCCCGCGCCGTCGATCAGGTAATGGCAGATTTCCGCAATCAGAGACTCGTTGGAATCCAGCAGGCGGGTCAGTTTTGCTTCGACCGCCGCCAGATCCGCTTCCACCGGACGAGCAGGGTTTGCCGGTTCTGTGCCGCGGCGGGTGGCAAGCTCGATGGCGGTGGTTTTTTTCACGGGTTAGCGGAATAAATCTGCTTCGGCAGGTCGAATCAATACCTTCGCGCTGCCTTCGAACGGTTGATAGGGGTAGCCACGCACCAGCACGGCGGGAATCGCGCCCGCTTTCTCCATCAACAATCCTGCTGCGCAGGCAAGCTCATCCGCGATTGCGACGACCGTGTGATGCAGCTCGCGTCCGCCGAGATCGCTGGTACCGCGCAAGTCGAGCATCGCGTTCATCCCGGCAATCCCCAGGCAAACCTCGGTCAGGCCGTCGCGCCATGGCCGTCCGAAAGTGTCTGTCACCAGCACGGCGACATCTGCCCCGTAACGCTTGCGCAGCGAGTCGCGCAGCTCGCGCGCGGAGCGGTCAGGATCGAGCGGCAATAGGATGGCGGTATCATCGGCTAGGCTGTTGGATTCGTCCATCCCGGCGTTGGCGCAAACCCATCCCGGTCCCGTTTCCACGATAATTACGCCGCGATCGTTGCGCACAATACGATCAGTCTGCCTCAGCACAAGCTCGACCGCACGCGGATCTTTTTCCCATCGCCGTGCGAGGTTGGAGGCGAATTCAGAGGGCTCGATCTCCCTGAGGCTCACCAGGCGGCCCTCCGACTTGGAAACGATCTTCTGGCACACAACCACGATATCGCCGGCCTCGAGCTTAAGGCCGCTGTGCTCGAGTCCCGAGGCGACCAGCGCGCCGAGATCGTCGCCGGCTTTCACCATCGGGATTCCTTCGATCGCGGTAAGCGTAATCGAGCGCATCGTGGATGAGAGCCTACACTGGCAGTGCGCGTAGAACCACTTCGGCGAGACGCGCCGCTTTGGCGGGATTGCTCATTATCGTGTCGGTCGTGACTGGACGCATCCCGAGCGAGGCGATATCCGGCGCAAGCGCGGAATCGATTTTATCGAAAACGAAAACACTCGCTATGTCGCGGTAGAGGCGTGCGACACCCAGCGCGGAGACCTGCATCCCGAGCCCGCGCAACATCTTGTCCGCCGGTCCCTTTACCGGTTTGCCGCCGATTATCGGACTGACAGCGGCGACTCGCGCGCGCCGGCGTTTAAGCGCTGCACGTACGCCGCGAAGCGCGAATATCGGTCCGAGCGACACGAAGGGATTCGACGGCGCCAGGATTATCGCTCCCGCACCGCGAATTGCCTCCATAACTCCTGGCGCGGACCGGGCGGACGTGGCGCCGCGCAGCTCGATCCTTTCAACTGCGCCACGCGCTCGACCGCGAACGAAATATTGCTGGAACGGGAGCGGCGCGCGGCCGCGAAGCTTGACGAAAGTGCGCACCGGATCGTCGCTCATCGGCAATATCCTGGCCCGCACGCCGAGCGCCCGAGCGATCTCCGCCGTAATTCGCGAAAGCTTCGTTCCGGCGCGCATCCTGTCGGTTCGGTAAAGATGAGTCGCGAAATCGCGGTCACCGAGGGTAAACCAATGCGGCCCATAGAAGCGGTCGAGAGCACCGAGAGTCGCGTAGGATTCATCGGCGCGGCCCCATCCCTGTGCGCCCGCCACGCCCGCCAGCGTATAGGTGACCGTGTCGATATCGGGAGAGACGTGGAGGCCATAGAAGACGTCGTCATCGCCGGTGTTGACGATCACGGTCAGCCGTTCGGCCGGAATACGCCTGGCAAGCCCGCGGATAAACTTAGCTGCACCCACTCCCCCCGCAAGCGTGACTATCTGGTTGCGGAGAGGACGTGGTGATCGGCCGCGCTCCATTGGGTGCCTTTCTGCCGTAGAGCTTCTTGTACAGGGTGGTGCGTTCTACCGCGACGCGGCCCATTTCACGCGCCTTGTCTTCGATCAAATCGACCGGAACGAACTCGCCGGACTCGCCGCCGGCCTGAGCGGTGATGCTCTCCTCCATCAGGGTGCCGGAGAAGTCGTTGCATCCAGCCTTGAGCGTCAGCGCGGCAAGATCGACTCCGAGCTTCACCCACGAGGTCTGGAGATTATTGATCCAGCCGCGCAAGAACACGCGCGAGAACGCGTACATCTGGAAGTCGAGCACGCCCATCGGAATCGGTTTCACCAGCCCTTTGCGGTACATCACGGTGTTCTGATGGATGAAGCGCAGGGGCACGAACTCGGTGAAGCCGTGAGTTTCTTTCTGGATCGTGCGCATCAGATCGAGATGATTCACGACCTGCCGCGGCGTCTCGATATGACCGTACATCACGGTCGAGGTGGTGGGGACTCCGCAGGCGTGCGCGCTGGTGATTATATCGACCCACGCCGCTACATCGACCTTCTTATGGCTTAGAATCTCGCGCACCGAGTCATCCAGAATTTCCGCCGCGGTGCCGGGAATCGAGCCGAGGCCGTGCTCGCGCAGCATCGCGATATATTCCGGATACTCCATGCGGGTGCGGCGCGATCCGTACATGATCTCCATCGGCGAGAACGCATGCACATGGATTTGCGGGTACGCGCCCTTAATCGTGTCGAGCAGGTCGCGATATTTGAACGCCGGCATGTCGGGATTTATTCCGCCCTGCATGCAGACTTCGGTTGCGCCGCGCGCGACCGCGTCGGCGAGCTTGCCCAGAATCGTGGCATCGGAATGATCGTAAGCATCGGATTCCCAGCGCTGGCGCTTGAACCCGCAGAACTGGCATCCGACGAAGCAGATATTGGTGAAATTGAGATTGCGGTTGACAACGTAGGTGACCTCGTCGCCAACGTCTTCGGCGCGCGCTATATCCGCGCACTTCACCATCGCGCGCAGATCGTCGCCGGTCGCGGTGTAGAGCGCGAGTCCCTCTTCGGGCGTGATTTCACGGCGCTCAAGGCATCCCTCCAGCGGCGCGCGCACCTGCGGATTGGCTCTCGCTAGCAGGCTTTCGAGCGGCGTCGCTTCGATCTCGTCGACCCAGTTTTTCCACGCGTCGTAATTCATGCCGAGACTCTCCGGGTTCGTTCCCAAATCGCGCGCACATTGGTCGCGACCGCCGGGTCGAGCCATTCGTCATCAATATATTCCGGGTAAATTGCCAGACGCTCGCCGAGCTTAAAGCCCGCGCCAGCGCACCTTTCACCAAGGCGCTCGAGATGCGGCCACGGCGCCTCGGGATTTACGTAGTCCTTCGAAAGCGGCGAGATTCCGCCCCAATCGTTTATTCCAGAGCGCAAAAACAGCTCGATTTCGCCGGGCGACAGATTCGGCGGCGCCTGCACGTTCATCGCGGGTCCCAGCACCAAGCGCGCGGTTGCGATCGCGCGCGCCATCTCGAATGCCTCTGGCTCGGGCGCATCGGCCATCGCGATCTCAGGCTTGGCGCGGAAATTCTGGATTATCACTTCCTGAATGTGGCCGTGGCGCTCATGCGAATCGCGGATCGCGACCAGGCTAAGCGCGCGCTCGGCCACGGTTTCGCCAATTCCGAGCAGAATTCCGCTGGTGAACGGAATCTTCAGCTCGCCCGCCTCGTCGATCATCTTCATCCTGAGCGCGGGATCCTTATCGGGCGCGGCCTGATGCGCTCCGCCGCTCATACGCAGGCG
The DNA here is from genome assembly GCA_030041155.1 of Candidatus Binataceae bacterium. Lineage (GTDB taxonomy): Bacteria > Desulfobacterota > Binatia > Binatales > Binataceae > JBARDN01. Next base: position 16,654 of record JASHOJ010000227.1, on the reverse strand, counting down.
CGATGAAATGGATTCCAGCATCAGTCCCATCGAGGCGTTGAGTGGCCTGAGCATCGCCATCTCGTCGCGCGTCATAAGGCCGGCATTGGTATGCGGCAGCAGCCCCTCCGCGATTGCGATCTCACACGCGCGGCCGACGTACTCGATTGTGCTGCGTGCGCCGAGTGTCGCGAGCGTTGCGCGATATTCCTTAAACGCAACCTCCGGCTTGTCGCCAAGACACATCAGCGCTTCCTTGCATCCAAGCTCGCGTCCGCGGCGCGACCACGCGGCAATCTCGGACGGCATCATGGTCCACGCGCCGGGATCACCGGGATCCTTGCGAAACGTGCAGTAGGTGCATCGATCACGGCATAGATTGGTTATCGGCAGGAAGACTTTGCGCGAGTAGGTGACCTCGCGACCCTTGCCGCGATCGCGCAACTCGGCGGCGCAGTCGAGCAGATCGGCAAGGCTTGAGTCCGGGCTCTCGATAAGCGCGATCGCGTCGGCCTCAGAAAGCCGATCACCGGCCAAGGCGCGGTCCAGCACTTCGCGGATCGGCACTGCCGCGCGAGCTGAGGAAGCGGATAAAAGCTCTACGGAAGCCATCTTGGCAAACTCTTCGCAACTTCTTCGGGACTTATAGGCTATCGTCCTGACGCAGGCAACCGAACGAGTTTCAGTTTGCTACTGTTTCGGCGCGCCTGGCGTAATCGGCGGCGTTTTCGATCAAGTGCAGGAATTCCGCGCCGCGCCCGATATATTCCGCGACCTGCGCGAGCGCGCGCAAGTCCGGCACGCCGTCGCCCATCTCCGGCGCGAAAGCGAGTCTGATACCAGCGGGTAAATCGCGCGCAAATGCTCCAATCCGATCGATCGCGCCGAGCGTTCGCTCGCGATAGCACGCAAGATAGTCTACAAGCGGCGTCGATACGTGTGCGGGTGCGGCATCGGATGACGAATTCGACTGGAGCCTCGCGATTTCACCCAGATAGTCGAGCGCGGAGGTGCCTTCCGCAGTCTCGCGCCAGGTGCGCTCGTCGAGAAAGCGATTGATTACGATCGCGGAGAGATTAAGTTCGCGCTTCTTCATCTCGGCGATTAAATCGCTCGCCTGCCGCAGACGATCCTCCTCCGCGGTCGTCACCATCACGAAGCGCACGGCCGGCGACCGCATCAGCGCCTGCGTCTTGTGGAGTCTGTCCACAACCGCGTCCAGAGACTCGGCCGCGGCGGCAAAAAAATCCGCGATCGTGGAGAGCACCCCGCGACCCGCAAAGCGCTCGAGCTCGCGCACCACGAAGCGCGCTGCATTGCTGGCTATCCTCATCGCGATTCGACTCGCAGAGAGCGACGGCGTGAAGAGCCATCGCGCGCCTGGCAGATCGAACAGGCGCACGAATCGGGCTGGCGCTTCCAGAAAATCGAACGCGTATGCAGCAGGCGGCGTATCAACAACCTCCAGATCGAAACGGCCCGCCTGGTGCAGTTCGTATAACTCCTGCAGCGCGGCGAATGACTCCGAGCCGGCGAACTCCGCCGAGAGGTTCCGATAGAATGGATTTTGCAGAATTCGTTTGCGGGCCTGCGGATCGGAAACGAACCGCTCGACCATCGCGTCCCATACTCCCTTCACGTCGAGCATCAGCGCCGAGAGCTTCAGATCGGCTCGAAGCCCGGCGGATCGCAGATGGCGCTGCGTAAGACGCGCGGGCTTGCCGCCCAGGCGTTCCAGTCCCAGCGCGTCGCGCAGGCGAGGAGCGGGATCAACGGTGATAAGCGCGGTTTCGAGATACGCCTGCGCGCCCGCAATTCCCAGCGCGGCGGCAACGGTGGTTTTTCCCACCCCGCCGGTGCCGAGCATGATCACGATCGATCCTTTCCTGAGCAGATCCTTCATTGCGCAACCAGGCGGAATCTTCTGAAAGATAGCAGGCCGTACCTGTGGACGCATCGCACAAAGGCCTGTGAACACCTGATGTCAACGGTTGTCTTCTAAGCCGCCGACCCGGTTTCGCAGCACCATCTTCGAGCCTACAATTTGCGTCAGGGTATCAGGGGGAAGTGATGGAAGTACTCGCAATATTGATTGCCGGCCTGGCAGCAGGGGTGTTTATCGGGTGGCTGGTGACGCGGGGAAACGCGATGGCGGCGAGGGCGACCGCGCAGCAGGAGCGTGAAGCGCGCGAGCGCGCCGAGGCGGCTTGCGCAGAGTTGAACTCGCGGGTGGCTGAGGTGCAAGAGGCGAGGGCGCGCGCGGAAGCCATGCTGAGCGAAGCCGAAAAGCGAATCGCGGAGGAGCGCGAGCTGCTGTCGCAGGCAGAGGACAAGCTTAAGGACACCTTCAATGCTTTGGCGGGAGAGGCGCTGGCGCAAAGCAGCAAAAGTTTCCTCGAACTTGCAAACGAACGGCTGAACACGATTACCGCCGCGGCGACCGGCGATGCGGAGGCGCGCAAGGTGGCGATCGAGACGATGGTCAAGCCGCTTGGCGAATCGCTGATGGCGATGAATCAGCAAGTTCAGGCGATGGAACGCTCACGGAGCCAGGCTTACGGCGCGCTGGAGAATCAGGTGCGATCGCTTGTCACGACCGAGGGCGAATTGCGGTCGGAAACCGCCAATCTCGTGAAAGCGTTGCGTACACCGCAGGTGCGGGGACGATGGGGTGAGATACAACTCAAGCGGGTAGTCGAGCTGGCCGGGATGGTGGATCGATGCGATTTCTACACCCAGGAGAGCGTCACCACTTCAAATGGGAGGCTGCGACCCGATTTGCGCATCCAGCTTCCCGGCGGCCGCAGCATCATCGTTGACGCGAAGACGCCGCTTCTTGCCTATCTTGAAGCGGTCGAGGCGCCAAGCGACGCGATCCGCCAAGCGAAGCTCAAGGAGCATGCCCGCCAGGTGCGTGATCACATGAAGGCGCTGGAGACCAAGGCATATTGGGAGCAATTCGAACCGACGCCGCAGTTCGTCGTGATGTTCCTGCCCGGTGAAAGCTTCTTCAGCGCCGCGCTAGAACAGGATTCGAGCCTGATCGAGACCGGCGGAGATCGCGTGGTACTCGCCACTCCCACCACGCTCATCGCGCTGTTGCGAGCTGTCGCGTACGGATGGATGCAGCAGGAGACCGCCGAAAACGCGGATAAGATTCGAATGCTGGGGCGCGATCTCTACGAGCGGCTTGCCACGATGCTGGAGTCTTTTACCAACATGGGCGCGAATCTCGGGCGCGCTGTGGATGCTTTCAATCGAGGGGTGGGGTCTTTTGAAACCCGTGTCGTTCCGGCGGCGCGCCGATTCAAGGAACTCGGCATCAGCAGCGACAAAGAAATCGCCATCTCGCAGGTGGAAACGATGCCCCATCACATTCAGGACGCACTGGCGCTCGGGGAATCGTCATCTCTGAAGACAACTTGAGCACCAATCTACTGCTGCTCCTCGTCGCTCGGCGGCGGAGGCTTGAGCTGCGATTTCTCGTGTCCCGCCTCGATCCAGCGCTGAACTTCGCGCCGCTCGCGCCCGACAAAATCCGCCACCGCTTTGCGCAATCCCGGATGCGCGATGTAGTGCATGCTGCGGGTCAGCGCCGGATCGAATCCGCGCAGCCATTTGTATTCCCCGCCGGCGCCGGGCTCGAAGCGGACCAGCCCGCGATCGATCGCATGCTCGATTCCCGCATAGTAGCAGACGTTGAAATGGAGAAAGCGCACATCCTTGAAACATCCCCAGTAGCGGCCGTAGAGGACGCCCGCCTTCTCGAGGCAGATCGCACCGGCGATTACCCTGCGGTTCGAGTAGGCCGCGACAAAGCTCATGTTTCGCTTGAAGTTCTTGCCGAGCAGCGTGAAGAATTCCTCGGTCAGGTACTGGCGTCCCCAGTAGAGCTTTTCGATGGTCGAAAGATAGATCCGGTACATGGTCGGAAACATCGCGTCCGGGATTTCCTCGCCCGAATGGACCCGGATTTCGATTCCTGCCTGCGCGATAGCTTCGCGCTCATGGCGGACCGCCGCGCGCCGCTTATGCTTGAGCCGCAGCAGATAATCGTGGAACGTGTGAAAGCCGTTGTTGGTCCAGTGATATTGATAGCCCGCGCGCTCCAGGAATCCCGCGCGCTTGAGCGCCGCGGCTTCATCCGCTTCGCAGAAGTTCACGTGCACGCCGGATAGCTTGTTGTCGTCGCATAGCGTTACGAGCGCGCCCGCCAACACCCGCAGCATCGTGGCCCGATCCACGTGCGGCGCCGTGATCAGGCGCCGCCCGGTATGCGGGGTGAACGGCACGCCGACCAGAAGTTTCGGGTAATAGCGGAGTCCGGCGCGCGATGCGGCGTCGGCCCATCCGTGATCGAACACGAATTCGCCCATGCTGTGCGATTTTAGATACACCGGGCAGGCGGCGGCGATTCGGCGCGTGCGATGATCCCGGATGACAATATGGAACGGCGCCCATCCGGTTTCGCGCGTCGCCGCTCCCGAGCGCTCCATCGCTTCCAGCCAGTCCCATTCGAGAAACGGCGAATCGTCGGTCTTGAGCGCCGCGTCCCAGTCGGCGCGCGCGATAGTGCCGATGCCTTCAGCGATCTCAAGCTCGAATTGTTCGGCGCTGTCGTCGTTCATCTTCGCACATGCTTGCGGCAACATTTTCGCAAAACGATCGCGTTCGGTAGAGCGTAACAATCGCGCCGCGGGCGCGAAACCGATTTCCGCGCACAACAGTACTCCCTATTGCCGGTGCGGATTTGATATCCTGTGCCTGCGGATTTGATTTGCGCCCAGAAGAATTATGCGCCGCACAGGTAATTCAAAAGCCGCTGCCGCAGAGCGCATCGTTATCAGCGCGCGCCGCGAGGACGATAGCGGCAACGGCCGAGATACGGGCGGTGGCGCCGTCGTCGAGCGGCGCACCAAAACCCGCGCGAAAACCGCCAAGCCGCCGTTGTTCAAAGTCATTCTGCTCAACGACGACTACACGCCGATGGAATTCGTGGTCGAGGTGCTGAAGGCGGTCTTTCATAAACCGCATGCCGAGGCGACCCGAATCATGCTGCACGTGCATCAGAACGGGATGGGCGTTGCCGGCGTGTACACATTCGAAATAGCGGAGACCAAGGTGCGCAGCGTCGAGGAATTGGCGCGTCAGGCGCAGTATCCGCTCAAATGCGTAATGGAAAAGGAATAGGGACGCGGGGACCCGCGTTGATGATTTGTAGATGCCGTCCAATAACATCATGATTAGCCGCGAATTGCAGGTCACGCTGCAGCTCGCGATGACCGAAGCGGTGAATCGCCGCCACGAATACGTATGTCTGGAGCATCTGCTCTACGCGATGCTTCACGACGTGACCGCTAGCAATATCCTGAAGCATTGCGGCGCGGATCTGGATGCGCTCAAGCGCAAGCTCGAACGCTACCTGAACGAGCAGGTCGAGCCTGTGCCGCGCGGCGAGGAAATTTCGCCCCGCTATGCGCTCGGCGTGCAGCGCGCGCTGCAGCGCGCCGCCGTGCACACCCAATCGGCCGGCCGCACCGAGATCAACGGCGGCAACGTGCTGGTCGCGATGTTTCAGGAGGCCGAGTCGCCCGCACTGTTCTTCCTGCAGGAGCAGGGCGTCAGCCGCTTCGACGTGATCAATTTTATTTCTCACGGCGTCTCGAAGGTCGGCGAGGACGAGATGCACGACGCGGGCGGCGCGAACGAGAAAGCGGATGACGGCGAAGGCGAGGGCGAGGGCGACGAAGACCCGCACGCCGACGCTGACGAGGAGGGCGAGCGCAAGCTCTCGCCTTCAAAGGCGCTGCAGACCTATGCCACCAACCTGACCGCGCGCGCGGCGCAGGGAAAAATCGATCCACTGGTCGGGCGCAAGAACGAACTTGAGCGCGCCATCCACGTGCTCCTGCGCCGGCGCAAGAACAACCCGGTGTTTGTCGGAGAGGCCGGAGTCGGCAAAACCGCGCTCGCGGAAGGGCTTGGCCTCGCGATCCATCACGGCGAGGTGCCCGATGCGCTCAAGGGGGTCGAGCTTTACGCGCTCGATATGGGCGCGCTGCTCGCGGGTACCCGCTTTCGCGGTGATTTCGAGCAGCGGCTGAAGGCGGTCATTAAGGCGGTCGCCGGCAATCCGAAGCGAATTCTTTTTATTGACGAGATCCATACCATCGTCGGCGCCGGCGCGGCATCGGGCTCGACCATGGATGCATCTAATCTGCTGAAGCCGGCGCTTGCGTCGGGCGAGCTTCGATGCATCGGCTCGACGACCTATCAGGAGTACAAGCGATCGTTCGATCGCGACAAGGCGCTGGCGCGCCGCTTTCAGCGAATCGACGTTCTGGAGCCAAGCCAGGAAGAGGCTGTCCAAATACTCGAAGGGCTGAAGTCATATTACGAGAAACATCATAACGTGCGCTACACGTCGCCCGCGCTGCGCTCCGCGGTGGATCTGAGCGCGCGCTATATCAACGATCGTTTTCTGCCCGACAAGGCTATTGACGTGATGGATGAAGCCGGAGTCGCGGGCCATCTGCGCGGCAAAGGCGCGACCGATCCGGTGACAGTCGGAATTCGCGATATCGAGCGCACGGTTGCGCGGATGGCCAAGATTCCGGAGCGCACCGTATCGGCAACCGATCGGGCGCGGCTGCAAAGCCTCGAAGAGGAGTTGAAGGCGGCGGTGTTCGGCCAGGATCCCGCGATCGACGCGGTCGCGCGCGCGATCAAGCTCGCGCGATCCGGCCTGAGCCATCCGGATCGCCCGGTTGGCGCATTCCTGTTCGCCGGTCCCACTGGCGTCGGCAAGACCGAGGTTGCGCGCCAGCTCGCCAAGGTGATGGGCGTGGAATTTATCCGCTTTGACATGTCGGAGTACATGGAGCGGCACACGGTCTCGCGGCTTATCGGCGCGCCGCCGGGTTATGTCGGCTTCGATCAGGGCGGTCTTTTGACTGACGCGATCAACAAGACTCCGCACTCGGTTCTGCTGCTCGACGAGATTGAGAAAGCGCATCCGGATTTGTTCAACATCCTGCTTCAGGTGATGGATCACGCGACGCTGACCGACAACAACGGACGCAAGGCTGATTTTCGCAACGTGATCCTGGTGATGACCACCAATGCGGGAGCGCAGGAGCTGGCGCGCGGCACGATCGGCTTCCAGGGCGGAGTCGGGATGGGCAATCCCAAATCGATTATCGAGCGGATGTTCAGTCCCGAATTTCGCAACCGCCTTTCCGCGATTATCGAGTTCTCAGCCCTTGGAGGCCCGGTTATCGAGCGCGTGGTCGAGAAATTCCTGCGCGAGCTGCAGGATCGCCTCGACAAGCAGAAAGTTGAGCTGAGCGCGACCGAGGCGGCGAAAAAATGGCTTGCCGAACGCGGCTACGATCCGCGCTTCGGCGCGCGCCCGCTCGGTCGGCTTATCGAGAATGAGATCGCGCGCGTGCTCGCCGACGAGGTCCTGTTCGGTAAGCTGACCAAGGGCGGCAAGGTCACGGTCGACGTCGCCGACGACAAGCTGACTTTCGCGTACAGCGATATTCCGACGAAGCGCCCCGCTACGGTCGAGTAGCAGCGCCAACCGATCCTGCTACCGGCGCAGGACGGTGGGGCGCAGCCATTCGGGGCCGCCGATCTCCGGATGGTCGATGTTGTAGTGCAGGCCACGCGATTCCTCGCGCGCCATCGCGGACCGCACCACCAGCTCCGCGACCGTCACCAGGTTGCGCAGTTCGATCAAGTCGGAATCAATGATGTGATCCCAGTAGTAGCTGTGGATCTCTTCCTTCAGAAGCTCGATTCGCCGAAGGGCGCGCGCGAGCCGCCGATCGCTACGGACGATTCCGACATAATTCCACATTAGGCGGCGAATCTCGTCCCAGCTCTGAGTGATTAGCACCCGCTCTTCGCCGCGAATTGCGCGGCCGGGATCCCATTCGGGAAACTCGGGCGGATTCGCCGCCACCGCGCCAAGCATCTTCGCCGATGCCGATGCCGCCCGCCGGCCCATCACCGCCGCCTCCAGAAGCGAGTTCGACGCCAGCCGGTTTGCGCCATGCAGCCCCGTCATCGCGACTTCTCCCGCCGCATACAGGCGCGGAATCTCGGTCGCCGCGTTCAAGTCCGTCATCACGCCGCCGCACATGTAATGCGCCGCAGGCACGACCGGAATCGGGCCCGTCGTGATATCGAAGCCGTAGCCGAGGCATCGGCTGTAAATGTTCGGGAACCGCGAGCGGATGAAAGCGGCGTCGCGATGGCTTAGATCTAGGAACACGCAATCCAGCCCGTGCCGCTTCATCTCGGAGTCGATCGCTCTGGCAACTATGTCGCGCGGTGCTAGCTCCGCCGCGTCGGCATAGCGCTTCATGAATCGGGTGCCGTCGGGAAGCTTGAGGATTGCGCCTTCGCCACGCAGCGCCTCGGAGATCAGAAACGATTTGGCCGCCGGATGGAACAGGCAGGTCGGATGGAACTGGTAGAACTCGAGATTTCCGACTTTAGCGCCCGCCCGATACGCCATCGCAAGCCCGTCGCCCGACGCGATGTCGGGATTGGTCGTGTACAAGTAGACTTTGCCGGCGCCGCCGGTTGCGAGAATCGTGGCGCGGGCGAGAATCCGGCCGATCTCCTGGCTCTCGCGGTCGTATGCGTACGCTCCCCAGCACGCTCCGGGCGATCCGCCGGTGCTGTCTTCGATCAGAAGGTCGATCGCGACGTGATTTTCCAGCGTGCGGATATTCGGATGCCGCCGCGCGGCCTCAGTCAACGCGCGCATGATCTCCTGGCCGGTCAAATCCTGCGCATGAAGGACTCGGCGATGGCTATGGCCGCCTTCGCGGCCCAGGTCGTACTCGTCTTCGCCGCCATGCTCGATTCGGCTAAAGCGGGTGCCGAACCGGATCAGATCGCGCACCACGTCGGGGCCGTCGCGCACGATACTTTCAACCGCGGCGCGGTCGCATAGGCCCGCACCCGCAATCAGCGTGTCCTGCACGTGCGACTCGAAGGAGTCGTCGACGCTCCACACGCTAGCGATTCCACCCTGCGCATAATTGGTATTGGCTTCAGTGCTGCCGGCCTTGGTGAGCACGGTGACCGATCCCGATTCGCACGCTTTGAGGGCGTACATCAGCCCGGCGATACCGCCGCCAATCACCAGGAAGTCGGTTGTGAGGTTCGGGCGCATCAGGAGAGCACGCCAGCGTGCACGGAATACAGTCAACGCGCGCACCGCCGTTTCGATTTGACGCTATGTTAGGCGGGCTTTGGCAGTCAACATGGTACGAGCGGAAAGCAATTTGCCCGCTGCTTACGATTGCCATACTCTGAAAAGTGAAGGCAGGCGCCGCCGATTGCGGCTTATGGTCAAGCCGTGGAACTGACGACTCCTAATCTGCTTACCCTGTTTCGGATCGCGACCGTCCCGGTTCTGGTGTGGCTACTGACCTATACCGCGCCAATTCCGGCGGCGATTGCGGCGGCGGTTTTCTTTCTCGCGACCATCTCGGACTACCTGGATGGTTACCTGGCGCGCAGCTATAACTCGGTTACTCCGCTCGGCAAATTCCTCGATCCGATGGCGGACAAGGTTCTGGTCGCATCGGTCCTGATCATGCTCTGCGCGATGCCGCGAATTCCGCACGTGCCGGCGTGGATAGTGGTGGTGCTGGTCGCGCGCGAAATTGCGGTGACCGGTCTTCGCGGAGTGGCCGCGATGGAAGGGATGGTGCTGGCGGCGGAGGAGCTCGGAAAATACAAGATGTCACTGCAGGCGATCGCGATTCACGGCCTCCTGATTCATTACACCTACTTTCACGTGAACTTCTTCGCCTTCGGGATGTTCATACTCTGGATCGCGATGGTGGTCAGCGTGTGGTCCGGCGCCGATTACTTCCTCAAGGTCGCGCGCGCGATCGGGCGCGGAACTCATGGCAGTTCCGGCCGCCGCGCAATAGTTTGATTGACAGGCCGCCCAGCCCTCGATAAACGATTAGCTCCGCCCAGTTGCGAGCGGGTGTAGCTCAGTTGGTAGAGCGCGTGCTTGCCAAGCACGAGGTCGTCGGTTCGAAACCGATCACCCGCTCCAGTCTTTTGTTATCGCGCGCAAGCGCGATAGAAACCGCGCAACGATTCCTAGACTTTGGCAAGTCTTCCAGCCGCCTTGCTTTTCCTTGTATAGCGTCCGGAAAATATGCTGCGCCATACGTCCCTAGCATGTCATTCCGAGCGCAGCGAGCAACGCGAGCGAAGTCGAGGAATCTCGGACCGCTTCGCGTTAGCGAAGCAGGTACCAGATTCTCGCGACTAGCGGAAGTCGAACCAGCGGCCTTTGTCCCAGCGAAAGATCTCAGTCGTATGCGTATCGTCGACGGGAGTCGCTTTGGCGGTCTTCTCGTCCGCCTCGTCCTTGGCCTTTATAAGGTAGTGATATTCCTCGTAGCTGAGCTTGCCGATAGCGAAGCCCTGGGCCGACTCATGCGCTTCGCAGCTCTCGACCGTGCTGTAGCCGGTGTAGAGCGCGGTCTCGAATCCATTTTGAAAACGCCAGGCGATGTGCTGCAGATTGTTCACCTCGCGCTGGTGGAGTCTGTCCTGCCAGTTCTTGCAGAAGGCCGGAAAAGCCGCCGAGGCTTTCTTATACTCGCGATCCATCAGTAGCCGGGCGGGGCTCAGGCTTTTGACCACCGCCTTCACCTTCTGAGTGATGGTTTTTTTCTTCGCAACCGACGCGGTCGGTTCGGGATTTGGCGCCGATCCGCCGAGCTCCTCCGGCAAATTGTTCATCGCAGCGGCGCTGGCCGAGGCGTGCGGCGACGACGCATCTGAGGATGCGGAAACGGCGACCGCCGCCGCCTGATTGGCGCGCTGGGTCACGTCGGGCGCTATAGCGGCCGCTGGATGTGGAGGGCTGGTGGCAGCGACTGAGGGCGCGGCGCTCTGCGCGAAAGTTCGCGGCGCAGGCGCGATAGCAATCACCGTTATCAACGAGAAGCTTAATCCGCCTATAGCCAACGCTTTCATGGAAATGGTGTATACCAGATTTTTTTTCCCACGTCAGGAAAGCCCGGCATACTTTTCCACTGTCATTCGAGGGCGATCCGGCAATTTTCGAACCTAACGACCGACGCCGTGCTCATTGTTCTCAACGCACGCACTCATAACGTGCGGCATTTTGACCGTTTTACGGTTGCCCTATCGAAGATCTTGCCAGGCCAGAAATCGAGACCTCGCCTCGCTCCAATAATACGCCTGAGCGTTCCGCTCGACAGAAACCAAAGAGAAAAAAGAACGGCCGGAACCCCTCGCGGAGTTCCGGCCGGTTCAGCCGAAGCTGACGGTGCGACTTATTCGATCGGCACCAGTTCGACGCGGCGGTTCTGGGCGCGGCCAGCCGCGGTGTCGTTTGGCGCGACGAAGTCCGTCTTGCCGTAGCCGTGCGGAATCAGGCGGTCAGCGGAGATGCCCTTACCCTCAAGGTAACTGGCGACCGCGTCAGCGCGCCGATCCGACAGCTTCAGGTTGTACTCTTCGCTGCCAATCGAGTCGCAGTAACCGTTAACGTCGATCTTGACGTTCGGATTGGACTGCAGCGTTGAGGCAGCTTCATCCAACACCGCCGCATCGCCGGGGCGGATGTTGTACTTGTTGAAATCGAAGTGCACGCCACGCAGCACGATCTTCTGCTTGACCGGCGGCGGAGGCGGCGGTGGTGGCGGCGGAGGAGGTGGAGGCGGCGGTGGTGGCGGTGGTGGCGGCGGGATTACCTCATCGCAAAGATAATGTCCGGCAACCGCTCCAATAGCGCCTCCAATTACAGCACCACCTACGCCGGAAAATACCCTGGCGTCATTTGAGGCCGGGGCGCGAGTACTCCTATCCGCAATGACAATCCCCGATGCGGCTCCGGCCGCAGCTCCAAGCGCGCCGCCAATTATCGCGCAGCTTCCCCACTTGCGCGGTTGACGCATGTTGGCGCATCCGGCGAGCGCGCCCATCGCAAATGCGACGCTGGCGAACGCGGCTACGGATTTGACCAGGCCTGACTGTCGAATCATGGACTCCTCCTCAACCAAGTGCGTGTTTGTGCGGTGCTTGTACCCCTCGCTCGCCGCTACAACGCGTCATTGAAAGCCAATTGGCGGAGCAAATATAGTTATATTCGGACCCTGAATGCAACTGGCCTCTGATATTTTTCCATCCCGACTTAAACCCGTTTTCGCCCGTTAATCGACAGTAATCGCATATTTTATCCACGATAAAAAAGGCCGAACCGGTTCTCGGTTCGGCCTTTTGACCCTCCGGCCTGCGGCTCGGCAACGCGGGCGGGAGGCCAGTCGTCAGACGTCAGCGACGACGTGGACCTAACGATGCGATGCGCGCCATTCGTTGGGATGGTTCTTTATCCACCATGCCTTGTCGCGCCAAACGTGTTGCGCGTCGTATGCGCCCTGGTCCCATTTGGGATAGCGCTGCCGCCATTCGTTGGGATGGTGCTTTATCCACCACGCCTGGCTGCGCCATACATGATGTTCGTCCCAGTCGCCGTTTACCCCAGGGAAGTAAGCCACCTGGTAGAAGCCGCCGCTGACCGCTTTGGCATTGGCGTCATTGTAGTTCTGGGCCAAGGCGGGTCCTGCGACCGCCAGCGCGAGAATCGCGGCTCCCGTCGTGATCAAGAGTTTCCTCATACTCGATGCCTCCGTTTGTGATGGCTGGCGCGGATGCGCCGACCCCTCGGGTTTCTGTGGCCAACTTCCAATTTACCGTACTGCTCTATGGCTTCACACCGCAACTATCATAGAGCCTGTAGCAAAGAAATGCGCAGCAATCGACGTGCCGCGGGTTCGGGCCGCCACAAACCCTATTCGTTCGATTTCGTGGAGATAGTGCCTGCAAAACGGCTCAATTGAGCGGTATCCATCCGGCGCGTCGGCCAACGCTGCGCCGCCGCTGTCCCATTTGGTTCCACCGCGAATTATCACGCCTATCCAGCGGCGGCAGTTTCGATCCGAGAAGTTCAGAGGCCGATGGATCTCTGCTAGAATCGGCGTTTCAACATGCTTCCACTCGCGCGCGGAAAAGAAGGCGTCTTCCGCCTGGTATCGAATTATCGGCCGCAGGGCGACCAGCCGGCCGCGATCGACGAGATCGTCGCCAATATCAAGACCGGCGTTCCGCATCAGGTTTTGCTCGGCGTCACCGGCTCGGGCAAAACCTTCACAATGGCGAATGTGATCGCGCGGGTGAATCGTCCATCGCTGGTGATGGCGCCGAACAAGACGCTCGCAGCCCAGCTTTACAACGAATTCAAGAGCCTGTTCCCGGAAAACGCGGTCCGTTATTTCGTTTCCTATTACGATTATTACCAGCCCGAGGCCTACGTTCCCTCGACTGACACGTTTATCGAAAAAGACTCGAGCATCAATGACGAAATCGACAAGCTGCGCCATTCCGCGACCAAGGCGCTCCTGGAACGCAATGACGTTCTGATCATCGCCTCGGTCTCATGCATCTACGGCCTCGGCGAGCCCGAGGTTTATTTCGAGACGGTCGTGTTCCTTGAGGAAGGCGAGCCGATGGAGCGCGACCGAGTGCTGCGCAAACTGGTCGATATCGCATACCAGCGCAACGACTACGACTTCCATCGCGGGACCTTTCGCGTCCGCGGCGACACGATCGAGGTCTTTCCCGCCTACGAGGAATCGCACGCGGTCCGAATCGAGTTCTTCGGCGACGAGGTTGAGGCGCTGTACGAGATCGACGCCCTGCGCGGAAAGGTGGTGCGCAAACTCAAGTCGGTCGCGATCTATCCCGCCTCCCATTACGTGACGACGCCCGACCGATTGCAGCGCGCGGTCGATAATATCCGGACCGAGCTCAGAGAGCGGCTGGAATTCTTCCGCGCCGAGAATCGATTACTCGAAGCGCAGCGCCTGGAGCAGCGTACGATGTACGACCTCGAGCTTCTGGCCGAGATGGGCTTCTGCCCGGGAATCGAGAATTACTCGCGGCATCTGACCGGGCGCCTGCCGGGCCAGCCGCCGCCGACGCTGCTCGACTATTTTCCGAAGGATTCGCTGTTTTTTATCGACGAGAGCCACGTCACCGTGCCGCAAATCGGCGGGATGTACCGCGGCGATCGGTCGCGCAAGCAAACCCTGGTCGATTACGGATTCCGCCTGCCTTCGGCGCTCGATAATCGCCCGCTCAACTTCGAGGAATGGGAGGAGCACGTCCATCAGGCGGTCTACGTCTCCGCGACTCCCGGCGACTACGAGCAGGAGCGATCCAATGGTCTTATCGTCGAGCAGCTAATCCGTCCGACCGGCCTTGCCGACCCGCCGATCGAGGTGCGCAAGGCCGGGACACAGGTGGATGATCTTCTCGAAGAGATCCGCAAGCGGATTGCGGCCGGCGAGCGGGTGCTGGTGACCTGCCTGACCAAGAAAATGGCCGAGGATCTGACCGACTACTATCACGACCTCGGATTGCGGGTGCGCTACCTGCATTCGGATATAGAAACGATCGAGCGGGTTGAAATTATCCGCGCTCTGCGCCGGGGCGATTTCGACGTGCTGGTCGGAATCAACCTCCTGCGCGAGGGGCTGGATTTGCCGGAAGTCTCTCTGGTCGCAATTCTTGACGCCGACAAGGAAGGCTATCTGCGGTCCGCGCGATCTCTAATCCAGACTATCGGACGCGCGTCGCGCAACGTGAACGGACTGGTCCTGATGTACGCGGATCACGACACCGAATCGATGCAGCGAGCGATCGCCGAAACCGATCGCCGCCATGCCAAGCAGATCGCGTACAACGAAGCCAACGGCATCACGCCGACGACAATCGTAAAGGCAATCGATCAGTCGCTGGTCGAGATGTATTCGCCCGAATGGGCCGTCGTTCCCGAGGTCGAGGAAACACCGAGCGAAGACGAGATGCTGCCGGCGCATGAAATTCCCGACCGCATCACCGCGCTGCGCCAGGAGATGATGGACGCCGCCGACAAGCTCGATTATGAACGCGCTGCCGAGCTGCGCGATCAGATAAAGAAACTTGAGCGGAAGGCATTCGGGATGGACCAGCCGAAACCGCCGGTCGTCAAGCATCCGCCGGGCGCGCCGCGCTCGCAGGCCGGCGCCAAACTGCGGGGAAATAGCGCGACAGCCGCCACCGTGCTCGGAAACGGCGACTCGGAGCGATACGCGATGCGAACCCGCGGGCGAAAAGGCTCTGGTGCGGCGACCGGCGCTGCCAGCGCGGCGAAAAAATCAGCTCGCCAAGGCAAGCTGAAGCTGATTCCCGACCCCCCAAAGTAGCCGCGTGTTGACAGCGGGTGCCACTCGCCTTTCGAGTTCCGCCGCCTTGCTGTAGATTCGTGCAGGGGATCTCCGTGGCAATAATCCGCGAGATGAAGTTGCGAGTCTTGGAAAAAGACACGCCGCACACCGATACTGACGCGACTTATTCTATCGTGCAGCAGGACGACGGGACGAAGACTTTGCAGATCGACACCTATGGATCAGAGGCGCGACGAATGCCTGGAAAGGTTAGCCAATCGATACGATTTTCGCCCGAAGGCCTCGAGCAACTGCGAAGAATTCTGAAGGATTACTTCGGGATGGATTAGGCTGGGGTTCGGAAGCGCAAGACGATCATGGACAAGCGATTAGGGCATCATAAGGATGCTCGACCCCAGGTTGGTCGTAGTATTTTACATAAGCTGGGGCACAAAGTGTTTCGCCGCGACAACTATACGTGTCGGGTATGCGGGGCAAGGCTTGGTGATCGGAGCTGCTTCGACCAGCGAGAGTCGCTTACCCTAACCATCGGTTACATCCACAAGCGCCTTGGAAGCGAAAAAGATGCCCTCTACAACTTGAGGACCGAATGTAGTGATTGCCACGATGGGTTGCGGCGGGTTCCACTGCCCGTTTCGCCCTCGCGGGAAGAACTGATTGCGCAGCTCCGCCGCGCAACCCGCCGCGACCAACGAGCGGGTTTCCAGATGTTAAATAGGGGTTTGTCGGCAACGTGACCGCTCAACGCGGGCGCTCACGATAGCCTGGAGACTCAATCATGTCTTGTTCCGGCCGCAGCCTGACGGCTGCCGCTTGGGGCGCGCGGAGGAACCGCGCGAGATCCTTCACTTCGCAGACTCCGTTCAGGATGACGAACCTTCATGCGCTAGATGCTAACGATTGATGCGCGGACAGCGGCGGAAGCCAAAGTGGCTGAAGCTCTGCTGGGGTATTCGGGCGACGTCGAGACCCTGCGCCGAGAGTTACGGAGCGGTCGCTGAGAGGTTGTGCGACGGATCTCACGCCGTCCTCCGCGCGTTAGTCGGATAGCGGGTCGTGACATCACAGGCAGCTAGCAACTGGACACTTGTAGTTTCGTGATCTGATCGCCTCGTAGATGAGCTTGTAGAAGGGGGCAGGGCGCTAATGCCGAAATTGCAGCCGACGGTTGCTTCAGGAGTGCCATTTAAAGGCCCTTGGCGTGCCCCGGAAAGCTTTGGCAACGCTTTCCCCGTGTTGCACATCATCGCGCGATCGCAAAACGCGCTATAAGCCGTTTTTCGCGAAATGCGATTTTCAGGTTCCGCCTGGAGTCCTGATCGAGGCGAACAGGCGATCGACCACCGCGGTTATTTCGCGGCGCGCCGCCG
>JASHOJ010000226.1 GCA_030041155.1 Candidatus Binataceae bacterium | reverse complement strand
CGCACGCTCGGACCACGTCTCGATCTGAGCGAGCTATGGGACCGTCATTGCGATTTCGAATTCTCGGTGCGCAATCCGGACGAAACGATGAAGACGATGGTGCCGGAGCCATACGTCAATCACATTCCTACTCTCACCGGCGGCTACGGCTTTAAGGAGCTGCACCGCTTCTATAAGTATCACTTCATCCCGCGATGTCCCGCGGACACGAAGGTGACACCCGTCTCGCGAACGATCGGTCCCGATCGCGTGGTTGACGAAGTGCTGTTTTCGTTCACCCACGACTGCGAAATGGATTTCATGCTGCCCGGAATCGCGCCGACCGGAAAATATGCGGAGGTCCCGCTGGTCGCGATAATCGAGTTTCGGGGCGACAAACTCTACAACGAGCATATCTATTGGGATCAGGCGTCGCTGCTGCGCCAGATCGGAGTGCTGGACGCAAACGGTCTGCCGATAGCCGGCGCCGAGGAGGCGGGCAAGCTCAGGGGCGAGACGATCGCGTCGAACCAGATGATGCCGGGGTGGAAATCGAGCGCGGATAAAGATTAGCGGCGCGAGTTGCCGAGATTCTTTTTTCTCCGCTAGACTTGCACGCGTGAAGATCAAGCGCGTCTGCGTCTACTGCGCTTCGAGCCGCCGATGCGACGGCGCTTACCACGATAGCGCTGAGCGGCTGGGTCGGATTCTTGCCCGCGCGGAAATCACGGTGGTGTTTGGCGGCGGCCGCAGCGGGTCGATGGGGCGGCTGGCCGACGGGGTACTCGCCGAAGGTGGCCGCATCATCGGCGTAATTCCCCACTTCATGAATGACCTCGAATGGGCGCATCCGGGCTTGAGCGAGCTGGTGCTGGTGCACGACATGCACGAGCGCAAGCGGCTGATGATCCAGGAAGTGGACGCGGTAGTCGCGCTGCCGGGCGGATGCGGAACCTTTGAGGAATTGTTCGAGGCGATGGCGTGGAAGCGGCTCGGGCTGTTCTGCGGGCCGATCGTGATCGTCAACAGCCGCGGGTACTATCGCGCGGGCCTTGAGCTTCTGGAAGGAGCGATCGCGCAAAATTTCATGGATGAGCGCCATCGCCTCCTTTGGTCAGTGGTGGAAGAACCTGAACAAGTGCTGGACGCGATCGAGACCGCGCCGGTGTGGGAGAGCGGGAACAGGGAGTTCGCGGTTCCCTAGCATCATCGTAGGTCGGGACCAAGGGTGGAGTTTCGACCGTGGGAGGGTTCGATGAGACATATACTCGCCGCGCTGGCGGCGACGGCAATCGTCGTCGCGTGCTGCCGCCCAGCATTGTGCGCCGGCAAGGTCGTTCCGGAGGTGCTGACCTATCACAACGACAATTCGCGCGACGGGCAAAATCTGATTGAAAAAGTTCTGACGCCGGACAACGTGAACTCGCAGACATTCGGCAAGCTCAATACTTGGCAGGTTGATGGCTACGTGTATGCGCAGCCGCTGTACGTGTCCAAGGTCATGATCAAGGGGCGGTTCCACAATGTCGTTTACGTCGCAACCGAACACGATAGCGTTTATGCATTCGACGCTGACCACTACAAGAATCCCAAACCGCTCTGGCAGCGAAGTTTCCTGTCCGCCGGCGTCACGACGGTTCCCAGCAGCGCGGTCAATTCCAACGACCTGGTTCCTGAAATCGGGATCACGAGCACGCCGGTAATCGACCGGCAAACCGCCACGATGTACGTGGTGGCAAAGACCCTGCTGCTGGGCAGCACCTTTCAGCTAACTTTGCATGCGATCAATATCAGAAACGGCAGGGAGCGGCGCCACAGCCCGGTTATCCTGAACGCCAGCGTGCCGGGCAGCGGTGAAGCCAGCAGCAACGGCGTTATCAGTTTCAGCGGCAAGATGAACAATCAGCGCTGCGCGCTGACGCTTGCGGGCGGAATCGTTTACATAGCCAGCTCGTCGCACGGCGATAATCAGCCGTACCACGGATGGGTTCTCGGCTATAACGCCAAGACGCTCGCGCAGGTCGCGGTGTTCAGCGACACGCCGAACGGCCAGCAGGCCGGAATCTGGATGGCCGGCGGCGGTCCCGCGGCGGATGAGAATAACAATCTGTACATTGCTACCGGCAATGGGACCTTTGATGCGGATACCGACGGTCCTGATTACGGCGACAGCTTTATCAGACTGGGTTTCACCGACGGCGTATTTGGACCGCAGGATTATTTCGCGCCTTATAATCAGAGCACGCTGGATCAGGATGATCTGGATCTCGGCGCGGGCGGCGTCATCCTGCTGCCCGAGCAATCAGGCGTCAACCTGGCGGTGGGCGGCGGCAAGGCTGGAACTCTATATGCCGTCAATCGCGAAGAGATGGGCGGCTATAACGACACGACGCAGAACAATGATCAGATAGCGGAAGAGATCGATGGCACTCTGGGTTCGATGTTTTCGACCCCGGCATACTGGAATGGATGGCTCTATTACGCGACCGCGGGCGAGTCGATGATGCAATTCCAGGTAGAGGGAGGCCAGATTACGCCGAC
>JASHOJ010000027.1 GCA_030041155.1 Candidatus Binataceae bacterium | reverse complement strand
CTATTATCACGCGCGGAAGCATCCGCCGCAATGGCGAGAGTCGCAGCTATGGATCGCCAAATCCGGCGGGGCGCGAACCTTCCTCCGGTAGTCCGACTTCAGCGCGATGCCATCCGTCCTGGAACGCCGCCGCGCGCTCTTCTCCGGTGCCATGGCTGCTATGCGCGCCGACGAAGTCATCGCCGGTAAGCTGGTAGTATTTGGTTATTTCGTCTGGATCGAGGCGGCGGATTCCGAGCCGTTCCATCGTGTAACCCGCAAACTGATCGGCGGCAAGCTCCTTGCTCCTGAGCGGCACGCCCGCATTGATCGGATCGAAATCGTCGTGCTGCAGATGGCCTTCTTCGTGCGCGAAGATCGCGTACAGCATCGGAGAGATTGTGTCGGAGCTGTGAATGTTCATCCAGTTGTCCAAAAGCGCGGCGAGGAACTGGCGATTATAGAAGATGCATCCCTTGCTGTTTGCGTGAGGCGATACCGCCGCGACTGACTCGTAAACCGGATAGCTTGTCCCGTACATGTCGTTGAGTTGCGCGACGATTGACTTGTACGGCTCGGTTGCCGGCCTCGCTCTCTCGCCGCACGCGATGACTATATCGTCGCTCGATGTGGCTCTATCAGAGGAGATGGGGCCGCCGGGAGCGGCCGAATTCGGCTGGCGGTCGGAATGCTGTTCAACTACCTGCCAATCATCGGCGGCTGCGGGAGCGGCCGCGGCCAGAGTTACGGCGAGCGCGAGCAGTGCGCACGAAAGCCAGCCGAACCGCGAAAGCAGGCCAAAGCAGGAATCGAGTCGATGATTGCCGCGACCGATTGCCTCGCGGCGGCGCGGATCGGAGAGCGCGCCGAAATGCCCTTCCGGCAACCGTCGATTTCGAACGAATCCGTCGAACATTAGGGTTTTGTAACACATAGTAGGGTA
This sequence comes from Candidatus Binataceae bacterium, assembly GCA_030041155.1. Lineage (GTDB taxonomy): Bacteria > Desulfobacterota > Binatia > Binatales > Binataceae > JBARDN01. The sequence goes on along the minus strand of JASHOJ010000027.1, from coordinate 23,120 downwards.
CGAGAAAACTCGCGACGACTCCGAACCGCCGCAAATTAGCGGCTAGAAAGATGCGGACAGCATCGCTTTCAGGCACTTCGCGGAATCAAAAAATTCAAGCGCAAGTTCCCGCGCCGCAGCCGAATGATGCGCATAGTTCGCGTCGACGTCGCGAACCGCCTCGATTGCCTGATCCATATTGGTAAAGAAAAACAGTCCGCGCCCGGCGGGAACAATCGCGACTCCGGTGTCCTCGGCAATTACAGGGCGTCCGCTGGCGAGATAAGATGCACTGCGATCGCTGAACCATCCGGTGCGTAGTTCGCGATAGATCGGTTTGGGACAAAGAATCTCCGCGCGGGAATTGGCTAAATAGGTGCGGTACTTCTCGGGTGTGGATGCAACTTCATGAGGTTCTGCGAGATGCCAGCCGCCGGCGCGCAAACGATCACGATCACCCGCTGGATCTACATCGCCAATATTGGCCGCCAACTCAAACGGGCGGCCGCATCGCAGTGGCAGATCAGCGTAACGAAGATAGCCGGCCCGCTTTGAAGCGCTGAGCGTTCGTCCCTGATACGAGAGCTCTTCCCATGTCCATTGGGTTATGGAGGTGATTGGCGCGTCCGGATTGCTACCGCGCTCCGCCGGCCAAAACGGCAGATAGACGAATGGCAGAAAGCTGCGCCATCGATGGCCCAGAGTGGGAGTTCCGCAATCGGCATCATGAATTTTCGTGCCGACGGTCAGGAACGCATCGTGACGATCGATTCCCAGATCCCAGCTAAACGCCGCGACCTGAAGATGTCCCGGATCGGTGTCGATCAGCACCCGATGACGAAAACGAGAGAGCAGGGGCTCTCGGATAGAACAGCTCAGGTTCCACAGCAGATCGGCACCCGAAATCCATCGCGATACCTGCTCTCTCGTGCCGCCAAAAAAATGGGACTCATCGAGTTCCTGAAAATCGAGATCATTCATCAGCAGTAGCGCGGTTCGATCTGCCAGACCGTAGCCGCGGACCCGCGCGAAGAATTTGTCGATGAGCATGAGGTCGCGGCTGCGATCGCCGGACGACTCAAGGAGTTCCAACCAATAGACATCGTGACCTAAGCCTCGCAGACCCAGCGGATATTGCAGGAACCACGACCAATGACCCCCGCCATCGGGATAAAACGCGACCGAGGCGTTGCCCAGAACGATGCGCATAGAGTTAGTCTCCGCTGGCGAGTCTCGCCGAACCATCTGTAGCGGAAGCACTGCGTGGAGGATACGTGGGCTTTTTCGGAGCGCGGTTTCTGCCGATCAATCTCGCGCAGGCTTGCGGAATCTTGCGATAGAACGCTGACCAACATATCGTCGTTTGAGTGCTGAGCTTCGCGGTGAGGCTCAGCTTCAACAGGATGCCCCGTTAGCTCAGATGGATAGAGCACAGGATTCCTAATCCTGGGGCCGTGGGTTCGAATCCCGCACGGGGCACAGAAAAAACGCCGGCAACATCGCGAGCTTTTGTTCACATACGGGTTTCGCTATTGCCCGATGCGTAGTGGGTTAAGCGCGATGCGCATGACGATTGGAGCTACTTCTTCGTGAGCACAAAGTGCTGCTCGATATTATCGCCGACTTCGATCAAGTGTCCGCAATACGCATTGAAGCCGCCGTTGTAATTGCCATCCTGACGGCGCTGGGACTCGCCTTCGAAGTTGTAGTAGCCGGGCGTGCAGTCCTGATTGCGAGTGGTCTTTCCACGATGCGCGATGACCTCCTGCACCCACCATTCTTCCGACTCGGGCTTCACGTCGAGCGTGTGATAACCATTGCGGCGCACCCGGTCTATGCATACGGCTATGTGGTCGCCCTGCGCCTGCAGAACGTCGGTCAGGTTGAACTGAAACGAGGCCTGGTAACCGCCCATGATGAAGAGATTGGGATAACCCTCGCTATGGATGCCGAGCAGCGTGCGGATGCCATGCTTGTGCTTGTCATTCAACTCGCGGCTGCCCTCGCCCACGATCCGGTTGTATATACCGGTCTTCTGCACTTCGAAACCGGTGGCATAGATCAGTAGATCGAGTATGTACTGCTTACCCTCGAACACTGGGCCTTTCTCGTTAATTTCAGTAATGCCCTTTCCGCGTGTATCTACCAGATGCACGTTTGGCAGGTTGAAGGTCGGCAGGTACTCGTTATGGAAGCAGGGCCGCTTGCACATCAACATGTACCAGGGCTTGAGTGCTTCGGCGGTTGCTTTGTCCTTAACGGTCTCCTCGATGCGCTTGTGGATTCGCATCATCGCATCAATATTCGCGTTTTCCTGCCGGCGAATTTTCTCTTCGCGCGGAATCTCTGCATAGCGTGCCTCTTGCTCAGGTGTGAGGACTCCGAGCATCTTGGCCTTCTCGCGTCGCTTGGCCTGCCATCCGGGTTTCAGCCGCTTTGCCCATTCGGGATCGGTTTCCCAGTCATCGCGGATGTCGATCGAGGATGGTGTGCGCTGAAAGACGTACAGCTCCTTCGCTCGCCGCGCGAGTTCGGGAATTGCCTGAACCGCGGAGGCACCGGTGCCGATGATGCCCACGACCTTGTCCTTCAATTTCGTGAGATCCGCACCCGTATACTCGTAGTCCCATCGTGAAGTGTGAAATGAATGCCCTCTAAAGGATTCCATACCCTTGATCTTTGAGAACTTGGGCTTGGAGAGGGTGCCGTTGGCGCAGATCACGAAGCGCGTCTTGATGTGGTCGCCCCGATCGGTCTCGATGTGCCACATCAGCTCGTCTTCGTTCCACAGAGTCGACGTGACAGTGGTCCGGAAGACCGCAAGGTCGTAAAGACTGTAACGCTTCGCGATCAGCCGGCAGTACGCATAAATCTCGTTGCCACGCGCGTAATGCCGGGTCGGCACATAACCGGTCTCATCTAAGAGCGGGAGGTAGTCGTACGCGACCACGTCGCAGGCAACGCCGGGATAGCGATTCCAGTACCAAGTGCCGCCGACATCGGCACCGCGCTCCACTATGCGGATGCTGTCGACGCCGCGCTCGCGTAAGCGTGCGGAGGTCAGCAGCGCAGAAAAGCCACCGCCGATGAACAGGACCTCGACAGTGTCGTTGATTGGCTCGCGCGGAACGACTTTCTCGGCAAACGGATCGATCTCATAGCGGGCGAGTGCGCCCGTCAGGTCGGAAGTATATTGTGCGGTGCCTTCCGGGCGATAGTGGAGCCGCAAATCGCGTTCCTCGGCGAACTTTTTCTTGATCTCGTCGTAATATTCCTGCGGTCTCTTTGGCTTGGTAAGGCCGCTCCATGCACCGATTGCTGGATTGTTGGTCGCTTTATCTGCCATGTTGCTCGGTTCCTCTCGTAAGGAATTTCTTCAATCTCTCGCCGCCAAGGGGAATCTAGTTGACTTGGTTATCATGCCCTGGAGCAACTCCAAAGCTCCTAGCAACAAATGGAATCTCGTCTTTCTCATAGCGCAATCCACAGTACCGCGGCCATACGGACCTCAGAGTCTGGGCAAACTCGCGTGTTCCAGTGAAGCCGCTCGTCCAGCGCGCCAAGCAACGCTTGTTCTCCGTCTATGCAAGGTTGTTCCCCTGCGGATCGTACGACATTCGTTATTCGCTTCCAGCCACCGGTACGACAACAGCGCATCGGCCCGAACTTGGCGAGCAATAGGTACGAAACCTCGTGGAAGTCCGAGCACGAGGCCCCGGCATTCTCTTGACGGAGACTCAGTATTGAGCGTATCGTCAATTCATTGAGTAAATTATTAACAGTATTGAGTGAATTATCAAACATCAGGAAGACCAATCTCGCACCAACCGACGCGCGCCGCGTTTCCAGGCTTAAGCCGCGACCTCGGAGGACCACCGACGATGGAGTTTGCGCTTCAATACGAGATTCAGCGCAGCCGCCCTCACTACGAGGGCTTCATGTACGACATCTACCATCAGGCAACCGAGCAGGTCTGCCTGGCCGACCAACTCGGCTATCACTCGGTGTGGACCGTCGAGCATCATTTCCTGAGCGAATGGTCGTATTCGTCAGCGCCCGAGGTTTGGTACGGCGCGCTGAGTCAGCTCACCAAACGAATCCGCCTCGCGCACGGAGTGTGTCTGCTGCCAATCCCGTTCAACCACCCAGCGCGGATTGCCGAGCGAATTGCGGTGCTCGATATCATGTCGAACGGACGGGTTGAGTTTGGAACCGGACGCTCAGTCACCGAAGCGGAATTGGGCGGTTTCCAGATCAACCCTGAAGATTCGCGTCCGATGTGGGAGGAGGCAATCGCGGCGATCCCGAAAATGTGGACGCAGGAGACCTTCAGTTGGGACGGCAAGTACTTCAAGATGCCCGAGCGTGAAGTAATACCGAAGCCTGTGCAGAAGCCGCATCCTCCAATCTGGGTCGCCGCGACTCAGCCCACGACCTGGGAAGTGGCAGGTCACAAGGGCATCGGCGCGCTCGGGTTCGGCGTTGCCGAACCTGGAGCCCTGGATAACCTCATCGCTGCGTACAAGAACGCGATCCGAAATTGCGACCCGGTTGGGGCATTCGTGAACGATCGTACAGCAGCCTCAACGGTGTGCATCTGCGCGCCGACCCGTGAGGAAGCCAAGGTACTTGCAAAGGACGCGATCGATTTTTCCGTTCGCAAAAGCGCGGAATTGTTTTCTCCGTTCTCCAAACGCGAGGTCAAAGGCTACGAGTGGTACAAAAAGATGGCCGATCACGCGGTCGCGATCGGTGATCATCGGTTCTCACTCGCTGATATCGAAAAGCGCATTCAGTCAGGCGCGGTCATGGTGGGCGATCCGGAGGATTGTTTGCGCATTGCCAGAATGTACGAATCGGTGGGGGCCGATTTGCTGCTGATGCTGGTGCAAGTCGGTGCGCTTCCGCACCAGAAGGTGATGCAGACCGTTGAGCTTATTGGCAAGTACGTCATGCCGAAACTGTCCGTGAACGCGCGCTCGCATCAGGCTGAGTTGTTCGCCAGAGGGGAGCGCTAGCTGAACAGGGGACACGCTCATGAGCGGACTCTTTTATGAAGAATTCAGCGTCGGCCAGGTGTTCCAGCATGCCGTTACACGGACGGCTACTGAAACCGACAATCTTCTTTTCAGCGCGCTGACTCACAACCTTCAGCCCCTGCATCTTGATGTCGAATTCGCAAAGAACACTGAGTTCGGGCAGCGGCTGGTCAACAGCATGTTCACCCTAGGGCTGATGATCGGAGTTACGGTCGGCGACACTACACTTGGTACCACAATCGCGAATGTTGGAATGACGGACGTGCGTTTTGTGCATCCGGTGTTTATCGGCGACACACTCAGGTCAGAAAGCAAGGTACTGGAGATGCGCCTGAGTAAGTCGCGTCCCGATGCCGGAATCGTCGTACTCGAGCACAGGTGTTTTAATCAGCGCGGCGAAGAAGTCGCGTATTGCAAGCGCTCCGCACTGATGCGGCGCCGGGAGCGTTGATCGTGCTCCGATCTTTTCTTTTTGTGCCCAGCGACAGCGAACGCAAGTTGGTGAAGGGCGAAGGCTCCGGCGCCGATGTGCTGCTGCTCGATCTTGAAGACGCAGTTGCGGAAGAGCGGCTTCCACTCGCGCGCGGACTAGCGCGCGAGTACCTTGCAGCGCACCCGGATCGTAGCCGAATGCAACTATGGGTACGGACAAATGCGCCTTCGACACCAAAGGCGCTAGCCGACCTCGCGGCAATCACGGCAGGTGCGCCGGACGGAGTCCTGCTCCCAAAGGTCAGGTCGGCTGATGAGCTCGTACGGATCGATCATTGCCTTTCTGCGCTCGAAGCTCGCGAGGGACTCCAACCCGGATCGATCAGGATCATGCCAATCGCAACCGAAACGCCGGCAGCGGTGTTTAACCTCGGAACGTTTCCGGGTTCGACGAGCCGGCTTTGGGGAATGACTTGGGGCGCAGAGGATTTATCGGCGGCAGTCGGTGCAAGCACGAATCTCGACGAAAAAGGAGAACTGGACTTCACGTACCGGCTTGCGCGATCGATCTGTCTTCTAGCAGCGGTTGCCGCTGAGGTGGAGCCGATCGACACCGTTTTTCTGAACTTCCGCGATCTAGGGGGGCTCCACCGCGAAGCTCAGGCGGCCCGCCGCGCCGGCTTTACCGGAAAACTTGCGATTCATCCGAATCAGATTGAGACCATCAATCGCGCGTTCACACCTGCTCCCGAAGAAATCGAGTACGCAAAGAGAGTCCTCGAGGCATTTGCGTCAGGAGCAGGCACCGTAGGACTCGATGGCAAGATGTTGGATATGCCGCATCTGAAGCAGGCGCGCCGCGTTCTCGCCTCAGCCGGGCTCTTGCGAAGATCGAGCGGCGGCAACGGAGAATTTAATTGAACTTCGAGCTCACTCCCTCTCAAAATGAGATAGTCAACCAGGTTCGCGCGCTCTGCAGAAGCTTTCCTGACGAGTATTGGCGCGAACGCGATGCGCGAGCGGAGTTCCCACACGAGTTCTTTGGCGCAATCGCGAGGGCGGGATATCTGGGCGTCGCGATTCCTGAGGCCTATGGTGGCAGTGGACTGGGCATCACGGAGGCGGCGCTGGTGCTGCGCGAAGTTGCGGCATCAGGTGCGGCGATGGCGGGTGCGAGCGCGATTCACCTTTCGATCTTTGGCGTCAATCCGCTTGTGTTTCATGGATCCGAAGAGCAGAAGCGGCGGCACTTGCCAAAAGTGATCAGCGGTGAAGTTCACGTCGCGTTCGCAGTCACGGAGCCCGATGCGGGTAATGACATCACTCATGTCAGCACAGCGGCGCGACGCGAAGGCGATTACTACATAATCGACGGCCGCAAGGTCTTTACCACCAAGGCCAAAGAAGCATCCAAGATGCTTCTACTTACACGTACGACCCCATTCGAGAAGGTTGCCAGGAAGACGGAGGGGATGAGTCTCTTTTTTGCCGATCTTGATCCCGGCGCGGTCGAAGTGCGAGAGCTGCATAAGCTCGGACGCGCAGCCGTCGATACCAATATGCTGTTTATCGACAACCTGAAAGTGTCGGCTGACGATCTGGTCGGCCAGGAAGGGCATGGATTTCACTGTTTGCTCGACGGCCTCAATCCCGAGCGCATACTGGTAGCGGCTGAGGCGATTGGAATGGGTCGCGCAGCGCTCAACAAAGCGCTTAGGTACGCTGCGGAGCGTGTCGTCTTTGGGCGGCCGATCGGTCAGAACCAGTCAATCGCGCATCCGCTCGCAGACGCCTACGCCAAGCTCGAAGTCGCGGAACTGATGATGTTCAAGGCGGCGTGGCTTTACGACCACGCACAGCCCTGTGGTGCTGAAGCGGCCATCGCGAAGTTCCGCGCATCGGAAGCTGGGTTCGAGGCCTGCGATCGCGCCGTACAAACATACGGTGGATATGGTTACATTCGCGACTACGACGTCGAGCGCTACTTCCGCGAGTGCCGACTTACCAAACTCGCACCATTAAGCCAGGAAATGGCGCTGAACTTTGTAAGTGAGCACGTGCTTGGCTTGCCACGGTCCTATTAGTGCGTGAGTTGGAGCGTTACTGAACAGCTTCCATGGCTCTACGCCAAGGTTTGATCAGATGAGATACGACGAGTACCAGCATCTTATTTTTGAGCGGCGCGAAAAAGGAATCCTCCTGATAACGATTAATCGTCCGGAGGTTCTCAATGCGACCGATCAGCGATTGCATTGGGAGTTGAGCCGGGTCTGGAAAGATATCGATGACGACTGAAACCAACGTCGTCGTAATCACCGGTGCTGGCCGCGCTTTCTCTGCGGGTGGTGACCTCGAGATGCTTTCGGGAATGGCGGGTGATGCGAGCAACATCCAGCGTATTTGGCGAGAAGCGGGCGACATCGTCTACAATATGATCAATCTTGACAAGCCGATCATTTCAGCGATCAATGGCGTCGCGGTGGGCGCCGGGCTAGTGGTAGCTCTACTCGCAGATATCACAATCGCATCAGAGTCGATGCGCATAACCGACGGCCACTTACGTCTTGGTGTCGGTGCCGGCGATCACTCAGTCCTTATCTGGCCGCTGCTCTGTGGGATGGCGCGTGCAAAGTATTACTTACTCACGTCGGATTTTATCGACGGTCGCGAGGCGGAACGTATCGGATTAGTCAGTCTCTGTGTTTCGCCGGATCAGCTAATGAGCAAAGCGTTCGAGATTGCCAACAAACTCGCAACGGGGCCACAGCAGGCGCTGCGCTTCACCAAGCGATCGCTCAACAATTGGCTGCGCCAGGCCGGCCCAAACTTCGATGCATCGCTGGCGCTCGAAATGCTCGGATTCTTCAGCGACGATCTCAAAGAGGGGTTACGTGCGCTCAGGGAAAAGCGACGACCTTCGTTCGCGAGCATTTCGCGAAGGCCTGTTCCCTGAGAGTGTCATTGTCCGGTCTCGAAGACGGGTCTTGCACTAGCGTGCTGGAAGGTGTGGCTTAGGCGACTCACGTGTACCGTAATTCTTCTAATTCTTGACACTTTTTTTTAAGACAACAGCCCCTTGTTTTCTGCGATCAATCTTTCACCGCGCGGTCTTGAACAGCACGCTGATAAATCTATGAAAACCATGAAGTTGCAAAAGCCCGTACGTTTCGAATACCTTCGAGCCGTCGATCCCAGATTACCCGAGGTACCGATAAGAAGCTTTCCTGCGAGCACACATCTTACGGGTCCGAGCAGAGTCGTACACCTGGACAATTCGAAAGAGCTGATGACGGACTATCCGGCGAGCAGTCCAAATTGCCTTGCCAGTTTTGTCCGACTCAAACCGTGCACGATATTAACTAGTAACGTTCAAGCAAGTTCTCATCTCTTTTACGTGCTCCGTGGCCGAGGCGTGATCGTTACCTCACGCGGCCTTGTTACCTGGGCTGACGGCGACGTAATCACTCTTCCAGCCTACGAGAGCATAACCTTTCAAGTGAGCAGCGAGAGCGCATTGTATTGGGTGAACGACAGCCCTCTGCTGCGTTACTTAGGAGTTCAGTCGACTATTCCAACCTTCAACCCTGTGAGATACGAGGCGCGGTGGCTACAGAATGAGGTAAGACGCGTAGCGCGGGAGGCAGGCGCTCTGAAACGAAACAGGATTGGTATCCTACTAGATAATCCTGCCTGCACTCTTACTAGAACCGTAACTCCAGTTATGTGGTTACTTCTTCAAATCATTCCCCCGGGAATGATCCTGCCTCCGCATCGTCACAACTCGGTTGCCTTGAACCTGGCAATTAGTGGTTGCAACCGCGGATACACGCTGATGGGGCGCGAACTCGATGCCCGAAGGAATATAAGAAGCCCGGTTCGAGTCGATTGGGCGGACGGCTCGGCGTTCACGACGCCACCGATGTTCTGGCACGAGCATCACAACGACGGCCTTGAGGAAGCTTGGCTGCTGCCGGTTCAGGACGCGGGGCTCGTAACATACGGTCGAATTCTCGACTTAAGATTTGCGGCAGGTGGTCCTAAGCCTTTGGCCGCTTCGAAGGTGACCCAGTCGAAGCTGAGACAAGAGAGTCGTCGTGGATAGTGAGGGATTACTAGCGGGCCTCAGGGTGATCGATTGCGCGACTTGGGTCGCTGCGCCAGCTGACGCTACTATCCTGTCTGATTTCGGCGCTGACGTGATCAAGATAGAGAGGCCACCTGACGGCGACCTATGGCGCTCTTTCTCTTCCCAGCCAGATTACTCCGCATGTGAATTCCAGTACACGTGGGCTCTCACTAACCGTAACAAGAGAAGTATTGTGCTCGACCTGTCTAGAGAGGGCGGACGAGATGCGTTGCTTAGGCTAATTGCCAATGCCGACGTGTTCGTAACGAACTTTCAGATTTCGCTGCTAAAGAAATTCAGATTGACGTGGGCTCATCTTCGCACACTCAACCGCCGGCTGATTTACGCGCTTATGACAGGCTATGGTGAGAAGGGCCAGGAAGCCAACGCGCCAACCTATGATGGATTCGCATATTGGGCACGATCGGGTCTGATGCGAAGTGTCACCGCGAGAGACGGTGCTCCGGCTGCAGCGCAGCCCGCGATGGGGGATCATCCCGCTGCCGCCACTCTGTTTGGTGCGATCATGCTCGGGCTTTACGACCGCGAGCGCACCGGCTGCGGGTGCAAGGTGGGGACTTCGCTGATCGCTACAGGAGTATGGGCAAACGGCGTGGACATTCAAGCCAAGCTCTGCGGTGCCAAGTTTCCCGAAAGGACGGCCAGCGGACGGCAAAATCCGCTGGTCGGGGGATACTCCAGCAGCGACGGGCACACGATGATAATCGCGTTGCTGGATCCTAAGCGCGAGTTCAGCCGTCTGTGCGCAGCGCTAGGCGAAACCGAACTTGCGATCAATCCTATGTTTGCAACCACCGCTGCTCGCAAGCAAAACGCAGCCGAATTGCGCGCTCTCCCGGGGTCGGAGTTTGAGTCCAAGCCTCTGAGTCATTGGCGAGAGAGATTTTGCGAACACGATATCAAGTGGTCCACGCTGCCGACCCTTGATGAGGCGGTACGAGATCCACAGATGCGCGATAGTGGTGCGATTATCGAATTCGACTATCAGGGTTATGGCCTATTCGAGACGATTAACAGCCCCATATTCATCGAGGAAAGCAAGAAGGTAGCACCGCGGGTACCGCCTGATTACGGCGAGCATACGCGGGAGATCTTATAAGGAAGCGGGATTCAAAGAGCCGGAGGTGGAACGGTTGCTCCAGTCGGGCGCTGCCGTGGCCAGCCCGAAAAAGTGATTCTTAGTGCGAATCGCGTACCGCTAGGAGAGGAGTAGGCAAATGGCAGGTAAGTTCGAGGGGAAAATAGCATTAGTAACTGGTGGTGCTTCGGGAATGGGCCGTGCGACAGCGATCGCGTTTGCACAAGAAGGAGCAAAGCTCATGATAGCCGATCGCGATCGCGCTGGCGGAGAGTTGACCGTCAATACGATCAAAGACGCTGGCGGCCAGGCATCGTTCATTGAAACGGATGTCACGATTTCCAAGCAGGTCGAAGCGATGGTTACCAGGACCGTAGAGATCTATGGGAGTTTGGATTGTGCTTTCAATAATGCAGGCATACCTGGCAGGATGGGATTGAAGGTCGCCGACTGCAGCGAAGAGGATTGGGCTCGAGTCCTCGCGATAAACCTGACAGGTGTGTTCCTCTGCATGAAATTCGAAATACCTCAAATGCTGAAACAGGGTCGCGGCAGTATAGTCAATAACGCTTCCGTAGGAGCACTAGTCGGTTCACCGGGCGCGGCTCCGTACGTCGTAAGCAAGCACGGGGTAGCGGGGCTAACGAAATCAGCGGCGCTCGAATACGGAAAGCGCGGGATTAGAATCAACGCAGTATGTCCAGGATTCATTCACACTCCGATGCTGGATCAGGCTCTTCAGGGAGGCGGAATGAGCGAGAAGCAGATGATTTCATTCGAACCAATCGGCAGGATTGGCAAGGCGGAAGAGGTCGCTAAAGTGGTCGTATTTCTCTGCTCAGAGGACGCATCCTTCGTGATTGGGTTGGCTATGCCGGTGGATGGGGGCCAAGTTGCGCAGTAAGCATGACCTAGCCAATCAGATAGACGATTGGTGGAGGCCAAGCGTCTGCCCGCATTTCACAGCTATTGGAAGTGTAGTATCGAAGCGACGTCCCGCGCTCGGCAGAGAATCGAAGCCGGTACGCTCATATTAGCTCTGATCCTTAGATCGGGCTAATACATCTCTTAGTCTGATCTTTCGTTGGGGAGTTTTTGTAAAATTATCGCACCAGCCCGCCTTCATTTGATTGCCCTATGCCTTGAATTGTTTCGCGTCGCGAGCCGCAGCTTATCATCACGTAACTGTTCACCATGAGATAGGATAACCGGTTCAGGCGGTACTTCACCCAGCGTATCGCGAATCACGGTTCGAACAAACCGATCGATTCGCTCGTCCGGCACTCCTGTTAGTCGCATTTGCGTGACTATGTAGCCAGTAGCCGTGATCACACGAGCGTCATCGTCTGGGTTTCCTTCGTCGCGGCCTGTCTCGCGGCGCCATCTGCGAATCGTATGCTCGACCGCGTCGAATTCGCCCTCCTGAAATTTTAGGAACTTCGACCATAAATGCTTGTCCCGGATGGCGGTGCTCCATTCCTGCAACACGCGAACGTGATCGGGATGACTGAGTACCAGATCGGCATAAGCTCGCACGTCTTCCATGACAACTTCCGGCGCAGGGCGATCGGAACTGTAGACCTGCTGCGTGTTTTGGGAGAAAAAACGAGCGACCTCGTTCAACACCTCGCGCACTAGCGCACGGCGCGTGCGAAAGTAGAAGAATACGGTCGGAACCGAGACCTTCGCTTCTCTTGCAACTTCGGCGTGCCGGCCAGCTCCTATTCCGCGGCGAGCGAACACACGAATTGCGCATTCCAATAATCGCGCGCGCCGCTCAGATTTATCGAGCGCGCGCGCGCGCTTAGGCGTTTGAGGTTTTCGTGCCACTGGAACCAACAACACAATCTATTGATGGCTAAGCGTTTTGTCAATTAATCGTACCCTGATGAGGTAGTTGACCGTTCGCTTTCGGATCGGCCAGGGAAGAACTTTGCAGCATCGAGACCCGATGCGCCAGCCGCCGCTGGCCATCGTTGGGCAGGTTTGACCTGGCCTCGTGGAATATAGCGGCGAGTGTAGCGCGCACTTTATAGGCGTGAGATCGCGATGCTCGGACGCCAGATGGCATTTGATCTTATGTTATATTGAGTGTACTGTCAGCCGCATTGAGTAAATTATCAGGAGACTGCGAAATCCGGATGCTGAAAAGAACCCGCGCAGGCGGCCAGCTACGCATTGATAATCAGTTTTGCAGGCGGCGCATGACGGTCGCAGCAACGAGGCAAATCCAATGAATGACCGCAATTACTCTCGCTCGGATGGATCGAGCCACCCAGGCATGCTCGAAGGCTTTAGGGTCCTCGACTTCACGCATTTGGTCGCGGGTCCGACATGCACCCGGATTCTCGCCGAGATGGGCGCCGATGTGATCAAGGTTGAACGATCGCGCGAAGGTGACCATCTCCGGCAGTTCGCAATCGCGCGGGAAGGGATGAGCACCTACTTCTTTCAACACAACCATTCGAAACGCAATCTCGCCCTTGATGTGCGACGTTCGGAGGCGAGAGAAATAATTTTCAAGCTGATTCCGAAGATGGATGTCGTCGTGGAGAATTTTGCACCCGGCGTGATCGGAGCAATGGGCTTCGGGTACGATGCGCTAAGCAAGATCAATCCCGGCTTGGTCATGTTATCGCTCTCTGTGGCTGGGCAGGATGGCCCGCTCTCCTACAAACCAGGCTACGATCATGTAGGTCAGGCCTTGGCCGCCGTGACTGATCAGATTGGGGAAGCAGACCGAACTCCTGTACTGACACCTATGGCCGTTGGCGATGTCTCGGCTGGAGTCGCGGCCGCTATGGCAGTTGGATTCGCGCTCATCCACAAAATGCGTACCGGCGAGGGCCAATTCCTCGACGCATCGCTGCTAGATACGTATTTCCACATGCACGATTCGACAGTGCCACTTGTTTCGATGCGAAAAGGCAATTGGGTACCTCACAGGACCGGTTCGCTGCATCCGAATGGCAGCCCCTCCGGAGTTTTCAAAGCTAATAATGGCTATATATTTCTGGTCGTCTTGCCGCACGAGATCGAGCGACTGTGGCGTGCGATTCGCAAGCCGGAACTGGCCGAAGATCCCCGCTTCGCAACTCCTGCCGATCGGGTGAAGAACAATTTGGCTCTGAAAGAGATTATTGAGAAATGGCTTGCAACATTTCCCGATCGTGATAGCGCGGTCGCTGCGCTCGACAATGAACGCGTACCGTGTGCTCCCGTTTACAACCTCGCTGAGGCGATGACGCATCCGCATTTGCGGCAGCGTAAAACCGTGCGGCGGGTAAAAGACAGAATGCTGGGCGAGATGGACATTCCTGGTATGCCGGTGAAGTTCTCCAGATGGCCCGATCGCACTGCGATCGCCGCCGGACAGGTCGGAGAGCATAACGACGAAATTCTGAGCGAATTGCTTGGAATGCGGAAGGAGGAATTCGCACATCTTTATTCGGAAGGAATTTTATTGCGCGGCAGCTTTCAGAACGGCTGATGAACCCAGGGTTCTCGCGTCGGTCGCGCCTCGCGCAATGCCAGAAAAAGACGCATTAAACGATCTGCTTTCGCTCCAATTAGCAGTGAGCAGCTTCGATTTGGCATGGGGAACTCGACCGACGATCGACTAAGCGCGCCGTGTACTTTTAAATGGCTGGAAGCTCCGGGTTACTAGGAAGTGCGTACGATGAGCACGTCGCATTTTTGGCCGCGTCAATAACTGGCTAATCCAACTCACGCACACGGAAGCCCTAATTTCGGATCCTCATAATCCCTGGCGCGAATGCGCCGTTGTCGTAGCGTCATTCTACCATCATTGCCAAACTGCACGTCGCGGTTAGCGGATGGGCGACTGTCCTCCGTGGTAATGCCGCATCGCAGCGCGGAGGGCTTTGCGTCAATCGTTCAGAGTGGCAATCCGAACGATTTGCGAGAGAGATGATTCCTCTTATGCGTCCGTTGCGCTGATAAACGACGCGTATGAGACTTTCGCGCGGGCACTAATTCTTCATCGGCTCGCTCCTCGCGATCCTCACGCGAGTTTACTTGACGAATTCCGATATTGAGTGTATTGTCAGCGTCATTGAGTAAATTGTTAACGACCTCTGGAGAATCACAATCGGCGACGAGCGAAGCCGACGAAATCACTGGTTCGAGTCTCATTAGAGGGCCAAATGATTACCACTATCGAAGAAACGATGAGTGTGTTTGAGCAGGAACTGGTCGTTCTGAAGGGGGGCAGCGGACGGCCACTGCTGATCTTACATGATGAACTTGGCTATCCGGGATGGATGACTTGGAATGAGCGTCTCGGCCGTCAGCGCACCTTGCTAATGCCACTTCAGCCGGGGTTTGGAAAGACGCCGCGGCTCGATTGGGTGCGATCCTATCGCGATCTTGCTGGGTTCTACTCGCAGATGCTGCGCGAGGCGAATTTGGCGCCGATCGACGCGATCGGATTCTCCGCCGGCGGATTCATCGCTGCCGAAATGGCTGCCAGTAACCCGCAGATTTTCTCAAAGATGATCCTGGTCGCACCGATGGGCCTACGGCCTGCTCAAGGCGAGATCATGGACATATTCCCGATTACGATCCGGAGTCATCTGCGCGCCACAGTCGCCGATCCGGTGCATACTCCCGAATTCGCGCAAATTTACGGCGGAGAAATGACACCAGAAGTATTCGAAGCGTTTGAAGATGCACGTGCGGAAACGGCCCGACTTGGATGGGAGCCCTACATGCATAATCCCAGCTTACCGCACCTGCTTCGCGGCGTGAGGATTCCGACTCTGCTAGTCCGCGGCACGGCCGATCTCGTCGTGCCAAGCGGGTGTGTTGACGCATACAAGCAGGCGCTGCCCCATGCCGAGGTCGTGATTCTTGACGGCGTTGGACATCGCCCGGAAATCGAAGCCGCAGCTCAATTCGAGCGCGAAGTAGCGCGCTTTCTTGCTGCCTAAAGGTAATCTTATGAAGTTCGGATATTTCACTGAAAGACCAGTACGATGGCTCCCGGAGGAAGTAATCCTCGAGAACGGCGCGCATTTCGGTGTCTCGAACAAGTACTACGACAGCGAGAAAGCTGCCGACGAATACAATTACTATATCGACGAGAACTGTTATGCCGAAGAACTCGGCTTCGACATCATCGCCCTTAATGAGCATCACGGAAATCCGTTTTGCATGGGCTCGGTCATGGATGTCGAAGCCGCGATTTTGGCGCGGGTTACGAAGAAGGCGCGTATCCTGCTGATTGGAAATCCACTTCCTGTTATCAAGCATCCGCTGCGCATGGCGGAGGAGTTGGCAGAGATCGATGTAATCTCACGCGGACGCCTGATCACCGGATGGGTGCGAGGTGCAGGCAGCGAGCAGTTCTTCAACAACGCAAACCCAGCATACAATCGGGAGTATTTCGAAGAAGCACACGATTTTATCGTGAAGGCGTGGACGCGTCCCGGGCCCTGGCGTTACGAAGGCAAGCACTTTCATTACCGCCACGTGAATCCGTGGGCCCTGCCATACCAAAAACCCCATCCACCATTTTGGATACCAGGTGTGCTCAGTCCGGAGACAATCCGATGGTGCGCTCAGCACGCCTATCCTTATTTCGGACTCGGAACCACGCTCGGACCTACCTGTGATCTATGGGAATACTACGCTGACGAAGCGCAGAAGTGTGGCTACCAGGCCGGCCCTGAGAACTTTGGTTATGTAGTCCCATGTTTTGTCGCCGAGACCGAGGCGCGCGCGCAAGAATTAGGGAAGCTATTTCTGTTCGGCGGTGGACAGCATACCTTCGCACTGCCGGAGCATACGTTTCCACCCGGTTATAACTCGAAAAACGCGATCCGGATTCTCGCCAAACAGCCACAAGCCAGCTGGCTCGGTATTAGCGGCGAAAAACTGCACGCGCAGGTCGAGAATCATCCCGTCAATCTCGAAGACGCCAAGCGGAACGCCGAGGCTGATTATCAGGAAGCTCAAAAGCATCACCTGCTGATAGTCGGGAACCCCGAGAACGTCATTAAAAAGCTAAAGGTGGTACTCAGCTCCCTGCGGGTCGGTACAATCGTGATCTTCAGCGTGCAGGGGCCTGTCAGCAATGAAGATAGGCAGACGAGTATGAGGCTACTTGCCGAAGAAGTGATGCCGGCGCTGAAGGAGCACGCAAAATCGCTCGACTTGATCGACGCGCTGGAGCGTTCTCCTGGCCAAAACAAACTACAGGCTGGCGTAAAACGCCTTCCCGTTTCCGACAAAGGTCCTTTAGTAGAGCTCGGAATCGCGTAGCGGTTTGAACGAATTCTAATGTGCTGCGACTGATTCGTATTTGCACTCTTCGCGAATTTCGCAGCAGCACCCTTTGGAGCAGATTTCAGAAGTACTCATTAGTTCGGGAGGGATCTTTAATGGGCACGCGAGCATTCGTTCTAAGGGTTGTCGCCAGCGCGGTCGGTATCCTTGCGATTGTGGCACCACCCGCTATGTCTCGGGCGGGGGTCAAGCCTGGAGACGTAATCACCCCCCAAAACGCCTACAAAGTACAGAGCCTGATCTCGCCAGGTGTATTTTGGAAGGTGCAGCACGGAATGGAGATGAAAGTTGTCTCCACCGCGCGAGTTGACTGGCCGGCACCCTATCGCGACGCGACTGAGAAGTATTCATCACAGGTGCAGCTTTCGACGGATCATCGCAGCTTGGTCGGTTATGTCGCCGGTCAGCCCTTTCCGCTGCTCGATGCCAACGACCCATTCGTGGCTCAGAAGATTATCTGGAACAATGCGTTCCGCCCAATTACTACCGACGACTACGACTTACGTTTCTTCGAGTGTCAATCGGGGAACGTTCGCCCCGGAAAAAACCAATGGATCATCGACGAAGAGATGGTTGGGCACTACGCCGGTTACGATGAGATCGGACGAACCGAAGTTGAGCCGCTGCCGGTTGATCCGGACTTTAAAAAAACCAACCGAATGTGGTTGTTCGGGCTATATCCGATCTTGGCACCGGCCTCCGAGCGCGGCACCGGATTGGTTCGATTTCGTTATGCGGACCCGAACCGCGGCGACGACTCATGGCTTTGGAGTCCCGGCTCGCGTCGCGTGCGGCGCCTCAATGAATCGATTCTGTCTACCGCCAGCGGCGTCGCCAGCGCATGGAATCCGGATCACTATTCGGGGTTCAACCCTAAGACCGAAGCGTATGACTACAAGTTCTTGGGCGAAAAGGAGATGCTCGCGGTTGTTCATGCGATTCATTCGCCAGAAGTCACCTGTCCTTATGACGGAGGCTCTTCGCAATGCCCCGAAGCATGGGAAATGCGGCATATGTACCTGATTGAAGCACTACCTCGCTACAACGTGATCGACACACTCCAAGGCCGCAACGTGGTGTACATCGATTCCGAGGTCTGGTTCGAGCCCTACGTCGATGCTTATGACCGTAGTGGACAACTGTTTCAGAATTTTCTTTATTTTCTGACGTATCGCGACCGCCCGGTACCCGATGCGCGTGTTGCTATATATCCCTTCAAGCGCGAGTTTGTCGTCGGCGCCACCGCGACCGACGTTCAAGGCGGCACCGGTAGCGTATGCTACTTGCCAAGCCGCAATAGTCCGGAACGCGAATGCTGGTACATCAATATGGGGGCGGTGGATAAAGGGTTTTTTACCTTCGAGGCGATGCAGTCTGCCGCCGAAGGTGGACACGTCAACCAATGAAAGTGGAATCGCGGACAAGCTAAGAGTTTAGACAAACGGCAGCGAACAGTTCCGCCCAAGTGTTGGGAACCGGTGACTCTCTGCCGGTAAGCTAAAAGGCGGCCCGGCCCGCCTTGGAGCGGTTCGGCATGATCGTCGTGATCCGAGGTTGGGCGGACAAATCTAGTCGCGAACTAGAAATGGCTTAACGATGTTCGAACAACTTCGATGAGTCATCGTCTCCTAGCGTCGTCACGGGATTCCTATTCCTGAGGTGGCGGGTTCGAAGCCAGCATCGTGGCAAAGAAACCAGCGCATCGTCATCGATCAATTGCACCCGCGGCGATCCGCTCTCTTTCCTCTGAGCACGGAACGTAACGGCGAGCACGCGTACGATGCCTTTTTCGCCCGATTTTCGTCTGAGATCACATCGCGATCGATGTTGAAAAAATTACAAGCGAAATAGCCCATCGGGCTTACATGTAGTCTGCCTGCTGCAAGTGCCGCAACAACAGCCGGAGTTTCAAAGAACGTTGGAACACGCGCGCAATGGCATCTTAATTGCTGCATCCTGCGTCAGCTTTTAGGAGTCGCGTGGGCGACTTGGCCCGAGGAACGGGGCGAGACACCACGTACTTTCGATCGTGAACCAGCATTTGGTCTCCGGCCCGCAGATGCCGCAATTCTCTCAATCTATTCCGAAACGGCTTCTGAAGATGTTCCTGGCCTCGATTTTTTTTGCCGCGTCGGAGCTGATTCGGGCGGTGCGGGTAGCATTCGCGCATCAGCTGCCGTACGAGCCGTTGATTATCTTTTATCACCAGGTATTTCCGTCAGAGCGAAAACGGTTTGCGCGCCAAATGGATCACTTGCTTCGCTGGGCCCATCCGGTCAGCACCGCTCAGCTCGACCAGACGGATAAGCATTCCCGTCCTGTTGCGGTAACGGTGGATGACGGATGGTTGAGTTTCGTGAGTAACGCCTTGCCGGAAACTAAGCGCCGCCTGATTCCTATCACCACATTCATAATAGCCGATCGAATGGGCAGTAGCTTCGGGGACGCAAACGACAGAATCGTTTCCGAGCAAGAGCTAGAGTCTATTCGCGACGATCTCGTTACCATCGGATCTCATACAGCCTCACATCCGTGTCTCACAACACTTAAAGAAGACGATATACGACTTGAGCTCCGAAGCTCTCGCGATCAGCTGATGCAAGCCTTGAAAGCGGACGTGCGGTTATTCTGCTTTCCATTTGGTGCTTATGAAGATGAACATATCGCGCTTTGCCGTGAAGCTGGCTATGATCGTGTGTTTATAAGCACTCCCGTTCCTAAAGGCCGTCGCTTCGAGGGCTACGTGTCGGGAAGAATTCGCGTCGATCCGACGGACTGGCCGCTGGAATTTCATCTTAAGCTGATGGGTGCGTACTACTGGATCTCGATGCTTGCCGCTTTAAGGCAACGGCTGCGCGTCAGGTGGAAAACTACCCAGACTCCACTTACGATAGCCAGCGGCGCAGGCGTCGCCCAGCCGGGTGACTGAGCAGTATATGGCGGCAGATCCACAGAGCATTGTGAACCTGATCATCATCTCTGACTTTAATGGGCAAAACCTTGCTTCGCTCCTCTCGCAGGTTCAAAGCGCGGTGACAATACGGGCCAACGCTGCTCCATTCGGTCAGGTGATGCAGGTGTTGCTGTCCCATGAAGAAGATCACTGGCCACTAGCTCCTTGCGCCGCAGTGGTCTGGACCTCGCCAGAGGGAATCTCGTCATGCTACCGGGACTTGCTTCATGGGGCTCGCGCGGACTGCGAACAGATCCTGGCTGATGTGAAGGAGTTCGTTCGAGCGCTGGCGCAAATTCCGCCTCACGTGGGGCACATCTTCGTACCGACCTGGAGCGTAATTCATCCGATCGGAGCGCGATCCGGTCTGCTTGAAATGCATCCGCGGTTTGGAGCGGCGGCCGTTCTGATGAAGATGAACCTATTGCTGGCGGAATTGGCGGCGGACGACCCTCGCGTGACCGTGTTTGACTCGTCGCAATGGATGCCGCGCCGCGCGGAGGCGCATGATGCGCGTCTGTGGTACCTGTCGCGTACTCCGTTTGGCTTGGACGTATTCAAGTCGGCAACCCGCGATTTCGCAGCCGCACTCATCGGGTTGCGGGGCAAGGCACGAAAGCTGCTGATCGTTGATCTCGATAACACGCTCTGGGGTGGAGTTATTGGTGATGTTGGTTGCGAGAACTTAAGAATCGGAGGACATGACGCGGCAGGTGAAGCCTATCGCGATTTTCAGCTAGGTCTCCGCGCTCTTAGGCGGCGCGGTATTCTGATCGCAGTAGTTAGCAAGAACGAAGAGCAGCTTGCGCTGGACGCGATCCAGACCCATCCGGAAATGATCTTACGCTTGGATGATTTAGCCGGATGGCGGATCAACTGGGGCGATAAGGCGCGAAACGTTGCGGAGTTGATTTCCGAGCTCAACCTCGCGCCTGATGCCGCTGTGTTTATAGACGACAGTGCGGTCGAGCGCGATCGAGTTCGCTCTGAAATCCCTTTGCTTCTGGTCCCGGAGTGGCCGCGCAGTCCAATTTACTTTCCCGCGGCGCTAAACGCGCTCGATTGCTTCGATAGCGCATTCATCAGTGCGGAGGACAGAAGCCGCACCGAAATGTACGCGTCAGAGAGGAAGCGAAACGAGCTGAGAATCGAATCGCCGGAACGATGGCTTCGAACGTTGGGACTGAAGGTTCAGGCCGAAGACTTAACGCCAGTGAATCGCGAGCGGGCCGCTCAACTCCTCAACAAAACGAATCAGATGAACATGCGGACGCGAAGATTGTCCGACGCGGAGCTGGCTTCATGGGAAGCCGCGGACAATCACGTGCTCATCACATATCGGCTGGCAGACAAGTTCGGTGATTACGGCCTGGTAGGGATAGGCAGTCTTCGCTTTGATGAGCGGAGTTCCGATGCATACGTGGAAGATTTTGTCCTGAGCTGCCGGGCGATGGGCAGGCAGATCGAAGAAACAATGCTGTCGGTGCTCGCGGATCGCGCGTTTGCGATCGGTGCGAGGCAGCTCATATTGGAGTTCATCAAGACGTCCAGGAACCAGCCTTGCCTCGATTTTCTTGCGCGATCAGGGCTTAAGCGGGATGGAAGCCGTTTCGTCTGCGATCCAGGTCGACGCCCCGCTTGCCCTGACGCGGTGGAATTGACTTATGGCGCAATCGAGAGAGCCCGGAGTGGTCATCTGGGGAAGGATGAAGGGTCGGGCACCAGCGCCGTCTCGTCTTCCAAGTGAGTTGCCGTCATATGAAGTCGAGTACGAGTTCACATTCGCTCGCACGCCGCGCCCTGAATCGGCTTTTACATTCGATGGCGCGATCTCTGCCCGGCAGCCGCAGCCTCCGCCCGCTATTGCATCGATGGCGCGGTGTGAGGGTCGGGGCGAATGTGTTTATAGGTGATGAAGTTTATATCGAGAATGAATATCCGGAGCGCGTTGAGATAGAGTCCAATGTCGAAGTAGGGCTGCGAACCGCTATCATCGCTCATTTGCGCGGACCGGGAAGAGTTGTGATCAAGCAAGGCGCGTGGATCGGCGCCGGCTGTATTGTCAGCAGTGTCTGCGATCGCGTTCTGACGATCGGCGAGGGCGCAGTGGTCGGTGCGGGTTCGGTTATCACAAGCGATATTCCCGACCATTCTTTTGTAGCGCCAGCGCAATCTCAGCGAATCGGCACCGCGTCTGTGTCTCTCGCGACCGCCTCCTCATACAGGTCGTTCTTTCTTGGCTTGCGACCCATCCGCCGCGACCAGGGTCGTCTCGATCGCGCCTCAGGGGCCCTCGCTGATACGGGGGGATCCAGATCGAATGGAAACCGATAACAGCAACGCTGTGCTCGAATTGGCTGTGTACCGGGCGCTGGATCGCGTCAACGAGTTGTTGGTGGAATCGCAAAGACTTGTCAAGAGCCGGACCACTGCGCTGATGGCTGGCGAGACAACTCTCGATTCGCTTTCACTGATTAACCTGCTGCTGTTTATCGAGGACGAAATTCGAGAACAATTCGCATGCGACATCATGATCGCTGGTGAGGAAGAGTCAGGACAACTACCCGCCGAAGCTCTTAATACAGTAGGCAGCCTTATCGATGCATTGGAACCGATCGTGCGGGATGGACACTGAGAATACAAATAGTGAACGCTTCCTGGCAATAGTTGAGTCACCGGCCTCGCGCCGATCCGACGGTCGTCTGGCTAAGCTCGCCGGTATGTGCGGAATACCAACTGAGATCGCAAGGATATCCTCTGATTCCAGCCTGAGCGGACTCGCCGAGGCCTGGAGCAGCAGACCTCATGCAATTGCGATTCATGCGGGAATTCTCAAGCGCGCGCGAGCGAGACCGAACTCCGATGGGGAATGGCGCGATCTTCTCGATCAATCGGGCTATGCGCTGATCTATGGATGCGAAGGTCCGGAAACCGCGGCGGTCGTGGAAGAACTCGCACCCGGGCTGAGGGGATCGCTACGAGTCGACTCGACCGCTGCGCGATTCTCTTTTCCTTCGGGAACGGAACAGTTTTGTGAACAGTTGTCGGGCGGCAGCTTCCCCACGTGCGCATCTGGCTCAATACCAGCGTTCGAAGCAGCGGAGGACGATTCTCTCGTGATCATGCGAGTGGAGGATCATCCATTCTTTGCCGCCAAACGATCAGCTAACGGAGGTCGCTTTT
>JASHOJ010000225.1 GCA_030041155.1 Candidatus Binataceae bacterium | reverse complement strand
GCGCGCACGCGATGGGCGCGATCTGCGCCGCGCTGCTCCATCGCGAGCGGCGCGGCGTCGGCCAGTTCCTGGATATTTCTCTGCTCGATACCTACTTCCATTATCACGAGGCGGCGGTCGAAAGTTTCAGCCTGAGCCGAGGAGCGATTAAGCCGACCCGTTCCGGCCTGCACTCCTGGTACTCGGTGCCCGCGGGTTTGTTCAAGGCCAAGGATCGCTACATCGTCATCATCGCGCCCCTCATGCATCAGTTTGCGGGACTATGCCGAGCGATGGGCAAGCCGGAGCTTGCGGATGACCCGCGCTTCAAGCCGCAGAATCGGCTGGCGAATCTGAAGGAACTGGTTGCGATCGTGGAGGAATGGCTCCAATCGATGCCGAGCGACGAGGCCTCGATGGCTGCGATGAAGGAGAACCGCGTGCCGCACGCGCCGGTGCTGTCGGTTGCCGAAGCGGTGAACCATCCGCATTTGCGGCAGCGGGGAACGGTTCGCACAGTTCGCGATCCGATTCTGGGCGAGTTCGACGTGCCCGGATTCGCGCTGCGATTCTCGGATTTTCCGGAGAACCTGGAGCTGAGCGCGCCAACTCTTGGCCAGCACAATGAGCAGGTGCTCGCGAATATCGGCTACAGCACCGATCGCATAAGAGAACTGGAGCGCGAAGGTGTGCTGCGTTCCGCGCCGGCCTAAGTGGCCGGCGCGTCATTCGCTAGTACGGCGCGGGGCCAACCGTTCAAGCGACGCCGTGGCGGAGCAACTTGCCGGGAGTCGCGCCGGTGCATCGCGATTCATCCCACGTGACTTCCCCGTTCACCATGATCGCGCGATATCCTTGCGCGTGCTGTACTCGCCGCCACTCGCCGCCTGGGAAGTCGTGGGCTATCTCGCCAACCCAGTCGGGTTCGACCGCGAGACGCTTCAGATCGTAGACCACCACGTCGGCCCATGCTCCTTCGCGCAGCACGCCGCGATTGCGGAAGCCGGCCGCATGAGCGGGCAGGGCGGACAGCCGGTAATGCGCCTCTTCGAGAGTGATTCGCTCCTCATCGCGAACCAGCCACGCCAGGAAGTCAGTTGTGAACGCGCCTCCAGTAAAGAACTTGGTGTGCGCTCCGCCGTCGGATACGCCCGGAATCGTGTACGGTGAGGAGTTGATCATTTCGGCCATGTATTCGCCGTTGATTCCGCGATTGGGCCCAAGGAACTCCACTTTCAGGTCACCGGCCACCGAAAGATCGAGCATCACATCGATCGGATCTTTCTGCTCATCGGCGGCAATCTGTCCGACCGACTTGCCGACATATTTTTCCAGCTCCGGATTGTCGTTAACCCACTGCACAATCAGATGACGAATCGGCCCGCCCACTCCGGCTTGAATGACTTCAAGCCGGCGGTTTGCCTGCTCGTGTTCGCGCTTGATGGCGGACCGCAGCGACGGATCGCGCATCTTTCTCAGCTTCTCTTCCTTGCTTCCGGTTGTCACCGCGCGCCATGCGGGGCTCGCGTCATAGAGATTCCAATGCTCCAGCGTAAACGCGAAGCCGCTGCGAATCGTGGCGGTCTGCCCGAATATCGGCAGTCCCTTGTCGCGGCATCGCGCGAGCCATCTTAGACTTCGCCGATGCGTTTCCGGATCGTTCCGCGACGGGGCGATCACGTTGTGCAGGATCGGCCGCCCGGTCTCCGCGGCGAGCCGTTCAAGGAACGCCAAATCTTCTTTGATTTTCCCCGCCGCCTGCGTGATCTGGATAAATCCTTCGTCGCGCTTTCTGAGCACTCGCGCGAGATTCAGGATGTCCTCATCGCACATCGTGTCGGTCACCATTGGCGATCCGTCGAAGTCAGCCTGCACCGAATCGGGACCGAGTCGCTGGATCGAAAATCCGCACAGCCCGGCGTCCATCCCCTCGTCGAGCAGCCGGCTCATCTCGGCGCGCTCATTATCAGTAGCGGGGCGGGTCTTGGCCGCCTCGAGGCCCATCACGTAGGTCATCAGCGATGCGGTCGGGAGATACTGGATCACATTCACGCCCTTGGGCGTGCGATCGAGCGAGTCCAGATATTCCGGAATCGTCTCCCAATCCCACCGCATCCCCGCTTTCATCGAGGCATATGGAATCGCCTCGGTGCGAGTCATCGTTAGAAGCGATCGTTCGCGAAAGTCAGGCTTGACCGGTACGAAGCCGAACCCGCAGTTACCCAGAACAACCGAGGTTACGCCGTGCCATCCGGAGATCGTGCAGTAGGGATCCCAGCGGATCTGCGCGTCGTAGTGCGTGTGGAGATCGACAAACCCCGGCGCGACGAAAAGCCCGTCGGCGTCGATGACTTTTTTTGCCGAACCGGCTGCGCGCCCGCCGATCTGGGCTATCTTGCCGTTCTTTATCCATACATCGGCGCGGTAACGCGGTACCCGTGTCCCATCGACGACAGTTCCACCCTTAATTTGGATGTCGAACTCAGCCATGGTGATCTCCTTCGCGGCAAAGCGGGTTCACCGCGCCGGTATCATGCCGGCGCTGCCAGGTAAGATGCCATATCATAACACCCGAGCGTTTCATCTCCGCAAGCGAGCTAATCGCAGATCTCCTACTCGAGTTTGCGCTTGCCGTAGTAGGGCAGGGTCGTTTCTCCCTCCTGCTTCGGCTCTTCGTTGGGCGGCTTCGGGGTTGCGGCGCTGTACATAGCCAGCGTTCCCGGCTCGATAACGTCCGCATCAGTCACGATGTTGAGGCACGCGACGCGCCCGCTCGAAAGCGCACGCTTGAGCGCCGGAGCTATATCGCTTGCGCGCTCAACGAGCTGGCCCTCCGCACCGAGTCCTTCCGCGGCGCGTTCGTAGTGCACCATCCCGAGCTCCGTCGCCACCGCGCGCCCCTTGCCCCACATCAAATCCTGCCCATGCTTGGACATACCCCATTGCCGGTCGTTGTTGATCGCGACCGTCACCGGCAGTCCATTCTTCGCCGCGGTGTGGAATTCGGCAAAGTTCAGACCCGCCGATCCATCGCCGACGATGCAGAACACCTGCTTGTCCGGATGAGCCGCCTTGCAGGCGATCGCGAATGGCAGGCCGATGCCCAGGCATCCGAGATAGCCGTGGCTTAGGAATCGTCCCGGATAGCGCGCGCTCCACGCGTTCGACATCCACGCCGCTGTCTCACCGCCATCGGCCACCACGATCGCGTCCGGGCTGAGCGTCTGGGCAATATCGTGCGCCATCCGCGCGGGATGAATTGGGCCGGGGTGATCCTTCAGGGCATCGTCAAACCGATGGCGCGTCGCGGTTCGAATCGCGCCGAGCCGTTCCAACCATTCCTGATGCGGATCCAGTTTCTCCGCCTTCAACGCTTCGATCGCCTGCCGCAGAAATTCCCCGCAATCGGAGACGACTCCCAGCTCGATATCGCGATTTCGGCCGATCTCCTCGCCCTCAATATCGACCTGGATCACGCGCGCATCCCGCGGAATGACCGAATTCCGGCCGCCGGTGAAAAGCCCGATTCTGGTGCCGAGCAGAATCAGCAGGTCGGCGCTGCCGCCGCTCTTCGCGTGAGCGGCGGGATGAATCGCGCCGAAGCCTCCGAAACACAGTGGATGGTCGTCGGGGATGCAACCGCGGGCTTTGCCGTTAGTCATTACCGGGGTTCTGGTCAGCTCCGCGAATTGCACCAGCTCGGATGCGGCCTGCGCGAACCATACTCCGCCACCGGCCAAAATCGCCGGCCGGCGCGCCTCGCGCAGCCAGTTGAGCGTCTGGGTCAATGCCGCTTTTGACGGTCCGGCGGGAAGCTTGGGCCGATATTCCCGGGGAAACTGCACGCGCTCCTCATCGGCTCGCGCGAAGAGCACATCGATTGGCAGCTCCAGAAAAACCGGTCCCGGCCGTCCCGACATCGCATAGCGGAACGCCGCCGCCACAAACTCCGGGATTCGCTCAGTATGAGTAACGCTGCGCGCCCACTTGGTAATCGGACGCATGATGCCCATCTGGTCGACGGCCTGCAGCGGCAGCTTGTCGTCATCGGCGAGCGGACTCCGACCTCCGATCAGGATCATTGGTATCGAATCCATGTATGCGTTTGCGACGCCGGTGACCGCGTCGGTAACGCCGGGGCCTGCCGTCACCATCGCCACACCGGGAACTCCGGTCGTGCGCGCCCATCCGTCTGCCATGTGCGCCGCGGCCTGTTCATGCCGCGTATCGATCACCCTCATGCCGTGGTCTCTGCACGCCGCATAGATCGCATCGAGATGGCCGCCGTGCAGAGTAAAAATGTTGCGTACCCCTTCGTGTTCGAGCGATCTGACCAGCATCTCGCCGCCGTTGATTTTTGCCATTTGCGATCTCCTCGTTGCCGCGAACTGTGGAGTCGAGCGCAAAGCTCGGCAGTGCAAAGTCCCCGGGCGCCTAACCACTATATAGGCGCAGCACGCGCGCTCGACCAGTCGCGAGCGATGCTCGCGAGGCTGCGCCGCCGTCCTAAAATTTGAACGAGTGAATGGCGATATTCGGGACGCGCCTGGCGCGCGCCATTAGCCGCCGATTGCTCTAAAATCCTCGTCGCTGAGCCGAATCGCGGCCGCCTTCGTGTTCTCTTCGAGGTGCTCGATCGACGAGGTTCCCGGAATTGGCAGCATCACGGGTGATCGCCTGAGCAACCACGCAAGCGCAATCTGGCCGGGCGTCGCATGATTGCGCTCCGCGATAGTTTTGAGCGATCCGCGCCGCCGGGCGAGCGATCCGATCGCGAGCGGAAAATATGAAATAAAGCCGATACGCTCGCGCGTGCAGAATTCAACCACGCTGTCCGACGAGCGCTCGGAAAGATTATAGGAATTCTGCACCGAGACGATCGGCGCGATCGTGCGTGCGCGCCGCACCTGCGCTACCGAAAAATTCGACACGCCGATATGACGGATCTTGCCCGCATCACGCAGTTCCAAAAGCGCTCCGATCGAGTCCTCGATCGGCACGCGCGGATCCGGAACGTGGAACTGATAAAGATCGATTCTGTCCAGTCGCAGGCGCCTGAGGCTGCCTTCGCACGCATACCTTAGATGCTCCGGGCGTCCGTCCGGCTCCCATCTTCCCGGTCCCGGACGCCTGTATCCACCTTTGGTCGCGATCACGATGCCTCGCGGATAGGGCGCAAGCGCCTGCGCAATCAGACGCTCGGATACCTCGGGTCCGTACGAATCCGCCGTATCGATCAGGTTCACCCCTAGCTCGACCGAGCGCCGGATCAGCCGGATCGCCGCCGCTGTGTCTTTCGGCTCGCCCCATACGCCCTCGCCGGTCACACGCATCGCGCCGAAACCGAGCCGCCGCACTTCCAAGTCGCCGCCGATCGCGAATGTTCCTTCATTAGAGTTGTTCATTGGCTTTGAACCGAGCGAAATCGCCGCGCTCAATCGATGCTAACATACGCCGCGAGCCTCAGGGCTGCTTTCGATGCTTCGGGTGCTGAAGCGCCGCTGGATTGACCACCCGAATCGGCGTGCCGTTTGCGAATGCCACCACCGCGTCCAAAGTATCGCTATAGAAAGCAGCCAGCGTCTCTCTGGTCACATAGCCGAGATGCGGCGTTAGCACCACATTGTCCATGCTTCGAAACGGATGGTCCGCCGGCAGCGGTTCGACGTCGAACACGTCCAGTCCCGCGCCCGCGATATGGCCGGATCGCAGCGCGGCCACAAGATCGGCCTCCACCACGATTGGTCCGCGCGACGTGTTGATCAGGTACGCGTCCCGCTTCATCAGGTTAAGTTCGCGCGCTGTCACCAGACCGCGCGTGCGCTCGCTCAGCACGACGTGAATTGAAAGAATGTCGGCGGTGCGGAACAACTCGTCTTTATCGACTCGCCGCGCGCCCACCGATTTCGCGGTGTCTTCCGTCAGATTCTGGCTCCATGCGATCACGTTCATCCCAAACGCGCTGCCATACGCCGCCATCCGTTTGCCGATACGGCCAAGCCCGAGCAGGCCGAGCGTGCGGCCCGCAAGAATGCTACCCACCGTTGCCTGCCATCCGCCCTTGCGCATCCGGCGCATCTCGACTCCCATGTGCCTGACGGTCGCGATCATCAGTCCCCACGTCAGCTCAGGCGTCGCGCTCCCGATATTGGCGAATACCGGGTTGGCGAAGTTCGAATGCGCCACGATCACCCCATGTTCGGTCGCCGCATCGAGGTCGAGATTCGGCAGCGACATTCCGATTATCGTCACGAGCTTCAGATTCGGCAGCCGCTCGAAGAGGCTGCGCGGCAGGCTCATCCGCTCGCGGATCGTGCACAGCACATCGAACTGCTTGAGCGCGACCGCGGCTTCCTCTTCCGATAGATGGTGATCGAAAGCCGCCACTTCCGCTTTTTCCCGCAGCACCGGCCAGTTGGCGGATTGAAGGGCGGATTGAAGCGCGACACCCGCGTAATCATCCAGCAGCGCGACCTTGAGCATCGTCTATAATCCTCTATTGGCGTTCCTCTATTTTTAGGCGCGATACCGGCCCATCGCCAACTTACATATTTTGGCCTGATGTCAGCCGATCGCCGCGCGCGAGTTTCCGCGCGACTGTGATATCGTGTCGGTGAATCATTTCAGGCGGAGGATCAACCGATGGAACTGGCGCCAAAGCGGGCTGGATTCGCACCCGATCGGCTTAACCGCATCACTGATCATCTAAGTCACAACTATATCGAGCCGAGCAAGATCGTCGGATGTCAAACGCTCGTCGCACGCCACGGCCATATCGCCTATTTCACCTCGATGGGCCAGCGGGATCGCGAACGCGAAGCGCCGATGACCGACAACACCATCTTCCGCCTCTACTCGATGACCAAGCCGATCACGTCGGTCGCTCTGATGAGCCTGTACGAGCAGGGACGCTTCCAGTTGAATGATCCGGTCTCGCGCTTCATCCCCGCGTGGCGGGATCACAAGGTCTGGGTCTCCGGCGAAGGCTCCTCGATGCAGACCGTAGCGCCAGCTCATCCGATGACGATGCGCAACGTGCTGAGCCATACCGGCGGTCTCACCTACGGCGGGACCAATCATCCCGTCGACCGCGCCTATCGCGAAGCCGGTGTCCACCGCGAGGAAGGCGAAACGCTCTCGACATTTGTCGACAAGCTCGCCCGCGTGCCGCTTCGTTATCAGCCTGGCGAGCATTGGATGTATTCGTTCTCGACCGACGTATGCGGCTATCTGGTGGAAGCGATTTCCGGCAAGCGCTTCGATCGATATTTGAGCGAAACCATCTTCGAGCCGCTCGGGATGAGCGACACGGCGTTCTGGGTCTCTCCTAAAAACGTGGATCGCCTTGCCGCCAACTATCAGCGCGAGGCGGACAAGTCGCTCAAGCTTATCGACGATCCGGAAAAGAGCTTCTATATCAAGGAGCGTTCATTTCTCTCCGGCGGCGGCGGACTAACTGGCACCACCGCGGATTACCTGCGCTTCTGCGAGATGCTGCGCCGCGGCGGAGAACTCGACGGCGCGCGCATCCTCGGCCCGCGAACCATCGAGCTGATGCGCATGAATCATCTCGCCGGCGGACGCGATCTCGCCCAGATGGCGATCGATACTTTCTCCGAAACCGAGTACGAGGGCGTTGGCTTTGGCCTCGGTTTCGCAACCACGCTCGGCCAAGTCGCGCACGGCGCTCTCGGCGCAGGCGACTATTATTGGGGCGGAGCGGCTTCAACCGCGTTCTGGATCGATCCGAAAGAGGACATGGTTGTCATCTTTATGACGCAGCTTATGCCCTCGGGGACGTTCAACTTCCGCGGTCAGTTGCGCAACATAATCTATTCGGCGATCGTCGATTGATCGGTTGCGAGCTGAAGAAACCGCGCCCTTTGGCGTATTCGAGGCGAGCGCGTAGCGGGGGAAGGGAGCCTAAATCCGCGTCTGCTCCGTGATTTGTGAGGGAGCTTTCTGTAGTTGCGCGGTGGAGAACGCCTGCCGCTTCGCTGCCAACTTCAATTCCGAGCGAGTAATCTTGAACGTCGTCAGCATCGGCCAGACAACGTCTTCCAGGAACATTCGCGCACTTACTCCGCCGTTCGAGGCTCTGAGCCGTTCGCGATAGCCGGGAATCAATCCGTCACCTGGCATCTTGAACTCAGCCAGCACCCGCGCCAAGTCCGCGATCGTTCCCGCGCGGTCGTGTTCAAGCTCAACTCCAATCACCGCCCGGTAGAATCCGGCGTGCGCCGCCTCATCGCGGCCGACGTGATGAAAAATCGCTTTCAGCACCTCGTCTCCCGCCTGTATCGCGCGGTCGCGCTGAGCCTTGTATGCGCAGTAAGTGGCGCCCTCCTGTAAAGCGCCATAGCACGTCATCTGGCGTTGAGTCGCAAACGGCATCCGCCACGTGCTCTGGAAGATCAATGTCTCGAAGCTGGCGAACTCTGCTTCCGACAGCAGCCCCGACCGCGTCAGATATTCGCGAAACACCAGGCCGTGCTTCGATTCCTCGAATGCCCAGCGCGCCTCGAACCATGCCGCGCTGAAGTTCGATCGCACCAGCTTGAACGCCTCCGCGCTGTAGTCGGGCATGTACATCTCTTCCGCGCAGTAAAGCTCGATCGCCTGCGCGGCAAAGGCTGCCGCCTTCGAGGCTTTCTTCAGCTTCTCCCAAGGGATGTCGTTGAAGATTGTCCAGCGCCGCTTGGTTTCCGCGGTTTCCAAAAAGTCAAGATAAATTCTGTAGATCTGCTCGCGCACTATCGCACCCCGCATCATTCGAGCCCCGTCGCATCTCACTTTACGCGGCGTCGCACGATGATAATGGGATCGCGATTTCGCGAAGGTCAGTGATTCGTCTTAATTATTCGACGGCATACCTAGTAAATAGGAAATCCAAGGCCTCTGCAAACCACCCCCTAACGCAATCTTAATCCGCCGGTCCACTATTCCTCTCCATTATTGCTCCTGCACGCACTTGCGAATTTCATCGTGCGCCGCGTCATGATCGACTGGTTCCAATTGCGGCCTTCCCGACATCCATCCCCATCCTATGGTTTCCCGCACGTAATAATCGCGCGGTTCGGCCTGAATTTCCATTTGATCCTGAGTTTCTGCGGCCACGCTGCAGGTCACCTTGCCTGGCGCGGTGACGAACGCATGATAACCGCCTGGTCCGATTCGCGCGGTCTCATCGCCGCACGTCACCGCGGGCCTGAGCAGCGATCCCGCGTAGCTGTATGGTCGATATACGTAGATAACCGCCTGATTTGATGACGCACCCGCGCGTTCAAATGGCCGGCCGGTCACCGCGCATGACACCAGCATCGCAATCGCGACAAATCCCGCAACATACGCCACGCGCCGCAAGGCCTTTGCTTTCACTTTGATCTCGTCTCGGATCGGCGCGAAGCGATTATCGTTCCATTGCCGCATGCGCGGCGTTAAGCGATCCCGCCGCCGCGCGAAGCCGCGCCGAATCGGCCGCGAGCTTCGAATCGATCTTCGCCCGCACCGCGGCACGCGCCGCCTGCTCGACCTCGCGATGCGTCGGCTCCGAGTACATCGAGTATTGGCGCGAAACGAATGCCCGCGCCGCATAGTCGCCGATCACCTGGTCGCCGTCAGTTATCGTTAGCTGGCCGAATGCGCTGACTCCGATATCGCCGAGTGGCGCGCCAAGGTAGGTCACCGGATCAAGCGCGGTGAAGATGAGCGGAATCCGGTAGTCGTTATGAGTCAGCTCCTCGCGATATGAAAACGTGATCTTTGACGCGTCGGACAGCGACGCCGCCACATCCGGCGGCAGTTCGTTCGGATCGCCACTTACCAGCCGTCCCTTGAACGGCAGCGGATGCGCGGCAGCGGGAGGTTCCGATACGCCCGATTCGGTGCCGATCGAGGTTTGCGCGGCCGCGCCCGATCCGTTCGCCGCCTGAAACAATTTTGGCTGCTGCAGCGAGCATCCGGCCAGGCATCCGGTCATGATCGCGGCGCACAACACCACCGTGGTCGCGAATATCGATCGCATCGTTACTGTCCGCCTCGCGCTCCCGAGAGTCCCAGCGCCGCTCGCAGCTTCGGCTTCAGCAGATGCACCAGCTCCGCTTCCCAGCATATGTAATTGTCGGGAATTTCCAGCACGATCACTTTTGGGGCGTGCGATGCGCCGTATTTTTCAATTATATGCCGGCGATGCGCGTCCTCCATCACGCAGATCACGTCCGCTTCCTCCACCAGCTCGCGGGTCACCGGATTTCGCGACCACGGCTCGGTTCCCGCCGATGTCACCCACATCGGCGCGCACATCTCCGCCACCAGCATCGCCGCCGTCGGACTGCGATCCTTATTGCCCGTGCAGACCATCAGCACCTTTTTCATATCGGCTCGCATTTCCGGCTCTTCGCCATCATGATTCTCCCGAGCTTAATTTCTCTTTGGTGATTTTATCGACCATTCGCGCGCGACCGCGTCCGTCAAAACGGAGTCCAAGCCGCCGCCTGCCAGAGCTGATCATAGGAAATCCCGATTAGCCACACAAAACCGACTCGTCCCGATCCGGCGGCGGCCTGGTTCACCGCAATCTGCGCGCCGAGATTGATCTCCAGCCAAGCGTTGTACCACGCAAGCCCAGGTGTGAGCTCGAAATCCGGCTGCGAGGAATTGCGATGAGCGCTCAGGAATTGCGAGTAGTCGAAATCGACGTGCGGGGTAAATCCGCTCAGCGCGTGAGTAATCCGGTTCGCACCGATCTCGGAATCCAGGTAGCCGATCGAGTATTCGATTTCGGCGTCCGCCGCGACCAGGTCATCGCGCGCGCCCGTCACTTTCGCCTGCCCGAGCGCACCGCCTTCAAACGCCAGTGGCCGCACGAGCGCCATCCAGTCGGGTAGGTCGCCCCATCCTTTCTCCATCAGCAGATTGATTCCGGCGCGCGAATGCTTTTCCGCGCCCACGTCGCCGCTGCCGGTCGGCAGTTCTACCCCCGGTTCGAGCGACAGCCTGAATTCATGCTCCTGGTTGACGATGACTTCGCGCTTGTACGCGATCTCGACGTTATTCCATCCGGTCTCGGCCTCGCCGTCGGCCTCGACTCGTTCGAGTCCGCCGAAAATCGAGAAGCTCGATCGCTCCGATATCGTCTTTTCAAGATAGAAGGATGCTGCCGAATATTTGCTGCCAACGCCGCCCGACGCGCTGAAATAGTTTTCGATATCGGCGTCATCGCCGACAAAATCTCCCACGAAAACCCGATTGCTCAAGTCCGCGCGTGCCTGCCGCGCGCACAGCAGCATCGCCGCGCTCGCAACAGCGAAGAGTCCCGCAATCCTCGCACACCTGCCTGTCACAGCGCGCAATCCTACACGGAAGCCGCGGGCCTCGCTTCCATACCGCCGCCGCTTTTCGCGACCCGCCGGCAAATGCTATCCAATGGGTATTCACAGGAGTCATCGCATAATGCCGGAGCATCAGATCACCGAAGAAGAAGTACGAGAGCGGGTTCGCGCGCTGTTGAAAGAGGCACATCCCGACAAAACCGATCAGTTCACTTTTCGCGGCAAGCAGTTTGATCACGGGCTCGCCTGGGTCCATTTTCCAAAGGGATACGGCGGCCTCGGAATCAGCCCCGGGATGCAGACGATCGTCGCCGACGAGCTCCATCGCAACGCGAAAACCACTTACGACGACATGGCGATCAATCCGATCGGAATCGGGATGGGCGCGCCGACCGTGCTCACCCACGGCACCGAATGGATGAAAACCAATCTCCTGCGCCGCATCTTCACCGGCGAGGATATCTGGTGCCAGCTCTTCAGCGAGCCCGGCGCCGGCTCCGATGTCGCCGGTCTTGCCACTCGCGCGGTCCGCGAGGGCGATTACTGGAAAGTCAACGGGCAGAAAGTCTGGACCACGCTTGCGCATGTCTCCCGATGGGGGATGCTGCTAGCGCGCACCAATCCCGACGCGCCCAAGCATTCCGGCATGTCGTATTTCCTGCTCGATATGAAAAGTCCCGGCGTCGACGTGCGCCCGCTCTATCAGATAACCGGCGAAGCCGAGTTCAACGAAATTTTTCTGACCGATGTGCAGGTCCCCGCCGATCGCATCATGGGCAAGGAAGGCGAGGGCTGGAAAGTCGCAATCACCACCCTGATGAACGAGCGCACCGCGATCGGCGGCGCGACCGCGCGCCGCGGCGGCGGCGCAATCGGCGTGCTTGTCGATCTATGGAAGTCGCGCGCACCCGCAATGTACTCCGCCGCGCACGAAACCGTGATGCGCGATCGGATCACGCGCCTCTACATCGAATCCGAGCTTTTGCGGATGACCAACCTGCGCGCCCGTGCGGCGCGCAAGGCCGGCAATCCCGGTCCCGAAGGATCGGTCGCCAAGCTTGCGCAGGCCGAGCTCAACAAGCGGATCTGGGAGTGCGCGATGGACGTGATCGGCGGCGAGTCGCTGGTCTATGAACCCGGCTTCGCGCGCCGCCGTCCCGCCGCGAACGATCATCCGAGCCGGCTCTTGCAGGCCAAGTACCAGTTCCTGCGCTCGCGAGCCAACTCTATCGAAGGCGGCACTTCCGAGGTGATGCGCAACATCCTGGGCGAGCGCGTGCTCGGCCTTCCCGGCGAGCCGCGCGGCGACAAGGATATCCCCTGGAAGAACATCCCGCGCAGCGCCTAGCAGAGTGTTGAGAAAGCCGGTGATCGGAACATGAGTGAATATCTCGCCCTCAACACCCTGCGGAGAGATGGCCGCTTTCCTTTAGTTCTCCCCCTTTGGGGGAGATTACAGAGAGGGAAGTAGGCTGTGAAAATGCTTTTTTCAACCGCCTGCTGAAGCCCCGCGCGCCAGTCCCGGCAATCGCGCCAAGGAGTATCGATGGAATTCTCATTCACCGCCGAGCAGGAAGAGCTGCGGAAAACCGTCCGCCGTTTTCTCGACAACGAATCCACCGAGCAGACCGTGCGCAAGCTGATGGAAACGCCGTCCGGTTACGACCCGCGCGTATGGCAACGGATGGCGTCCGAACTGTCGCTGGTCGGCCTTGCGATTCCTGAGCAGTACGGCGGCGCGGGCCTGAGCGCGGTCGAGACCGGGCTTGCGATGGAGGAGATGGGCCGGGCGCTTTTCTGCGGACCTTATCTGTCGACCGCGGTCCTCGCCTCCGGCGCTCTGCTTCGATGCGCTAGCGAAGCGGCGAAAAAACGCTTCCTGCCCGAGATCGCATCCGGCAAAACCATCGCGACTCTCGCGGTCGCCGAGCAGCCGGGACATCTCGATATCGCCGCGCTGAAAACGTCCGCCAAACGCGACGGCAGCTCATACAAGATCGATGGAATCAAAAATTTCGTTCTCGACGGCGCGTCGGCTGGAGTAATTTTCGTTGCTGCTCGCGAAGGCGGTGCGCTTTCATTGTTCGCTTGCGATGCGAACGCGTCGGGACTCGGTCGCGAACCGCTTCCAACTCTCGATCTCACCCGCAAGCTCGGGCGCATCTCGTTTTCCGGGGCGAGTGCGGAAAAAATTTCGAGCGCCGACATTTCCGCTCCGCTCGCCGATACGATCGCGCTTGCGACCGCGATACTCGCGGCGGAGCAGGCGGGCGGAGCCGCACGATGCCTCGACATGGCGACCGAGTACGCGAAAACCCGGCTTCAGTTCGGCCGCGCGATCGGATCGTTCCAGGCAATCAAGCACAAATGCGCCGATATGCTGGTCGAGGTCGAGTTCGCGCGCTCGGCTGCCTATAACGCCGCGTTCGCCGCCGCCGATTCCTCGCGCGACGATCTTGCCGCCGCCGCTGACATCGCCAAATCCTATTGCTCGGAGGCGTTCTTCCATTGCGCTGCCGAGAACATCCAGATTCATGGCGGAATGGGCTTCACCTGGGAGCATCCCGCGCACCTTTATTTCAAACGCGCTCGCGCAAGCTCGGTGATTTTCGGCGACCCGATCGAGCATCGCGACAAGCTCGCCGCGTCGCTCGGAATTTAGCGCGACGAGCCGGATTGGTGTCATCGCCGCGCGGGTCGAGGGATCCCTGAATCAAGGAGGTAGCGCGATGAACGGAGCTGAAACGCTTGTCCGCACCGCCGTCGCCGCCGGCGTCGATGTATGCTTCTCGAATCCCGGCACCACCGAGATGCCGCTGGTCGCGGCGCTCGACTCGGTTCCCGGAGTGCGCCCGATCCTCGCCCTGTTCGAAGGCGTATGCACCGGCGCCGCGGACGGCTACGCCCGGATGGCGCGCCGGCCCGCAATGACGCTGTTGCATCTCGGCCCCGGACTCGCCAATGGCCTTGCGAATCTCCATAACGCGCGCCGCGCAAATTCACCGCTGGTGAACATTATTGGCGATCACGCAACCTGGCATCGCGCCGCCGACGCTCCGCTCGCCAGCGACATCGTCTCGCTCGCCTCTCCGATGTCAGGATGGGTTCGTGCGAGCGCATCCGCGCGCATGCTGGCCGCCGATATGGCCGACGCGATCGCCGCGTCGCTTACCCCGCCGGGACAGGTAGCGACGCTTATCGTGCCGAGCGATTGCCAATGGGATCCCGCGCCCGACGCCGGCATCGCGCCGCAACGCTCGCAAGTGGAAGGGCGCGCGCAAGTGGAAGGACCCGCAATCGACCGGGTCGCCGAGATTCTGCGGAAAAAGAATCCTGCGACAATTCTGCTCGGCGGTGCTGCTCTTGACGAACGCGGCCTCAAGGCCGCATCGCGAATTGCGGCCGCGTGCGGATGCAAGCTCATGACCGAAACTTTCGCTGCGCGAATCGAACGCGGACGCGGCATCCTGTCGCCCGCGCGCCTTCCATATTTCCCGGAGCAGGCGATCGAGGCTCTAAGCGGCGCACAAACGCTGGTGCTGGCGGGCGCGATCTCACCGGTTGCGTTCTTCGGCTACCCGAATCTGCCGAGCAGCCTGGTTCCGAAAGGATGCGAAGTCAAAGTCCTTGCGCGCCCCGAAAATGACGTCGTCTCCGCGCTCGAATCGCTCGCCGATGCTCTCCGTGCGCCCGCAAATGTGACGGTACCCGATCCCGCCCCGATTCCCGCCCCA
The DNA here is from genome assembly GCA_030041155.1 of Candidatus Binataceae bacterium. GTDB lineage: Bacteria > Desulfobacterota > Binatia > Binatales > Binataceae > JBARDN01. The sequence goes on along the minus strand of JASHOJ010000225.1, from coordinate 787 downwards.
ACCGGAAAACTCACGCCCGCAAGTCTCGGCGCGGCGCTGGTAAATCTTCAGCCCGAAGGCGCGATTATCATGGACGAAAGCGCGACCTCAGGCGGTCCGTACGGCGCAATGGCATCGGCCGCACCGCCGCATAGCTGCCTGGCTCTTACCGGCGGCGCGATCGGGCAGGGATTGCCGTGCGCGACCGGCGGCGCTGTCGCATGCCCTAGTCGCCGCGTGATTGCTCTGGAAGCCGACGGCAGCTCTCTCTACACGATTCAGGCGCTGTGGACGCAGGCGCGCGAGTCTCTGAACGTCACTACGCTTCTGTGCTCGAATCGCGCCTACCGGATTCTCCAGATCGAGGCAGCGCGCGCGGGCCATGCCGAGATGGGCCGCAACACGCGGCAATTGACCGAGCTTGCGCCGCCGGAAATCGGATGGGTTAACCTCGCGCGAGGATTCGGTGTGCCCGCCGTGCGCGTCGATTCCGCCGACGGGCTGATGAAGGAGCTTGCCCGCGCTCTCTCCACCCCCGGACCCTCATTTATAGAAGTGCCTCTGTAGCCAGGCTCGCGTCGCGAATCCTTCAATTCTTCGCCTTGGCGGCGGGCGAGAGCACGGCGTCGCCAGCGTCCGGCGGAAGCAGGCCGAGGCGATCGAGCACCGCCTTTTGGCTGATGCTGAGACCGCGATCGACGAGTTCCGCGATTATATCCGCGAACTCTTTCACGTCCTCGTCGTCCGGCAATCCGAGCACGAGCTGCGGGTATCGCCTTCGCGGCCCGAGGTTCAAGTCCACGATCGG
>JASHOJ010000224.1 GCA_030041155.1 Candidatus Binataceae bacterium | reverse complement strand
CGCACCCGCTGCTACACCGGCAAGCCGTGCCGCGTCATCCGCACCTCGTACGCGATGGAATGGGAACGCGACCCGTCGAAAATCAAGCCGTTCCCCGAGCAGGGGATGATCTCGCAGCGAAACGGCGTCATGAATTACACTGGCACGCGCCGCGGCGAGACTGATCCCGACCGCACCTTTATGCCGACCGGTCAGGGTGCCGGGCTGATCAAGCAAATCAAGCCTGCCGCCGAGGTTTTTGCCGACCTGGTGCGCGAAACCGAGGCGGCATTTGGCCGCGCGGCGGCGCTGATGGACGATAGCGCCCGTCAGCATTCGGCGGTGCCGCCTCGCTAAAGCGGCGACTCGCGCAAACTCTGTGTCTACGGAAGTTAGCTACCACAAGAGGCCCGAAATACCTCTGTTTTCCGGCCATTTTGAGCGTCCGATCATCCGCGGAAACACGGTTGACACTGTTTGCGATCAAACTTACTCTCGGTACGCCGAGTCATCGGACCAAGGAGATCTATGGAGATTAGAGTTGAAGGCTCTCTCGATCAGGCGATGCGCGTGCTCAAGCGCAAGCTGGCCAAAGAGGGAGTGTTCAAGGAAATGAAGAAGCGGGCTTTCTATGAAAAGCCCAGCGTCCGCCGCAAGCGTAAACGCTCCGAGGCTCAGCGCCGCCGCCGCAAGGAACAGCGTCGCCGCCGCGCCTCTTCGATGTAATTTTCCGCCGTTTCAGCCTGAAAAATTCTCACGCTCGCCCGCATCGATGCCGCCCGGCTGCGATTCGTATAGCGCGCCGAGATTGACATCGCTGCGGAAAATCGTGGTTGACAGCACGATGCGCGGAAGCGCGGCGCAATTTTGCGCCCCGGCATGCAGCAGCAGCGGATGCGTCAGCATCACGTCGCCCGGCTCGCCCGTCATCTCGACAACTCGCAGCTCCGCGCCATCAACCGTCGTATCACTGCTCATGAATCGGCTCGTCCGATTCACGGTTTCGCCGCGTTTGTCGCGCGTGCATAGCGATCGCATCCACGGATAATAGCGAATCAGAAGCTTGCGCACGTCCGCGGAACGAAGGGTGATTCCATCGCGATCGATAAGCTTGTCGGCCAACTTATGCGATCCGGCAACAAACAGGGTCCCTCCACCGCGCGCCTCCAGGCGTTCGAGGCACGTAAAGACGCGCACCGCGAACACTCCGCGAATACCGCTTGGCGCAGGAAAATCCAGGTGCCACGCGGTATGCGGTACATCCCACACGCCCTTGCGCGGAAACGAGAAAAGCAAGTATCCCCATCGGTCCGGATCCTGCCAGTTGCAACTGCCGAGAAGATCGTCCAGAGCCTCTGAGACTTGCAGACTCGCCACCTGCTCGAAGCGCTGCGTTTTTCCCAGAACATGACTTCCGTTGATTCTCTCGACCTCTTTCCAGGTGCGCGGGTCTTCACGTTTGACTCCGCGATTTTGCTCGAGCAGAGCCCAGACCTGATCGCGCATCGCAAGGGCGTCCGTGCGCATGATCGCGTCCGGAATCGTGACGATTCCGGTTCGCTCGAACTCGCGTCGCTGTTCGCTAGTTAGCATCGCGATTACCCAGTCGAATCTACTATCATTGCGACTCGGCAAAGATTGTGTCTAGCTTATCCGCACCCTAGGGTGTCATTCCGAGCGCAGTGAGTAGCGCGAACGAAGTCGAGGAATCTCTGAGAGCTTCGCGCAAGCGAAGCCGGTACCGGATTCTTTCGGGATAGCACATCAGGAGTGCGTTTTATGATGCACGACAAAAAGGATCTTGCGCCCTCGTCGCGCCAAACGCATCTGCCGCCGAACTCAAGATAGTCACTCGACAATCTGATCCTCGTCGGCCGACGCGTTTCGCGCCGATAGCTCCGCCGCGCCGCCACTTGCGGACCTGCATCGATCGGTCTTGCGTCACGGCGGCAAATATCAATTCGGCTAACCGATGAGGATGCGAGAGTGAACAAATTCGAATTCTTCGAGATCATTGAGCGGTACCATACTTTTAAGAATCCGACCTCCGAGGAAAAACTCGATCTCGCGACCGACTACTGCGCGATTCGCGACGGGATGCGAATCCTCGATATCGGAAGCGGCAATGGATGGCTATTGCGCCGCATCGCGCGGCGCTTCGATGTCCGAATCACTGGCCTTGAGATCCACCACACATTCGCCGAACAGGCGCGCAGCATGATAGCTGCCGACGGGCTCCGCGATCGAATTGAGATTGTGCTCGGCCCTGCGCTTGATTTCCGCGGCGCTGAAAACAGCTTCGACCTCGTGATGTGCATCGGCGCGTCGTTCGCGCTGGGCGGCTACGACAACGCGCTCGGATGGATGAGCCGGCGCGCGAAGCGTGGCGGTACTATCGCGATCGGCGAAGTATACGCGAATCGATTGCCGTTTCCTGTCGAGTTCGCAAGTGGCGAAGAGTACGAGCAGCGAAATCTCTGGATGACGGCGCAGCGACTCAGTGCGCACGGCCTGATGATGCGCGGGATGGTGGAGTCATCGATCGATGACTGGAATCGATACCATTCGCTGCACTGGCGAGCTGCGATGGACTGGGTGCTCGAGAATCCGAATCGTCCCGAAGCCGCGGAGCTGATGAATGCGGCGCGTCAGCGGATGGATCTGGAGGTAGACGGCCGCTATCTCGGATGGGCAATCTTCGTCGCCCGCAACGGCATGGATTGATCCTTCGGAAACGGCGCGCGGCCCTTATGCCGCGCGCCGTTTCGCGTCGTGGCGCCTGTTTTTCGCCCTCTTTTGTGCAGACCACGAATCGGCTACAGATCCTGTAAGTGCGCGCCATTGCTCAGGGATTTGCCTAACGAGCGTTAGATTTTTTGCCAATTTTGTTCATGGCTGAACTGTTCAGCCTTATGCGCATTGGCAAGCGGCGCTAAAATTTGCGCCGATGAAGAAGGCTTTGCAAAATCGCCGCGAATGGATTTACGAGGCGAGAATCGCGCGATGGCTAATGCCCGATCGGCAGCGGCCGCCAGGTGAAGATCACCTGGCCGCTGGCGACGTAGCAATCCAGATCGTAATGCTCGTGGCCCGATGCCTCGCGCGCGTTGCGGAAATTCTCGACCGCGCGATGCATCGCATTGGTGCCCGGCGCGCTCGCTCCCCGCTCGATCCGGTCCGCCTTGACCGCGCTGCCGAGATCGACCGCCAGGCAATCGGGGCCGCAGTGCTGCTCCATCGCGCCGGTGCCAAAAGCGGCGCATCTGAGGCACAGCACCACGGGTCCGTGCTCGTCGAACTCCACGCCGAAGAATTCGTGCTCCAGCCGTTCGAGTCCGATTGCGGCTTCGCTCCATGCTTCCCTGGCGCGCTCGGCGGAAAATCTGCGGATAGCGCGCGCCAACTCGCGCATCAGCACCTGTCCCGATCGGGGCCGCAGCGCCACGATCGCGTCTTCTTCGACGCGAGCTATCGGCGCGAGCTGCTGATTCAGGAAATTGCGCAAATTAATCGGCAGGCGGCTGCCGAGATTCAGGCGCGCCGGCGGATCCCATCGCTCCGGCTCCGGCGGTTCCGAACGCAACCGGCGCACGGGCCGCGGCGCTCCGGCGCCCTGCATTCCCGCGAGTCGCTCGAGCGGAGTTGGAGTGCTGAGACTGAATCGAGACACGCGAGCGTGCCGATGTACGAGCGGGCCGTTTCGCACGGGCTAACCTCCCTGGTTCTCCCATTCCGGACGAGCCGGCAGCGCGCGCGAATCCCCCTGCGCGCGCGAGCGGATCGCTTCACGCCCGGACTCCTTTCCAGGTTTTCTGCGGGTTTCGAATCGAAATCGGGAAGCAGAGCCGATACAGTCCGCGACGAAACCGTATCCATCACCATGCGTCCTGCATCTCAAGCGCAAACCGCGCGAGGTTTCCGCGCGGGAGACCTCCGCAAGGCTTTCTGGTTTAAGAGCGACAAACCCTCTCCGCGCCATGCGCAGATGCTCTTTCCATCAGCCCATCAGTCCGCCAAGTCTCCGCCGCCTGCCCGCAACAACATCATCCAATCAGCGGCTCGATGGATTGCGCACGCGGAGTGGACGGTCCAATCAAAGCGCTTGAGTCGTCCAGTCCGTGTGACGGTTACCAGACCAATCGGCTACCTGATCACTAACGATTTTGGTTTAGCGCTTGATGGACAGTGGAGCAACATTGAACGATCGATTAATGAATTTTCACATTACTTGACAATCGCCAGACAGCGTGACCTTTTTTGCGCATCGGCCGACGCGACGTCGGCACTCGGATGAGGTGCTCTAATGACCCTTGAGCGGATTTTCCAGACCCCAATAGTCGCCAGGCTCGGAATCAAATACCCGATCTTTCAAGCCGGGATGGGTTTTGTCGCGCATGCGGAGCTGGCCGCCGCGGTATCCAACGCGGGAGGCCTCGGATGTATCGGGTCGGGATCGATGAGCGCGCGTGAATTAAGAGAGCAAATCCATCGATGCCGCGATCTAACCGACCGGCCGTTTGCGGTCGATATTCTTTTTGCCGAGGTGAAAGCGGACCCGAAGAACGCAACCGTGGTGCGATACGCGTCCAACGTGCAGAAACTTATCGACATCACGTTCGAGGAAAAGATCGGCGTCATCGTGTCGGGGCTGGGAAATCCCGCCGGCATAATTCCCGCCGCGCACCGCGATGGCGTGGTCGTGATGTCGCTGTGCGGCAATGTCAAGCAGGCGCGCAGGCTCGAAGCATCGGGCGTGGACGTGATTATCGCGCAAGGGCATGAGGCGGGCGGCCATACCGGGCGAATCGGCACGATGACGCTGGTGCCGCAGATTGTCGATGCGGTGCGAGTGCCGGTGCTGGCGGCAGGCGGTCTCGCGGACGGGCGCGGACTCGTGGCGGCGATCGCGCTCGGCGCCGAGGGCATCTGGATGGGCAGCCGGTTTGTCGCGTCGGTCGAGGCGTTCGCGCATGCGAATTACAAGAACAAGATCGTTGAAATCGACGAGGAAGGCACGACCATCACCCGATGCCATTCGGGCAAGCCATGCCGGCTCATCCGCAACAAGTTCACGGACTCATGGATCGGACGCGAAGCGGAAATCAAGCCGTTCCCGATTCAGTCGGTAGAGTACGGTTTCCCGCTGGCTGAGAAGGCGCGCTACGACGGCGAAATCGAAGAGGGCGGGATGGCGTGCGGACAGAGCGCCGGGCTGATCGACTCGATCAAGCCGGCGGGGCAGATCGTGCGCGAGGTGATGGCGCAGGCGCGCGAAGCATTCGAGTCGTGCTTCGTCGCTCGCGGCGACGCTGCGCCGTCCCGAGCCGCGTAGCAGACTCCAAACTTCAGTGTTTCTTGTGGCGATGCAGATAGGTCCGCAAATGAGGCCGCGAATCGAGCGCGCGCTTCGTCTCATGCGCGTCGGCCGAAACTTCGACCTGATCGCGACGATCCGATTCCTCGGTCTCGGCGGGCGGCTCGGGAGGTTCCAGGTACCACGGCATACTGATCACGATCAGA
>JASHOJ010000223.1 GCA_030041155.1 Candidatus Binataceae bacterium | reverse complement strand
GCCGCCATCTTTGCGAATGACGACAGCCCCGACCAGGTTGAAAGCCATGCGTCGGGTGTGACGAGGCGCCCAAGCCCGAACGCGGAGTAATTTGCGAGGTCGGGACGCGGCGAAATGATCGATCCGGTCGCGCGCTCGGAGGGATCGATCGACAGGTCGCAGTAATTCGGGTTGGCCTGCGTTCGATAAACAATCATGTACCGTGGCGCCATAGCACGGCGCGAGACGAAGTTGCGCCGCTCGGCGGATGATGCGGCGAAGCTCTCCGCACGCATCTCGGCGCGCGCTTCGACGGCTTCGGCAAGATGGCTGCGCGCGATCGTGTCTATCCGGGCGCATCGCGCCCGCTGCGCGGCGCGGTAGCGCTCGATAAACTCGGGCACATAGCGGCTCGGCGCGGGAAGCGGATTAAATCCGTTGCGCTCGTCATACATGTCCAGCGCGGGATCGCCGGCGAACGGATCGGACTCATCGACCACCGCCGCGTCAAGGCAATTCATCAGTACGATTCCCTGCCCCGGATGCGCCGCCAGCAGGATCAGCCCGTCGCCCGGCGGCAGATCGTGTTTGTTCAAATCGGGAGCGCCGCCGCCGGGAGGCGCTGAGATGCGCTCGCCCTTCGGCGTGCGCGCCTGCGCCTCATAATAAGAAAACAGCGAGCCGCCGCCCGAATTCCCGAGCATCACGATGGCGCGAAAATCCTCTTCCTCGCGCAGGTAGCGGATCGCCGCGGCGATATCGAACAGCAGCGCCTCATGCAGCATCGTCGCGTCGTTGTTCAGGTAGCGCGTGTTTAGTCCGAGCGCCGCAAAGCCGGAATCGATCCAGAATGGAATCGAGTAATGGGTTGAGAAATCGACTCGCGGATGCGCCATGATCACGCATGTGCGCGGACGCCCGACCGCGGGCATCCAGAGAACGGCACGCGATTTGCCGTGATCGGCGGCGTAGAGCTGAACGACGCGCTGACGCGCGTTCGGATCGATATCGCCGAAATCGACCGGGTAACGAGCCGGATAATCCGCGGGTGCCTGCGGCATCGCGATGCCTCCTCATCCGTTTGGCCGGTTATATCAGGAATCGCGCGAAAACGGGTGCGCGAGCGCCGCGCTCGCCGCGCCAAGCCTGCCGCATCGATTTAGGTTCGCCACTTTCTTTGTGATTAAATTCCAGTTGTGAGGACTGGAATTATCGGCGCGCGCGGCGCTGGAAAAAGCATCGTGTTCCACGCGCTGACCGGGCTTGCGCCGATCGCGGGCGCCGCCGACGCGAAGCATCGCGCGCGTCCGGGACAAATCAAGGTCGCCGACCCGCGGTTGGATTTCCTGGAGGCCACCTACGGCTCCGCGAAAAAGGTCGCGGTCGAGTTGACGGTGCTCGACTTCGCGCCGAATCCGAAGGAGCACAAGGAAGGCGCGGCGCTCGACGCGAGCCTGCTTCCGCTCATCCGCGATCTCGACGCGCTGCTGGTGGTTGTTCCGCAGTTCGGCGCGATGCGACAGGAGCTGGCTTCCGCGATCGAGGGTATAGAAGGCGAACTGGTTTTTGCGGATTTCGATCAGGCCGAACGCCGCCTCGAACGCGTGCGCAAGGATCGCAGCGCGACCGAGTTCGAGAAAACCGCGCTGGAGAAGGTCCTCAAATGGCTTGAGGATGGAAAATCGCTGCGCCTGATGGATATGACCGCGCAGGAGACGCGGACTTTTTCCAGCTTTGGGTTTCTCTCGCGCAAGCCGGTGCTCGCGGTGATGAATTGCGAGATCGAAGCCGCCGGCACGGGCCAGTCCGCCGCCGAGCGCGACGCGATGCGGACGCGCGGAATCGAGGTTTTTCCGCTCGCTGCTGCGTTCGAGGCTGAGTTATGGGAACTTGACAGCGCCGGACAACGCGAGATGCTGTCGAGCGCGGGGCTGGAAGCGCCCGCACGCGACCGGCTCGCGGCGGCGCTCTATTCGCATCTTGGCTTAATCACCTTCTACACCGCGGGCGAGCCCGAGGCGCACGCATGGCCGCTGCATCGCGGCGAGACTGTCCTGGATGCCGCGGGCGTGATCCACAGCGATATCGCGCGCGGATTTATTCGCGCCGAGGTCGTTAGCTACGAAGACTTTGCTCAGCTCAAGTCCGACGCCAAGGTCAAGGAGGCTGGCAAACTTCGCCTCGAAGGACGCGATTACGTGATGCGCGACGGCGACATCATCCATGTCCGCTTCAAGGTCTGATTGCGGCCGCGGCCGAATCAGCAAAAACCGCTCCGCTCGCGCACAAATCGCTTCGCTATAGCCCAAAGCCGCTGCCTCCCAGCGGCATTGAATTTACTTGTGAACGTCTGATTTAAGACAGGATAGCGAACGCCGATGCGACTGGCGCGGCTCCTAATCGGCGCGGAGTTTCGGAGTCCAAATGAACGAGCAAGTCACCCGTCAGATCCTGTGGAACGTCCCGGTCGCGTTTGTGGTGCTGATGTACGTGCTGCTGGCGGTGCTGGTCGCGGCTTACGTGTGGGCCGCAATCCAATGGTACCGCAGGATCAGTCTCGGAGCCGCGGAGAACCGGCTGGACAAGATTCCGCGGCGAATTTTCCTGGCGCTTCGCGACGCGTTCGGCCAAGGCTACGTGACCCGCCAGTCCTGGGGCTGGACGCATTACGCATTCTATGTAGGGTTCGTCGGACTTCTCATCGGAACGATCATCGTCGGCATCAACAGCGACATCCGCGACTTATTCGCGCTCGCTGGCATGAAGCTCTACTTCTATTACGGCGCGTTTTACCTGGCGTTCAAAGCCGCGATGGATACGTTCTTCGCCATCCTGATCGTCGGCGTGCTGGCGGAAGGCGCACGGCGGCGATTGCGCAAGCCGGCGATCTTAAGTCCCGCACCACCGCAGAAGATCAACAAGAATCTTGAAAACCGTCTCGGCTATTGGTTCCCGATGACGATGCTGGTGCTGGTTGCGTGCACGGGTCTGATGCTCGAAGGCGCGCGCATCAACGCGACCCACCCGAAATTCACCGAGTGGGCGTATATCGGACGCTCTATCGGCGGGGTCGAAGGCGCGCTGGGCGCGGGAATAACCTTCCATCGCTACCTGTGGCTCTCGCACATGCTGCTGGTTTACGTGTTTCTGGCCTGCTTTGCGTTCACCAAGCTCAGGCATCTCGTCTTCGGCCCGATGAACCTGTTCCTGCGCAACATGGGCGCGCGCGGCAGGCTCGCACCGATCAAGGATTTCGAGAATGCCGAGACCTTCGGCGTCTCGCAGGTCGAGCAATATACCTGGAAGCAGCTCTTCGACATGGCGGCATGCCTCGAATGCGGGCGATGCACAATCAACTGCCCGACCGTCAACACCGGCAAGACGCTCAACCCGAAATTCCTGGTGATGGAGCAGCGCGAGCATCTGCTGCAGAAAGCACCGTTCCTGATCGCGGCGCGCGCAAATGGAAAATCAAACGGCCCTTCCGGCGCCGAGGCCCCTGCGTGGTCGGGACCCGACATGATTACCGAGGTCGCGACCGAAGCGGCGGTATGGGGATGCACGACTTGCGGATGGTGCGAAGAAGGATGCCCGGTCGCAATCGAGCACATCCAGCGCATCGTCGATATGCGCCGCTATCAGGTCCTGATGGAGAGCAAATTTCCGTCGGAGGCGACCGGCGCGTTCAAGGGGATCGAGAACCAGGGTAATCCATGGGGGCTCGCCGCGGAGAAGCGCGCGGATTGGGCCGCGGGGCTTGAAATCCCCGAAATGGCTGGGGTTGAGAATCCGGCGGATCTGGACGTGCTCTACTGGGTTGGATGCGCCGGCTCGTTCGACGAGCGCAATCAAAAGGTATCGCGCGCGTTTTCCGCGCTGATGAAACAGGCGGGAGTCCGCTTCGCGATCCTGGGCCGTGAGGAAACCTGCACCGGCGATCCGGCGCGCCGCCTTGGCAATGAGTATTTATACGCCACTGTCGCCGCGCAGAACGTCGAGACGCTCAATCGCTATAAGCCCAAGCGAATAGTCACTCAATGTCCACATTGTTTTCATAATCTCAAGAATGAGTATCCAGACTTCGGCGGCAACTATACTGTTCTGCACGAAGCCGAGTTCCTTGCCGAGTTGGTGCGCGCCGGACGGCTCAAGCCCAAACAGGTGCTGAAGGCGCGCGTTACCTATCACGACCCCTGCTATATGGCGCGGCATAATCGGCAATGGGACGGCGCGCGGGCAACCCTTCGCGCAATTCCTGGCGCGGAGCTAACCGACGTCGAGCAATCGCGGAATCGCACCTTCTGCTGCGGAGCGGGCGGCGGATGCATGTGGAAGGAAGAGCACGAGGGCAGCCGCATCAATCAGAAGCGGCTCGACCAGTTGAGCGAAGCCAAGCCTGAGTGCCTGGCGGTAGGATGCCCATTCTGCATGACCATGATCGAAGACGCGGTCAAATCTCGATCGCTCGAGGAAACGATCCGCGTGCGCGATCTCTCGGAACTTGTCGCCGAGGCGACCGGCGCGATGGAGAAAGCCGCATCACCATCGTCGAATGGGCAGGGCGAACCGATTACCGCTGGCAATACACAAACGGCCGTGAAGGCATAAAAATCTTAACCGCCAGGTGTTCGCGATGAAGGAAGCTGAGTTACATCCGCACAATCATGGCTTTAGGTGGCACGCTATCTCAGGACCGTTCAGGATCATCGGTGAAGCGCAGGCGCGTTCCTTCAATGAACGCGGATACTTCGTCCTTGAGAATGCGCTCGACCGCGCGACGATCGAGCGCACGATAGATGCGATCGCACCGTGGGAAGCCAAGGGCGAGGAGCTTTTGCGATCTCAGCCGAACAAGCGCGCCTTTATCGCGGAGGCGGACGGAATCACCTTCACCGCGCATCTGGTGAAGCGCGCGGCGGCGCTGCGCGAGTTATCGGCGGCGCCGTTGTTCGCCGATCTTTGCCATGACGTAATCGGCCCTGATGTGCGGCTGTACTGGGATCAAGCGGTATACAAGAAGCCGGAGTATCCAAAACCGTTCCCGTGGCATCAGGACAATGGCTACACCTACATCGAGCCGCAGCAATACCTGACCTGCTGGATTCCTCTTACCGACGCGGACCAGAAGAACGGATGCCCGTGGGTAATCCCCGGCGGCCATCTGCGCGGCACTCTAAAGCACCACCTGACTGAGCTTGGATGGGTTTGCCGCGACGAAGATGGACCTGAGGCCGCGCCGATGCCCGTCAGGGCGGGCAGCGTGCTGGTCTTCTCCTCTCTGATGCCGCATCGCACAGGTCCGAACCTGACCAGAGAAGTCCGCAAGACCTATATTCTGCAGTATGCGCCTGATGGCGCGCGTGTCGTGGAGACCGGCGCGCCGTGCGATGCGCCCGATCGCCAATACCTGATCCTGAAGGACGACACGCGTGTCCCGCCTCCGCCACTTTAGACTGCGCGAGTGGCGCGAGCAGATTCGAGTTGCGGCGATTGCGGCTACTTCCTCAAGTCCGACAGAAACTCGATCATCGCGCGATTGACCTCGGCGGGTTTTTCCTGCTGAGTCCAATGTCCCGAGCCTTTAATCAGCACGGTCTTGCGCAAATTCGGTACCCACGCGGTCATCCCTTCCGCCATCTCCGGACGAAGAACGACATCCAGCTCGGCGGTGAGCATCAGGGCGGGCGCGTCGACGCGCTGGGGAAATTCGGCGCTCTCTTCCCAGTTGCGATCCAGATTGCGATACCAATTCAGTCCGCCGCGAAAACCAGATTTCTGAAAAGCGCGCACGAACACCTGAAAATCGGCGTCAGTCAGGAACTTTCCGTGAGGGCCGTCGCTGAGCCGATCGAGAATTCCACCACCCGCCGGTCCGAACACGCCCGGCGGGGCCTTGCGGATTTCGGCGGCATCGATGTGGGGCGGATCCTGATAAAAGCCGCGCAGCGATCGCACAATGTCGCGCTCCAACTCCGCCTCGGCAACTCCGGGCGTCTGGAAATAGAGGATGTAATGGAAATTACCGGCCGCGATCGCGCGCATCATCTCGGTCGGCTTCATCGGTCCGCGTGGGATAAACGGGGTATTGATCCCAATCACCCGTTCGATGCGCGCCGGATACATCATCGCCGCGTACCAGGCGGTGAAACCGCCCCAATCATGGCCGACGATCACGCACTTCGCGATTCCGAGCGCGTCCAGCATCCCGATTATGTCGGCGACGATCTGCTTCTGCGTGTACGCCTCGATCGGCGCCGGGCAATCCGTTTCGCCGTAGCCACGCTGGTCCGGCGCGATCGCGCGGAATCCAGCCTCCGACAACGCCTTGAGCTGATGCCGCCACGAGTACCACATTTCCGGAAATCCGTGACACATCACGACCGGAAACCCGGTTCCTGCCTCCGCGATATGCATTCGGATTCCATTGGTGGAGACAAAGCGATGGTTGATTTCGGACATCGGACAACCTCCGGCGGAAGAGACTTTTGGGAGCCGCGCTGATCGCAGATGGCGCGGATGCTTTCACCGCATCATGCGAAAATCGCGGCGGTGATGCCAGCAGTCCTCGCCACTCTTCGCAACTCTTCGCAAATGAAGTTTGACATTCGCGCGCATGCCACCCTATCCTGAAGGGCTTAGCTGGACTAAACATTTTGTAGCGCCGGAGGTGCCTTCAGATGAGTCGCGACTTTGAATTCAAAGCGCTGCTGCGTGCATACCGCAGCGGAATCATTTCCGAGCAGACATTTGAAACCGAAATTCGCGAGCTGGAGAACGGCGGCCACGCCGTCAATGGCAACGGCTCGGGCGGATTCCGGGCGTTTGGAAAAACCTATCAGACCGAGCGCGCCGCGGTGGTGAGTTTTCTCGACAAGGTTCGCGCCGGCGAGGCGAACGGGGGCGAAGCTTTTGCCGCATGGGCGGAAGTGTGCACGACCGATTGCATCCGCACCGGCCTGCGCGTGGTCGCCGAGCGCGAAGCCTATCATTCGCGCGTGTTCGCTCAGCGTCTGGCGGAGCTGGGCGGCGAGCAGCGCGCGATGACTACTGAAGAGGGGCGCAAATTCACCGCCTATCTCGGCGACCGGCGGGTTCCCGATAACGAGAAGCTGCTCAAGTTCGTGGAACGAGTCGGCAAGCCGGAAGACGCGATAAAACCGATCTGCGAATTCGCGGAGCTGCTGAAGGAAGATCTCGGCACCAAGGAAGCGCTGCGTCTGTTTGCGGAAGACGAGCTTTCGACCGCGAAGTGGCTCTACGAATCATGCGCCGCGCTCAACGCGCCAAAAGCCGAGTCCGCGAAGGAGAATGAAAAGCGCGCGTCGATGTAATTTGCGGAAATCGGGCGAGAAGGAGTTAAAAACGGGGCCGGAAGCATTTCCGGCCCCGTTTGTTTCTCATCGATCGCGCCGATCAATCGACGCGATTGATCAATGTGAAGATGGCGCCGGCGGCGGAGTGCCCGGATGTCCGCCGAAATGCGGAATTTCACGCTTGGTATAATCCGCTGGCACTATGAATTTATCCGCCGGAACATTCTCCGCGACGATCTTGGTTGTCACCACCCGCCTCTCGACTTTGCGGTTCTCCACCAGCTTTTGAAGCTTCTGCCGCTGCTCCTCCGAAAGACCGGACGGCAGTTTGATTGGGTTCAGCTTCATGGTTGAAACCGAAGATAGCGGAACGCCTTCTGGAATCTGGCCGGTCGGCTGCATGCCGGTTTTCTTGAACTTCGCCATCATCGCTTGGATGAAGGCCGAATACTCGGTCGCGCCCGGCGCGCTCTTCGAGAAACATTCGACCATCGTCAAGTCGCCGCTCATCATGGTGGCGGTGCCGGTGTAGTTCTGACATTTGTAGCCCGCGATCTTCTGAGTGCTGTTGTCCTTCTTGAAGTTCATCGCGCCGGCTGATTTCGCCATCATCTGCGCCATCGGGCCGGAGGGCGGCATCGGCATCTCGGTGTAGCTCTTGACCCTGGGATCGAGGAAGTACATCCGCTCTTTGTCCAGATCCATGATGATCACGTGGTCGCCGGTCTCGATTCGCTGCTTGTTGCCCTGGACGGTGACGGTTTGCTGAATTTGCTTGTTGGCCGCGCCCGCCGAATCCTGAGTGGATTGCTCCTGAGTCAAAACCACTCCCGCGAACGCCGGGAGCGCGCTTAGCAGAAATGCGGCGGCGGCGACCGCCACGGTTATCTTCTTCATACGATGTGCTCTCCTTGAGCCGTTGTTATATGTCGATCGCGTCCGAGGTTCGATCGGCAAGCGTGCCCGCGGGCCGCGCCTGTTCCACAAATGTCCGGTGTATCATCAGGCTAACCAGCCCGAACAGCACCCACACCATCTCTTTTATACGGCGCAGAAACCCAACCGCGAAACCAACTCCCGGCGCGTACCCCAGCATCGCCAGGATGAGCGCCTTGCCGCCTTCCTGGCTGACGAGCTTGGCCGGGATGAGGAAAGTTGCGCGTTCGATCAGGAGTCCGACGCCATCCACCAGTAACGCGACGCGAATCGACGCGGTCTGATGAATCAACTTGAGCAGGATGTAGATCTCGACCGGCCCCATGCTCCACGCGACGAGATAGCACAGGCAGGCGGCCGCCAGTCGCACGCGATGGCGCGCATAGAAGTCGAGCAGGATCGAATCCGCCTCGTCGGCCGATGCTTTCAGGTCGCGCCTGGAGAGCCCACTGAAATCGAATTTGGTGGCTGCGCGCCATAAATATGAAAACGGCCGTTTTACCTGGATGTAGAAGAACGCCGATGCGAGCGCAATCGCCAGCGCCAGACCCCCGATGATCGGCCAGAAAATCCATTGCGCCGACGGTATCATACGCAAGGAAACCAGCAGCGCGATCACGACGAACAGGATCTGCCCGATCGCTTCGGCCAGCGACGCGACCACGACCGTCGCGAGGCCGCTCGGCATGCGAAGCTTTCGCCGCACCATCATCGCCATGACGAATTGGCCGCCAAGCTGCGCCGAGGGCGTCACGTAGTCGACAGCCTCGCCCGCGATCCGCGCGGCAAACAGTTCGCCGAACCCGAGCTTGCGCGGATAATCGGAGATGGTCACGCGCCATCCAAGGGTGTTCGCCGCACGCGCCACCGCCTCTAGCGAGATGGTGATAATCAAGCCGAACCCCGCCATCCTGACATAGCCGAGCACTCGGGCGGTGCCGAAATGCGACAAAAACCATGCGTAAAACGCTACCGCGAGAATGATTAGGATGGTTTCGACGCGGCGCATCTGATGCGGGTACAGGCGCGCTAAACCACCGCGCGACGGTGCTGACGCATTGTTCCAGCCCGACCCGGCGGGCGCAACTGGCGGCAAAGCCCGCGCGCGTTGACAGCACTACGTCCGCGCGGCGAAAATCGCCGCGCATCAGAGAGGAAAAACCGATGGCTCTGGCGGGTTTCACCATTATCGACGCCGACGGTCACGTCACCGAGCCGGCTTCCCTGTACACCACTCATATCGATCCGGGCTTCCGCACTCGGGCCGAGCAGATGCTCGAGCAGGTGATCGCTGGAAATCTCGGTATCGTGCCCGCGATTTATCCGCGGTGGCGAAGCGCCGAGCGTCCCCTCGGCGAGCGCGACGAGGTTGCGGGTCTGGGCAAGCTCCCGTCGGGCCGGAACCATCCCCTTGCTTCTCCGGCCGGCGGATTCGACCCAAAGGAGCGCATCCGCGACATGGATAAGGAGGGCATCGACGTCGCGGTGTGCTTTGCGACTGTCGCAACCTCGGTTTGCGGCGTGCCGGACGCGGATTTCGAGGCCGCCCTGGCACGCGCCTACAACCGATGGATCGGCGAGTATTGCGGAGCCTTTCCCGATCGGATCAAGGCGGTCGGAATTGTCCCGCAACGAAGCATGAAAGCGTGCATCGCCGAGGTTAATTACCTGGCGCGGGAGCCGTGGTCGGTCGGAATCATGACTTTCGGCAATCTCGATGGAATGCTGGCCGATCATCCGTATTTCGATCCGCTTTACGATGCCGCGGCCGCCAACAATCTGCCGATATGCTTTCATGGAGGAACCGATCGGCCACCGTTTGCTCCGGGACGTGAAGACGTGGGCAACAACATGTTCATGATGCATCTGACGGGCCATGTATGGCATCAGATGCGCGCGATGGGCGCGGCGATCGGCGGCGGCCTGCTCGAAAGGCATCCCCGCCTGACGCTGGGGTTTTTCGAAGGTGGAATTTCATGGGTTCCGTGGTGGGCCGAGCGGATGGACGCACATTATCGGCATTTTTCGCGCCACACACCCCATTTGTCATGTAAGCCCAGCGACCACATGCGGGGGCCGCGATGCTTTTATACGTTTGATCCCGACGAGGACATGCTCGCCGAGGCGGTGCGCCTTATCGGAACCAGCCGCGTGATGTGGGCGTCAGATTACCCGCACTTCGACGCAGAATTTCCTGACGCCGCAGAATTAGTAGTCGCCAATTCCGCGCTGGAGACAGCGGAAAAATGCGCTCTCCTGGCCGACAACGCGCTCAAGTTCTTCAGCCGCATCTCTCTCCGGCCACAAGCGGCTTAACAACAACAATCAGACATAAGGGCAATCGGGGGCGGAGTGATGCTCCGCCTCCGATGTGCCTTCGATGCTAGCTGGAACCTCCGGAGCTAATGCCTCTTCCGAATGCAGCTACCTGCTGCTGCCACCTAGAGCCGAACGCGAGGATCAGCACCTGTTGATTAATATGAGTGTCGTGGCTGAGGCTTCGCATCTCGCCTCCACCCTGCGCCGCCAGCACCTTAAATGCCGACTCGGTCTGACGGTAGAAAGCCGGCAGCGGACTGATTTTGGGCGGCTCTTCACGATGCACCTTCAGCCAGAACTCGCGTTCGAAGCGCTCGTGTTCTTCCGCCGCGACATCGACCGTGTTGAATGTTCCGCTTTCGCCTTTGAAATTCTTTATCAGCACGATAAGCGGCGCAAAATCCTGATTGCGCGGTGGTGAATCTCCGACCAGCACGATCACTTTCTTGGCGTACGGCTTCCAATCCATCTGGTCGATCGCATATTTCACGCCGCCCAGCATGTTCTCTTCCCATTCGGAACCGCCCTTGGCCTTGATGTCCTCGAGGAAGTCCTTGAGCTTCTGCGGGTTGAGCGTCAGCGCCTGATGCTCCAGCGGCTCGCCGTTTCCGCCGTAAACGACAATTCCGACGCGGGCGATCGGTACCAGGCGATGGATCGCCATCACCAGCTCGTTCATTTTCGCCTTGACGTCATCGATGATTAGAGACATCGAACCGGTGCCGTCGATTACCAGCACCACGTCAAGCCCCTTGCGTCGCAACTCTCCGATAAACCCGCCGAATCCGGAGCCGATTCCGCGGCCGTAACCCGATCCCATTCCGCCGCCGCGCCCGATCCCGATTCCACCGCCGCCGGCCGCGCGCACGTAATTATTCGCCAGATCGACCGCTGAGGTGTCCACCGCTTGTGGCGTGTTCATCTGCGGTGCGGGCGTGTCAGGCATCGGCACCTGCGGCACATCGAGATCCTGCATCTCGTTTTGATTACCGCCGCCGCCACCGGCTTCGAGGTTAACCATGATCAGCTCGCGCCCGCGCTGCTCATGGATGGTGACAATCAAGACCAGCAGGATCAGTACGTGAATCGCAATCGAAAGCGGAAAGGGACCTGCAAGCAAACGCAGGCCGTCGCGAATTCGCTGAAGTTTTGTCCGTTGAGCCTCTGACACATCGTTTGAGGCCTCCACCGCGCGCTCCCGCTTCCCCATCAGCCGGTAGAGTAGAAACGCAACGACGAACGTGGAGATGATGATCAGGATTACTATTGGGATGAGCATCCGAGCCCTCTCTTCGGGTCACGCGTCGAACGCATGGCGGCCTGATTAGCTACGCACGCGTCCTGCCTTTGCCGAGATGATGATGCTCGCGGCATCCGTCGGGGCAAGCATCGTGAGAATCTGTAGCTTCGGGCGTACGGCCAGGGATTTGCGATCGGGTCTACGTTGATTGGACGAGACGAGCGCAACGAGGAGCGTCCTGACACTAACAGACACCATCGTCCGCGACGGGTGACGGCACCATCAGCATTTCGACTAACTGACTGAACCGACCCTGATGTTCATTCTGACGCGTCTGGACCAATTCCTCAAGCCATGTCGATAAACTTGAGGGCGGCGCGCGGGCGTGCAATTTGAGGTTAGTACAGACCCGCGTAGAATCAACAAAATCTTATGCCAACCAACAACCAACTGTGCGAAATGAGCGCCGTCGATCTGGCGGCGCTTATTCGAAATAGAACCGTCTCTGCGCTTGAGGCGACAGAGGCGGTGCTGGATCGGATGGAGCGCGCCGAGCCGGATGTGCACGCATTCTGCACTCCCACGCCAGAGCTGGCCCGCCGCGAAGCGAAACGTATCGACGCGGGTATTGCGTCTGGCGCGAGCCTGGCCCGCTTGCCGGGGTTCCGGTGAGCATCAAGGATCTGATCTTTACCAGTGGAATTCTCACCACTTCGGGTTCGGTTGCTTATCGCGACTTTGTCGCTGAAGAAGACGACGTCGCGGTGGAGCGCCTGCGCGCCGCGGGGGCAATCATTATCGGCAAAACCAACGCCGCGGAGTTCGGTTACAGCGCAACCGGCCACAATCCGCTTTTCGAGACCACGCGAAACCCGTGGAACCTTGCGATGACCAGCGGCGGCTCGAGCGCCGGGGCGGGCGCGGCGGTTGCAATCGGCGCCGGCCCGCTCGCGCTCGGCAGCGATGGTGGCGGTTCGGTTCGGATTCCCGCGTCACATTGCGGTCTCTATGGAATCAAGCCGTCGTTTGGACGAATTCCGCTCTATCCTGGCGCACGCGACGAGCGCTATCCGGGCGCGTCGGGATGGGAATCGATCGAGTGCTATGGACCTCTGGCCCGCACTGTTACCGATGCAGCGCTGATGCTCTCAGTCGTTGCCGGGCCAGATCCGCGCGACCGGCATAGCCTCCCCAATGAGGGAATAGACTGGCTTAAGTGCGCGCGCCCGGTCGAGCTGCGAGGCAAGCGGGTCGCCTACAGTCCCGATTGGGGTTACGCCGCGGTAGATCCCGAGGTTGCCACGATCGCGCGCGATGCGGTGCGAGTCTTCGAGCGCGATCTGGGATGCGTGGTCGAGGAGGCAAACCCCGGATGGGATAATCCCGCGGCGGCATTCGCCGCGATCATGGTCGCCGAGACCGATTTGCGCGGAATGCGGCGGATGATCGCGCAGCACGGCGGCGAGATGTCTTCTCATCTGGTCGATTTGATGTCACGGCCATGGACCGCCGAGGAACTCACCGACGCGAATATCGCGCGCAAGGCGGTTGTCAACAAAATGTGGCGTTTCATGGAGCGCTTCGATTTTCTGCTGACGCCGACTCTCTGCGTCCCGCCGTTTCCCATTCTGATACAAGGGCCGGACAAGATCGCGGGACGTTACGTCAGGCCTGAAAGCTGGCTCGCATTCACAATCCCCGCGAATTTCACCGGTCAGCCCGCTGCAACCGTGCCGGCAGGATGGACCGCCAGCGGATTGCCGGTCGGCCTGCAGATAATCGGGCGGCATCTCGACGATCCGAAGGTGTTGCGCGCGTCCGCCGCATTCGAGGCGGCACGGCCCTGGGCTCACAAGTGGCCTCCGCTCGTCGAGCGGCTTAGGTCTGCGCGATAGAACGAGCGCCGTTCAATCGCGAATTGTCTGCCGTTCCCGCTCCACTTCTTCGAACCATCGCGCTAGAGCCGCGGTCATTCGTGACACGCGATCCGGATCCTCCGCGGCCAGATCGTAGCGCTCCATCGGATCGCCTTCTATGTCGAACAGTTGAGGATTAGGCACGGCGACGACATGCCGTACCGGCATCGGGGCGTCATTGATGGCGGAAAAATTCTCCGGCTCGTACTTGGATCGAACGTCCGCGCGCAAATCCTCAGGAGTGACCTGCATCAGTTCGCGAATTGCAGGACGAACCAGTTTCCATTTCCCATCGCGCATCGCGGCGTTGCACTCACCGTTTGGCTCGTAGCGGTTCCATTGCCAGAAGCGTTGTTCCGGAACTTTTCCACGCTCGCCTTTGAGGATTGGCAGAACATTGACGCCGTCCAGCCGCAGATCGCGCGGGACTTCGACGCCCGCGGCCGCAAGCAAGGTCGGCATCCAGTCGGTGAAATGAATCATCGCGTCAAGCGAGCGCCCGCCGCCGCCGATACCGGACGGCCATCGCAGCAGCATCGGCAGCCGGATTCCACCTTCGTACACGTAGAGTTTCGACCCAGCAAATCCGCAGTTGAATCGATCGGTGCAGTTGTCACCCTTGCCTCCGAACTGCGGGCCGTTGTCGCTCGTGAACATCACGAGCGTATTATCCGCGAGCGCTAGCGAGTCGAGCTCTTCGAGCACCCGCGCGATTCCCGTATCCATCGCATGCAGCATCGCGTAGATAGCGCTGACCGCGGTGGTGAATTTCCCGCTTTCCATAAACGGCCGCAGCTCCGGCTCGGGAGCTTCAAACGGGAAATGCGGCGCGTTGTATGCAAGATGGAGAAAAAAGCGGTCGCTACGGTGGCGCCGCAGAAACGCGACCGCCTCCTCGGTGAACACGTCGGTGAGATAACGGCCATCCGCGGCGGTGACGGAGCCGTTGCGATCGAGCCGCCAGCTCCAGTACGGATGCCATCCGCCGGAGAATCCCGCAAAGTCGGTAAATCCTCTCCGATTCGGATGATAGCGGCGGTCGTACGCGCCGTTATGCCATTTTCCGACCAGGCCGGTTGCGTATCCCGCATGCGCCAGCAGGTCGCCGATGGTCCGTTCACGCAAGGCCAGGCGATCGAGGCCGCGCGTATCAAGCGTGTCGAGCACGCCGGTACGATGCGGATAGCGGCCGGTCATCAGCGAGGCGCGCGCGGGCGCGCAC
>JASHOJ010000222.1 GCA_030041155.1 Candidatus Binataceae bacterium | reverse complement strand
CCGTCTGAGCCGGCCACCTGGCGGTCAGTTCGGGCCGGATTTTATCCGCGAAGGTGATAAATTCAGTCAGCCCTGACTGATCGTCGGGTGATTCGATCTTGAAGTCCATTCTCACCAGCTCGCATTCGCCGCGGCAGGTGCGCGACTCTACTTACCTTGTTTCGCAATGCTCTGTGCGGTATTCAGCAGGCAGAGGGCGAGAGTAGCGCCACCCGCGACGGCCGGTCAATTACAGGCCCGCTAAAGGTCCGCGCGCCTATTAGCGGGCGCGAAGCGCTGCTGGAGTTCGCAATGGTCGAAAAAACCATCGAGCTAACCGGAATTTCAGCCAACTCGGTCGAGGATGCGGTCCAGCTTGCGATTTCGCGCGCCGGAGTGACGATTAAAGGTATCAACGCGGCGCACGTCGAGGATATTTCGGCAATCATCGAAAATAATCGAGTGCTACGATGGAGGGTGCGGATCAAGGCAACCTTCCTGGTCAAAGATGAACTGCATGAGTGACGCGCGGCCCGAACAAGTCGGCGCCGCAAATTTGCTTCTCCGCAACGGACTCGCACGCAACGTGCGCACCACAGCCGGATCGCAAGGAGAATCGATCCTGCGCAACCGGCGATCGGGAGTCTGATGGCATCCAAAATTGTTGAGGTCCACCCCGGCATATACGAAATTTTCCTGCCGCTGCCGATGCGTCCGACGATCATCAACGTGTACCTGGTTGATTGTCACGGCGCCTGGGCTCTGATCGACACCGGAATGAACTCGCCCGAGAGTATCGGCACCCTCGAGGACACGTTCAGACAAGTCGGGATCGAGCTCGAGGACCTCGATGTGCTGATCGCGACCCATCATCACATCGATCACTTTGGCGCCTCGGGCCAGATTCGCAGCCGCAGCCATGCGACCACGCATATCCATAAGCTCGAAGCCGCGCGCGCCGACCGGATGCTGTTTTTCGGGCGGATGGGACCGGCGGATCGGCCCGAATCGCGCCCGTTCTTCGAAAAGCACGGGTTTCCGATCGAGGAGCACAGCGCGTCCGGGATGCGGCCGGCGTGGATGGGGACGCAGATGTATTTCCCAGTGACCGAGCCCGATCGGTTTATCGACGATGGCGACGTGATCGAAGTTGGCGACCGGAAATTCGAGGTGATCTGGACGCCGGGCCACGCGCCCGGACATAATGTAATCTTTCTGCGAAAGGAAAAAGTGATGATCGTCGGCGATCATCTGCTGCCCAAGATCACACCGCATGTCGGGATTTATCCCGATGCGGGCGAGGCCGCCAATCCGCTCGGGGACTTTATCGAGTCGCAGAAAAAGGTCCAGCGCTTTGATGCGGAATTGATTTTACCCGCGCACGGCGGCGTTTATCACGACCATCGCCATCGCGCCAACCAGATTATCGAGCATCACCGGTGCCGCGAGGATGAGATGCTCGATTTGGTGCGCGGCAAGCCTCAAACGGCGTTCGAAGTGGCGCAGCAGGTCTTCGGTGGCGAAGAGCGGCCGATCTTTCATGTGATGGCCGCGACTTTCGAGACCTTGGCCCATCTCGAACATGCTCGAATCGAAGGCCGAGCGCGTCGAATTGAGCGCGATAACAGAGTACTTTTCCAGACTCTATAATTGTGTTAGTAGGGGTTTGCTAATTTTTTTTTTAGGTGTATTTTGACGCTGCTTTCACAGGACGCGCGGCGGATCAGATGGTTGCGGGCCTTGGTTCGGGGGTAGGCCCTCAGAGTGAAGGAGGATTTCATGAGACTCATGACTGGTTTGATGCTGGCCGGTGGGCTGGCGCTGATCGTTGCGGGATGCTCGATGACCCACGGCGGTGCGGAAACATCCTCCGCGACGCCCACGGGTCAGGCGGGGGCGGGAGCGGCTGCTGCGCCGGCTAACGCCTCGGTCGCCGAGACCTCGCGCGACTTTAATCTCAGAGTCAGGTGTCCGGGCGTGCACGAGTTGAAGAGTCACGGATGGACCGACGCGCAGATCATGCAGCAACTTTCTGTCAGCGAAGAGGAAATTCCGGCCTGCGAGGAATGGGTTAAGACCCAGCCCAAGGGCTACGTGCCGCCTCCGCCTGCGGGATACGTTCCGCGAAAAGTTGCCATTCCCGCCGCTGGTGTACCAGCTCCCAATGGTTCTTCCCAAACAACCACAACGGCACCAGCCGCAGCTGCGTCGCCGGCTACGCACTAGTAAATATGCGTCGCGAGCGGCAACTCCGATAGGGTTGCCGCACGCCAATTCGTAGCGGAAATGCAACGGCGCAGCGAGTATCAGATACTCGCTGCGCCGTTGTCTGTATGGTCAACCGCGAACTAATCCTGCCGCTCGGCGCGGATCGATGCGCGGTGAATCCTCAGCGCTTAGCTGGCGCGCGCTGCGCGCTTGCCGTCGCGGCGTGACGGCGCGCTTATTCGGCCGCTGCGCACCACCGGTGAACGGCGGGCAAGTCGCCTGGTCGCGATTCCGGCGAGCTGCTGATTGCGCCACTCGCGCAATCCGCGGCGAAGAAATTGGGGTTCGATTCCCAAGGTCTCGCACACGACTTCGAACGAGAACGGTCCTTCGCCGCCTTCGCCGCACAACCACTGCTCGGCTTCCTGGAACAGCCGCTTGCGCGACCCGCTCTTCGCGTCCGCGTTGTTCTGGAAGCATCGCAACGCGTCTTCCAGAATCGCCATCATCAGCTTCTTGACCGGTCGGATCGAGCTATCGTCGCGCCGACTGTCATAAAACTGTTCAGGCGTTAGAACGTCTGGAACAAAGAGAGTACCGAGAGCTGAGTTTTCCCATTCCATGATACTTTGGCCCTACTTAACTCGAACTTCCCCGCCCTCCGAGTTCGAGGTTCAAAAGCGATCTTTCGGGCAGGGCGACTAGCTTGATCGCCAGAATGTCAAGCAATTTATATGCCTATATAGACGCGCCCTCGGTGCGGCGTTTCACCGCACCAATAGCGGATCTTTAAAACTGATTAGTGGCGTTACTTACTTGATGATTGTCGGATCGTTGGCATTTTGCGAACTAATGCGCGTTTTGCAAAGCGCGAAAATGCCATTTAACGCATAACCCATCTGCGATACTGCCGCGCCTTTTGCGGCGAAGCGGCACGAAAAAAGTGTAGCAGATCTGTATCAGGCGTGCAAAGTTGCGCTCTTGCCACCGATTTCCGCAGCTTCCCGATTGCTCCGACCGCCGAAACCCTACTGCACCCGCTCCTGCCCGTTCCCGGGTCCGCCGGGAGCCAGCTTTCGCTCTTCCAGCCGGAAACTGAGGACGTCCAGCAGGCAATCGACGCGCCCCTCACGCGCTTCCAGAACGGTCTGCTTTTCAATCGGCGACACGTCCAGATGGAAGCACAGGAAGTTGATAAGCGCCTCATGCCGGAGTCCGCGCTCGTCTACGACTGTCCGCCACGCGTCGCGGGCGGGCTCGCCCAGGTAGCGAATCAAAACCTCCCGCAGCGACTCCATCGTTTCAAAGTCGCAGTCGAGCGCGCCGGAAGGCACCGGACACCACTCGACCTCGGCCTGGCGGTAGGGAAGATCGCGAATTTCGCGCGCGATGCGAAATTCCGAGAGACCCTCGAGTACAAGGTTGAAGCGCCCATCAGCCAGACGCTCGATCTCGCCAATCCGCCCCGCGCACCCGACCTTAAAAACATCCGGATAGGTCTGATTGTCGGATTCGACCTCGTCCTTCAGCAGCATCATTCCGATTATCCGATCTCCGCGCAGCGCGTCGGCGATCATCAGCCGATAGCGCGGCTCGAAGATGTGCAGCGGAACCTTCATGCCGGGGAACAGAACGAGATTGGGCAGCGGAAAAAGTGGAATGATTTTGGGAAGCTCCGTCACGCGGCGCCTTCTCCGACGAGATTAAGATCGGCGATCGGACCCGTCAAGCTGGATGCTGCCGCGCGGGGTTTTTTGCGCGCCAGCTTTCCAATACATAACAGGTTCGTAAGCCCAGCTATGAAAGACCGTCATACCGTATGAGCGCGGATATTGAAATCGTGGTGAAGATTGTCGCGATCGCATTCGCGGTCGGCCTCGACGTGCTCGCGATCTCGGTTGCGGTCGGCGTAATGAGGCTCGGGACCCGCCAAAGCGTGAGGCTCGGAGTGGCGTTTGCGATCGCGGAAATCGCGATGCAGGTGATCGGCTATGAGCTAGGTGCGGAGGCGGGCGCGGTTCTCGGCGTTGCAGCCTCATACGCAAGCTTTGTGCTGCTCGCGATCGTCGGCCTTATCATGCTTCGCAGTTCGTTCTCGGATCGCGAGGAAAAATTCGACGCCACTCGCGGCGCCGGGATGCTGATGACCGCATTATCAATCAGTCTTGATTCGCTCGGGGTGGGAATCGCCCTGCCGGGCATCGGCGTTCCGCTCCTGCCGCTGTTGGTGACGGTCTCTATCACCACCACCCTTTTCACGCTGATTGGCCTCAGTTTCGGCGCGCGGCTCGGCACGCGTTATGAATCGGCGGCGGAGCGGCTCGCGGGCGCGATGCTGATAGTGCTCGCGCTCGGGTTTTCCATCCAGCAACTTTGGTGAACGAGCGGCGGCGAGTGAGTTTCCGCCGTCAGCGCCGAGGTCAGATTAATCCGCATCGAGGCGGTGAATTGAGAAATCAGGCGCAAGCGCTTCAATGAGATCCTCGACATCGCCGGCCTGGTTGGCCGCGAATGTGAGCCGCAGATAGTGACGGCGCGGATCCTCGGTCCGAAGCGTCGCGAGGTTGTCATAGGATTCGATGATAGCTTTGAACATCGCGATCCGCTCGGGCGCGATCGCAAGCAGCATGCTGCTGAATTTCGGGGTGTCAGATTCCATCCGGCTGGACTGTAGCATCCCGCGCCGCGCGCGTATTGCGATTCAATCCATCAGGTTTACTACCGCCTGATACGCTCGTAGATTCAGTTCCGATGACACCGCCGCGCCTGATCTTCGTCACCGGTAAGGGCGGAACTGGAAAGAGCACCGTTTCAGCCGCGCTCGCCTGTCAGCTCTCAGGCTATCGCCCGACCACTCTTGCCGATCTGGACCGTCAGTTGAGTGCGATCGCGATGCTTAAACCTGTAAACGGCCACGAGGGCGGTCCGCAAGGCGACGCACCCTTTCGCATCACCGACACTCTGGAGGCCGTGGCGCTGAGTCCGCGCGCGGAGCTTGAATCGTTCATGCGGCGAATGGTGCCGGTCGCCGCTGTCTCGCGCCGGATGCTCAGAAGCCGAACCTTCGGCTATGTGACTGCCGCGCTGCCCGGCTTGGAGGCCTTCCTGCTCCTCGAGCGGCTCCGAATAATGGCGGGCGACGCTGCGCTTAATGATCGATACGTGGTGGTCGATGCGCCTGCGACCGGCACCGCGCTCGAGCTTTTGACCGTCGCCTCCGGAGTAAAGGGAATTGCGCCGGTCGGTTCGCTGGCGCGGCTTGCGCTTGGAATCGAGACGCTGCTTACCGATTCCAACCGCTTCGGCGTGATAATCACGGTCACACCCGAGGAGTTGGCGGTGAGCGAGGCTTTGGAGCTTGCGGCAGCGCTAAAGAATCAGCTCGCCATCGCGCCCTTGTGCGCGATCGTGAATCGCACGCCCGCCGCGGTTTTCCGCACCCCGGAGCTTTGCGCGATCGCCGATGCTCCGGGCCTGGAAGCTCATCTCAGGCTCGCCCGGCGGCGCGAGGATGATCGCGCAAACGCGCGGCGCGCGCTGCGCAGGCTCGCGGACGCCAAAATTGACTCATTCGAGCTCCCGATGCTTTATTCCGCGCGGATCGGACCCGCCGAAGTTGCGCAACTCGGTGCGAAGCTCGCGCCGATCCTGAAAGCCTCATGAACCAGACCGAAAATTCCACCGGCGTTGGCTTCGAACTCGACAGATTTCGCCTCGCGATTTGTCTCGGTCCCGGCGGCGTCGGCAAGACGACTGTCAGCGCCGCGCTGGCGGTGCAAGCCGCCCTCAGCGGACGCGCGGTGGACGTGATGACGGTAGACCCCGCGCCGCGTCTGCTCGACGCCCTGGGCCTCGACGGTGATGCGTCCGAGCCGCGCGAGATCCCGCTCGGCGCCGTGTCGAAATCCTCTGCACAATCTTCACCACGATTTTCCGCACGCTCCTCCTCACATTCTTCCTTGCGCGGCTCCCGACGCTCCTCCGCACTGATTTCCAAGCGCTCTCCTGGATGTCTGCGGGCGCTCCGGCTCGACGCAAAATCCACCTTCGACGCGATCGTGCGGCGCTATGCGCCAACCTCCGCCGCCGCCGACGCGATCATGAGCGGGCGAATCTATCGCAACCTCTCGGCCGCGCTGGCCGGCGTCGCCGACTACATGGCGATAGAAAAGCTGCTCGAATTGGAGGCCGATTCGACCGCCGGCTTGATGGTACTCGATACTCCGCCCGCCGCGGAGGCGCTGGATTTTCTCGACGCGCCGCGACGCCTGCTCGACCTGCTCGGTTCGCGCGCGGTTACTCTGCTCGGCGCGCCCGCCGGGATGCTGCGCGGCAGTATTGTGGATATCGCGGCGCGCGCGGTCCTGACCGCGTTCGATCGAATCACCGGACTTCGGCTTCTATCCGATGTGCAGGAGTTCGTGCGCAGCTTCGAGGGGATGTACGAAGGCTTTGCCGAGCGCGCGGCGCGTGCGAACGCGATGCTGCGGGCAGAGGACACCGCGACGCTCGTCGTCACCACCGCCGAAACCGGCCCCGTCAGCCAGGCGTGCGAGTTCGTGGCGGCGCTCGCCCGCGCGGGTATGCGCGTGCGCGCGGTGATCGTCAACCGCGCGATGCCGCCGCTTCCGGACCCAAAGCAGGTCGAGCGCTCGATCCTGGCGGATCCGCTGAAACGAAAGCTTCTGCGCAATCTCGCCGACTACGCC
>JASHOJ010000221.1 GCA_030041155.1 Candidatus Binataceae bacterium | reverse complement strand
GTGCGGTCGGTGCCGACTATCACCGCTCCAATCTTACCCTGGGAAAGCACGGTTGCTGCCATATTGTCCGCGATAACCGTGACCGGAATGCGATCCTTCTTTAGTTCCCACGCGGTTAGCCGCGAGCCCTGCAGGAACGGCCGCGTCTCGTCGGCATAGACCCGCACCTTTTTTCCGGCTTCGCGGGCGGCGCGAATCACGCCAAGCGCGGTTCCATAGCCGGCGGTCGCAAGCGCGCCCGCATTACAATGCGTCAGCACCGTGACCGGATTGCCGAGTAGCTGTGCCCCAAAGCCGCCGAGCGCGCGATTTACCTCTATATCTTCGCGGCAAATAGCTATTGCTTCGGCGCGCATCCTGGCAAACAGCCGCGCCGCATCGAGGTCGAGGCTCGCCTCCAGCACGGCTCGCATCCGCTCCAGCGCCCACGCGAGGTTGACCGCTGTGGGACGAGTGGCGCGCAGCGTCGCCGCCACGATCGTAAAGCGTTTGCGCGCCGCATCTCCTGCGGTTCCGCGGATGCCGAGCGCAACGCCCATCGCGGCGGCAACGCCGATCGCGGGTGCGCCGCGAATCACCATGCTGCGGATCGCGGCTGCCACGCCGCGATAGTCGCGATACGCGCGCACCACCTCGCGCGTGGGAAGCACACGCTGATCGAGCATCCGCACCGAATCGGCGCGCCATTCAATCGTCTTGACCGTCACCGTGGTGATTCGGATCTAACTCGCGCTGTGGTAGTTTTCAGCGCTTGGACAATGGGCCAGAAGCCGCGCGGCCGGCGAGTCTTCATGGCTCGAATTGATATAGCAACTGACTACATCTTTTCGTACACGCCGCGTGAACGGCGCTTAGCGAGGCCAGCATCGATCCAGCGGGTGATCGCGGCAAATATCTCAGAAGGGCGCTTGCTCTTAAGGCCGCGGACTCTGCGCACATCCGAAGCCCTGAACTGTTTTGGAAGCTGCTGCAACACCGCTCGCCAGTTGATTCTTCCGTTGCTTCCGCCCTGGATGGCGCCGCCCTCGGCCAGACGGGTCGCCTGTCGTCCGCTGCCAGAGCGATCAAGGAGGCTGCTCAGGCTTGCTTCCTCCGCTTTGAGCAGGCGAAGTTCCCCTTCTTTGGTTCTGATCTGCCGATGCAACTGCCCGAGCAGGCCGCGCGCCTGCTGTTGTACGTGCTTGAAGGCGGACGAGATTCCGGCTTGGTTTTTCCGTGGCATCTACCCAATCTCCCTGCGATTCCAGACTAGATGTTGTGTTTCTTGTTACCGTACACCAATAAAAATATGCTTCACAAGCGGACGCACGCGAACAGTATACTCAGATGATAGGCTATTCCCCGGACCTGAGCGCAAAATAGCTTCTCGCCATAAGCAATCTGTCCCTGCGTATCGCGCCGATGGCAAAGCATTTCATTCCGATATCTATTTCCAAAATCCGATAGTCTGTCCCGATGATCTGATGATTCGCGCGACCGCACTGAGATTCGGCGCTCGCAACGGCGGAGCGACCTGGTCCTTGTGCGCTGAGCGTATCGTCCATGCCGATAGACGCTGTCGCGACCCCCATCATCGAGGAGATTTTCAGAAGACACCCACCTTTCCGGACCGCAGAGTCCGTTAATAACTCAGGAACGCGACATTCAACTCTGCGAAATAGAGCTGCTATCCCGATGCTGAGTTGATCACGTCGAAGGGCATGCCGCTCATCCCATTGCAGGTGACTGCTTACGGGCTGAGGTTTGCCTAAGATTTAGGCGGCAGTTTGCCAATCGCTCAAAAAATAGTCAAGTCACCGTAAAGTCCACTATTTACTAAGAGAGACGATAGTGATCCGCTGATGTTCCGGTACTTTGAGCGATATTTACCAATTCCGAGCTACCTTGATCGATACCGATACTGCGTCCGAGACCAATGAATTGTTCCCTGCTTACGGAACATCAGTCTCAATTAACAACTTGACATGTTATCGGACCTGTTCTTGCGTCAGTCCCGATGGTATAAGCTCTCGGTAGCGATTTAAGAGGTGCGCACCATCGACTGTACCTCGCCCGATATGTTTATAACGGTATCGTAGCGTGTCAGCACAGCCGCTGCTGTCCGGCGGACGGGGAAGGATATGGAGGAGCGCCGGGGAGAAGTTAATGGGTCGCAGACTGTATG
This sequence comes from Candidatus Binataceae bacterium, assembly GCA_030041155.1. Lineage (GTDB taxonomy): Bacteria > Desulfobacterota > Binatia > Binatales > Binataceae > JBARDN01. The sequence goes on along the minus strand of JASHOJ010000221.1, from coordinate 3,104 downwards.
TCGGAAATCTGGCTTGGACTGTGACTGACCAGGATCTGCACGATGCGTTTTCGGAAGCGGGCACGGTCGACAGCGCACAGGTGATCATCGATCGTGCAACCAACCGCTCGCGTGGCTTCGGATTTGTCGAAATGGCGTCGGATGACGCCGCCGAGTCCGCGATCAAGAACCTCAACGGGCGCGAGATCAAGGGTCGGCCGATTCGCGTCAATGAGGCGCAGGCGCGCAGCAACGATCGTTCAGGCGGCGGACGCCCGGGCGCTCGCGACCGGTCCTGACGATCTGTCGGGCTCGGCGCGGTCAGTTCGGTCGCGCCGCGCGCGCAAGCGAAACGGCTTGATAGAGCGCTGATTGCGCGAAACGAGCATCCTGCCTCCCCGATCCAATACAATCACGACTGATTGATCCTGACCGCCTGAATTATCGCCGCGCCGAAACTCGCATCCCCCTCCCGGCGCCGCTTTCCCGATGGAGCGCGCCCGCGCTCGCAACTACAATCCGCAAATATGGAGCTGGTGGTAATTGAGGCTCGCGGCGAACACGCTACGTTCGCTCCGGAAATGGGATGCCAATGCTTCGGCTACCAAGTCGGCGCGCTCGACTTGATAGCCGCGCCCGAGAGCGCCGAATCTCTGCGAGCGCATCCGTTTCGCAGCGGAATGCCTATTCAGTTTCCGTGGCCGGGGCGCATCAGAAACGGAGTATTCACTTTCGCCGGACGCGAAATCCATCTGCCGATCAATGAACCCGCGCGCGGACATGCTATTCACGGCCTGGTATGGAATTGCGCATTCGAGGTGATGAGTCGCGGCATCGATCGCGTCCGGATGCGCCTGGACTCGTCCACCGACGCGGCGGTTACGCGGATCTGGCCGTTCCCGTTCGTGCTGGAAATTGATCTGGAGGTCGGCGGCGGATTGCGCGTGCGTTTTAGTGTGCGCAATTCCGGCGCGAGCGCGATGCCGTTCGGCATCGGGGCGCATCCTTATTTCCACGCTCCGCTGGAAACGCATGGCGCTCGCGACGCGATCGAAGTGGAGGCTCAGCCGGCAAAATCAAGGTGGCCGCTCGATGCGAAGCTGATTCCAAGTGGAGCGCCAATCGCGGCCGCCGGTGATTTCGACTTCTCCGCGCCGCGCCCGCTCGACGCGCACACCTATGACGACGTGTTCCAGCTCGATTCCGCGCGCGATCCCTCGCGCCCCTGCGCGCGGCTGATCGATCGCGCGGCGCGATGCGCGATCGAGATTCGCGCCGACCCTCAGTTCCGCGACCTGGTGGTCTACGCGCCGCCGGATAAGCCGGTCGTCGCGCTCGAGCCTTACACCTGCGCGCCCGACGCTTTCAATCTTAACTCGCGCGGAATCGATGCCGGGATGCTGACGCTCGCGCCGGGCGCGGTGTTCGAGGCCGGATTTGAGATTCGCGCCGCTGAATTGGCGAATTCAGGGAGAAGCTAGATGATACGCCGCCGCGTTTAATTTAGCTTCTTCAGAAAGTCCGCCAGTCTATCGAAGGCGGCGCTTAAGTTCTCGCGCGAGGCCGCATACGAGATTCGCACGTGATGTGGCGCGCCGAAGTCGTTGCCGCCCACCATCGCGACTTTCGCCTCATCGAGCACTATCGCGGCCATCGTGTCTCCGCTCTCGATCGTGCGCCCGCCCACCGACTTGCCGATAAGCTCGCTGATATTCGGAAACGCATAGAACGCTCCCTGCGGAACGTTCGGCAGCTTGAATCCCTTGAGCGCACGCACCCGATCGACCACCAGTGAACGCCGGGCGCGGAATTCCTCAGCCATCTTGCGCACGTCGTCCTGAGGACCGGTCAGCGCCTCGATCGCCGCGAATTGCGTAATCGAGTTCGGATTCCCGCTGTTCTGTCCTTGCAGGCGCGCCGCCGCTGTTATCGCTTCCTTCGGTCCAGCCGCAAATCCAATTCGCCATCCCGTCATCGCATAGGTCTTGGACAGCGAGTTGAACACGATCCCCTTGTTCCTGAGCCGCGGCTCGACGCGGAAGATATGCGGCGGCAGCCCGTCATACGAGATGTGTTCGTATACGTCGTCCGACAGCATCCATAGGTCGGCATCCAGAGCGATTTTAGCAATCTCGCCCAGATGGCTCGCGCTATAAACCGCGCCGGTCGGATTCGACGGCGAATTCAGGATCACGCCGCGCGTTTTCGGCGTGATTGCGCGCTTCAAATCGTCGGGCCGAAGCAGAAATCCGGCGCTCTCCGGGCACGGCACCAGCACCGGCTTTGCGCCTGACAGCCCAACCATCGCGGCCAGGCTCACCCAGGCGGGAGTCGGGATGATGACCTCGTCGCCTTCGTCGAACAGCGCCGCGATCACGTTGGCCTCTGCCTGTTTGCATCCCGCCGACGCCATGATCTCGCCGGGTTCGTAATCGAGTTGATTATCGCGCTTGAGTTTCGCCGCGATCGCCTTCTTCAGGTCGGTAATTCCGCTGACCGTCGTGTACTTGGTCCGCCCCTCTTTGAGCGCGCGGCGCGCCGCCTCCTTGATCCGTTCGGGGGTGTCGAAATCGGGCTCGCCGGCGGCAAGCGAGATTACATCGATACCCTTTTCCTTCATTTCGGTGGCGCGCGCCTCCGCGGCCATCGTGGCGGATGGTTTCAGCTCTGCGATGCGGCGATTTAATTTGATCATTGCTTTCAAAAATCAGCGCTATAGCGATGAAAAATCTGACGCCACTCCCAGGTCGCGCGAGAGTATTGAATGAGTTTAGCGGGAGCGAGCCCGCGAAAAAACCGCGCGTAGTGGCGTGTGGGACTACCTCTTAAATCCTCCTCGATTTCTTCTCCCGGGTTTCTTCCACAGAGGACTATCTTTAAAAATCCTCCCCCGCGACAAACCGCGGGAGAGGAATTTTAGAGATCGCGGCGCCCGCGCGATTATTCGACGCCGAGCTTCTTGCGCAACCGCTCCATCACCAAATCCGGCACCAGCTCCGGCACTTTTTTCCCGTATCCGGCGACCTCTCTTATCAGCCGTGATGCGCTGAAGAACAGGCTTGCCTTTGCAAACACGAACACGGTCTCGACATTTGGATTCATCAGCCGGTTCATCTGCGCCATGT